>JAISEK010000076.1 GCA_031264145.1 Deltaproteobacteria bacterium
ACATCAAATCGCCTGTGACTTGACGTTAGGCCTGACAGTCGTTGTCCCGGTCGCCGGAAAAAGACCAGGGACCAGAATTCTTATAATTACGGCAGCATCCTCCCAGAGAGAGAGAGAGAGAGAGAGACTGTGGCATTTTGTCATCTCCTCCAGAACGGGCTTCTATTTGTAATAATCGGCAGCCCGTTTTTGTGGCGTTTCGTAAAGAAGCGGAAACCGAAAGACTCTTTCCCCGTTGTTTAAGGCTGTGGACTCAGGCGAAATGTATACGGGCATCTTGTAATTGCGAGGCCGGGCAAACATGTCAAAGGCCATGCCCGACTCAATGGGTTGTTTGGACCTTGCTTGGCGTGGTCAGTTCGTGGCCCGGCCTAGTGTCGAATGCGGCGGCATCCCGGTCATGAGTCATATGGATGGAGCCAGAGATAACTTGTAGAGTTTGATAACAGATACCGCATAGTCTGTCAAGTTTTGGCTACACTTTATGATAAAAGAGCCTGAATTTAATGGGTAATTTTAATGATAAATCCTTGAAAATAAAAATATAATAATTTTTTTTGCAATGTAGCTAAAAAGCTACAATTAATTTCGTTTTGCCCCAGGATCGACTTGCCAAGACCGGCAAAGGTCTTGAGCGGTCAATTTGGTCGCTTCAGGGCTATACAAAGATCGCCGCCGAGAGGCCTGTACAGGGCAGGTATTGTCTGGAGATGGCGGGAAGTCATGACGCAGGCAGGTCTTTTGAGGGCATGGAACAGATGAAAACATAGAGCAGCTTAATTGAGCAAATAGGTTATGGTTCCCTGGCCGGGCAAGGATATCCTGGATGGCTTTGTGGGATTGAGGCCTCGCTTAAGTTCAAACCACTGGCCCATAAGGTCTGGCCCCTTGCGGATAAGGACTGGCCTCGGACTGAGTTGGATGTCATGGCTTCATGGGGGGCGGGGCGGGGCGGGCTCGGGATGGTTTCAAATGGGCCGGGGATAACTGGGGGATTCTTCTGGAGAGCCTATGGGCAAGCATGTGGGCAAGATATGGTTCTTGGACAACGAAAGGGTGGGCCGACCAGCAGCGTCGCCCCACCCTTTCGTCCATTGGTCCGATTGGGGTAGTGGCTAGAGACCTAGAACTCGAAGCCCACGCCCAGCGAGCCGTTGTGGCCGCGGTAGTCCTTGGCGGCGTCAAGGTCGTAGTTCAGGAATACGTCCAGGGCCCCGCCGGTGTTGACCTTGAGCCCCGCCCCGGCCTGGAGGGAGTTGGCGTGGGGCTTTAGGCCCACGATTCTGGCCGTCTGGGTTGAGCCCACGAAGCCCACGTTGAGCTCGTTGTCGGGCCTCTTGGCGGCGAAGGTCCAGCCCAGGCGCAGCTCGGGGGTAATCAGGGTCGTCTCGGTCTCGAGGGTGGAGTTGAACTTGACCTGGAGGGGGATGTCCACCTGGTGGTCGGTCTTCTTGGCGAAGGAGTTGGCCACGGCGGTGCCGGCGGGCACCGCCCGCAGGCCCTCGCTCCAGGCGTCCTGGCTCAGGGTCACGTACCGGACCCCCAGGCCGGGGACGATCTGGACGGATCCGGCCCGCAGGATTGCCCCTGCCCGCAGGCCGAACTGCCAGGAGTCGATGCCGAAGGAGCCGTCCTTGATCCCGCCAGTCACCAGGTTGGTCGTGTACTCGCTCTTCGTGTGGGCGTAGGCCACGTTGGCGTCGAGGAAGACGACCCCGTTTTGCGGCGAGTAGCTGCCGTAGACCCCGAGGCCGTTGGTGTCGAGGTCCGCCTTGGTCCGGCCGTCGTTGTTGTCCAGATCGGCTGAGGCGAAGGACGCGGAGAGGCCGACCCGCAAGCCGGGGACGGCGTCGATCCTGCGGTCATAGCCCATGGCGAAGCCGGCCCCGGTGTACTCATAGCCGAAGACGTCGCCGCGGTTCTTGGCGTCGGCAAAGACCCCGAAGCCGCCCACCCAGATCCTGTTTAGCTCGGACCCGCTGCCGGCGGCCGGTGGGGTAAGGTCGTCAATCTCGATTTCCCTGATGCGGTCCAGGCGGTTCAGGACCACGCCTTGGGTCCTCAGGGCCGTGCTGGCCACCCCGGAGGAGACGTTGAGCACGGACTCGCCTATGAGTTGCCGGAGAGCCAGCTCGGCCTCGCGCGGGTCCAGGGTCTCCATGTTCTGGATGGCGCCGATGAGATCGGTGACCAGGGCGTCGTTTTCGCCGCTGGCCTCGATCCTGTCCATGAGCCCAAAGGCGGCGGCCAGGTTTGGGGTTTTCCTGACCGGGAGCCTTCCCGAGATGTCGTCCAGGGCCTTCCCGAAGGAGAGCCTGTCCTTGACGGCGAGGCAGTGACCGCCGCATGATTCCTCAAACTCATAGAAGCTTGACCCGATAAGGCCCTGGCCGGAGATGGCGGCGGCGTTTTTGATTAGCTCCTTGCCTTTCCAGTAGGTCGGGTTGCCGGCCACAGGCTTGAGATCGATTCTGGCGCCGTCGGCGAAACCCACGCCGCCGCTACTTCCGGCATCTATGAACCCTTGAACCGTGCCATCATAGGCTATTTTCAGGATCGAGTTATTGTTAAAGGATATGTTTGAGGCAGTCATGGTGACAGTTGACATGCCTATGTCCAAAATGCCTCCATCATTCACGTTGACTCCCGCGGCGCTTATGCCTATATGGCCCAGTCTCACGGTCGCGTCGTTGATGTTGATTTGGCCGCCCGCCGCGGCCATGTCGGCCTGGAAGGTGGAGTCGCCGCCGGAGATGGTTATGTCCTGGCCCGTTAGGCCAGTCCCGACGGTGCTCCCGAAGATATTGTTTCCGCCTTTGATGTTCAACTCGCCATAGGCGATGACCGAACCGCGCAGGTCATTGTTTCCCCCGAGAATCTCAATTATGTTACCGGTTGCCGATGAGGATCCATTCTCGTGGTAGCCTCCATAGATGTTGCCAAGGACTATATTGGTTCCTCCCTCGATGGTCACTTTGTTGTCCTGGATGACAATCGCGTCATCCCGTCCCCAGCCGCCATAGACGTTTCCGGAGACCTCGACGTTGTTCAGGAGCACCGAGTTTCCCTGCAGGGTGCCTGAGGCCGACCATTGCTGGGCCCCGACTATTTGGGCCACCTGGGCGTTCTTGACGGTCGCCGAGTTGTCCTTGACCAAGCCCGTGCCCTCGGAGTAAGCGCCTTTCACGGTGATATTTCCCGTGATCGCGTTGTTTGGATTGCCTTCAATGGAAACGTTGTTGCCGGTCGCGTCTCCGGAAGAGTTGGACCCGCCGACGATCAGGCTGACGCCGTTGAAAATCCCGTTGGCGATGTCTACGGTATTGCCCGATACGGTTCCCGTGCCTGTCGCTCCACCGACGATGTCTTGGCCGAACGTTCCCCCGCTGATTGTCACGTTGTTGCCATCCAGATTTCCTGTCCCCGTAATCTTGCCGCCGAAAACGTTCCCCCTGATCGTGCCTGAGAGGATACTGACCGTGTTGGCGTTGACCTCGGCGCCGTCGCCCGAGTCATGCTGACCGCCGATGACCGTCCTGATGGCGATATCGGCGTCATAGCCGCCCAGGAGGCCGACCGTGACGTCATTATCCGAGACGATGCCTGAGGTGGCGACAAATCCAGAAGGGCTTGAGGCGTAGGAAATGACGCCGCCGACGACCTTGCCGGCCTCAGGGTCGGCCCCATTGACGGTGCCGCCAGGATTGACGATTACCTTGTTGCCACTAACAGTCATTCCGCTCTCGGCGAAGCCGAGGGCCCCGTACACGTTCCGGCCCACGATTCCGTTAACCACGACCGTGTTGTTTTCAACCTCTTGCTCCTGGGAGGTGTATGAGATGCCGCCGTAGATGGATCCCGTGTTGGCCCAAGGCACGCCTACGGAGGCATTAGCATTCAGGATGACGTAATTGCCACTGCCCGTCCCGATATAATAGCCTGGCGATATGGAATCGATCTTGACCCCGCCGATAATGGAATACGTGTCGTTGTCGCCATTGATGGAGACTCCATGGGGCCCAGTTCCATCATTTCTGATTATCACACCAGAAAGACCGCCCAAAGGATCGGGAATGCCAGAAAATTGGGTCAATCCGTTGACAGTGCCGAGATCGACTGTGTCGACAGTGGCCAAAGTACCGGTATAGGAACTTGGTGGACTGTCGGGGTCGCCGAACATGATTTCCGCCTCGGCCGGCTTGCTGCAGACCAGGCAGAGCAGGGCGGCGAGGACAAAGCTCACCAGGGTCAAGGGCCAGGAAAAGGCGTGCCCGGAAAAGTCTCTCTTGCTTCTCATCATCTCTGTCACCTCCAAAGTAGTTCCCAATGGTCCTCGTTGTCACTGGCTAGCACAATTATAAAGAGGGTTTTGGGATAAAAAAATCAATAAATACATTTTATATGCTAAATTATTTAGTTATAATTATTTATATGAAATATTGACTAATATAATTGTAATTAATTGCAAAATTTATAGATAATACACATAATATTAGATAGAAAAATAGTATATAAACCATACATGTAATATATATAATTATCATTTAAACTATTGAAATGATTTCTCTGGTGCCGATCAAAGACAGGAATGTCGTCCTCCTTCTGTCATGCCTCCTTGGTCCGTGGGCCTGACAGGAAGCCGGCGCCATGGGGCCTGGCCGTCCAGGTCAGGCCGGAGGCCAGGGCGGGGAGGCCTTCCAGGCCCCTGCTTCTGGAGGTTGGCCCTGGTTCGGCTTGGCGCGTCGGGCCAGGGTCTAGGCCCCTGGAGGCGGCGGGAGAGGCGGCAGGCACTTCAATTATGAGTCTCTTTTATGCCTTCATATTTCATATAAGGTAATTAAAAAATAGTCATATAAATATAGCAAAATAATAATTTATGATGACATGGAAGGGCCTCCAGGGAGCCGTCCGGTAGGCCTGGGGACGTCTTGGGCTGAGCCCCAGGCCTGGGGGGTGGCCGGCCAGGTGGAAGCCCCGGGGATTGTCCGGCCGGACGTCCAAGGGACTTCCTGGCCCTGGGCTTTTGTCTGGTCGTTGGAAGGGTCTGGGACTAGCCAGACGACGTATGATGGTATTTATATCCCAATTTTTAGTGAGTTGTCAAGATTTATGACTGATTTTATTAAAAAATATTTTGCTTGTAGCTGGTAATATTTTGGTAATTTTTAGTAATTATATAATAAGTTTCATAATTTTAATTTTATTGCTTTATATAAATATAAATTTTATATTAAATAGAACTTATATTTATAAAAATAACTTATACATAATGATATTTCGGCCGCGTCCCTGGGGCCTGATTTGCCTGGGACCATCATGGGGGCCTCAGGGGCACGGAGGGGCCCGAAAAGGCTGGGATGCGGCGGCCAGGAGGGTCGGCCAGGTCCTTGGCTGGCGGGGCAGGGGGCGAGGCATCCCCTGACCAATGGAGACCGCTGGGCGGTCTGGACTTTCAAGCCAGGCGTAATTTATGGCTTGGCTGGATATTTGGAAAAAGATTGTAGAATATAAGGTGAATTAAGACTTGATTTTGAACATTATTTTTATATAATGGCCATAGTGGAGCCAGAAGCCGAGAAAGGGCCGTATTTTGGCTGGCCTGGCCAGGGACCAGCAGAGGGCGGACGCGGCGGGGCCGGGCGGGGGTCAGGCCGGGCGGGGACAATCGTCGCTATTTGGAACGACAGTCCCCCTGGGGGCCGGGCGGCCGAGATTTTTTTCCCCCTGGTGCCAGGGCCCACATCTTGTGCCGGGAGGCCGGGCCATGGGGCCATGTTGGAGGGTGGCACGGTCAGGGGGGCCCAAAAGTGGGTAAAAGTGGGGGACTGGCTCCAAAATCGATGGGACACTGGTTAATTTTTCCTTGACGGGTGGGGGCAGATGGCGTAAAGTCACAATGCGGACTCCTTTCGCCCCAGGCCCGGCCGACGGCCCGGGGCGGCATCGGGGCCCCCGGCCACGGCGCCGGGCAGGTATCGCTGAGTCTTCCCCGGGGCGGGGCCTTTGGGGCCCTCCCGGACGGAAAAGCCATGGCCGATTCCCCCATCATATTCAGCGGGCGCTACGGGCACGCGGTGGACGACAAGGGCCGCCTCATGCTCCCCAGCGCGCTGCGCGACGAGCTCAGGAAGTCCGACGTCCCCGACCGGCTCTACCTGGGGTTCTGCCCGGGCACCAGGTTCCTCAGCGTCTACTCCTACGAGCGCTGGAAGGAGCTGGTCGGGAGCTGGAGGGACGAGAGGCGCTTCCCCGGCTCCTCGGTCATGCAGGATGGCCAGAGGCTCTTCTTCGCCAACCTCGAGCCGGTCAACGTCGACCGCTCCGGGCGCATCCTGATTTCCGCCTACTACCGGGAGCGGGCCGGGCTGGGCGCCGAGGTGGCGGTCCTGGGCGTGGCCGACAAGATCGAGATCTGGGACCCGGCCGAGCTGGCGGCCCAGGAGGAAAGGGCCAGGGAGGCCTGGGAGCTGGCCCTGGCCGCCGAGGCCGGGCGGGCGCCCGGCGGTGGCGGGGACGAGCCCAGGCTCCCGCGGTTTTGAGCGCCCGGGCGGCCAAGACGGCCAAGAAGCCCCTGAGGAAGACGGGGCGGCCGCCGGCGGCCAGGGCGCCGGTGGCCGACGGCCAGGCGGCCGGCTGGCGCGAGGCCCTGGAGGCCAGCCGCGGGGAAGGCTTCGGCTGGTCCAGGGCCTTCGGGCACCGGCCGGTCCTCCTGGACGAGACCCTGGAGGCCCTGGCCGTGCGGCCGGGCGGCCTCTACGTCGATGCGACCCTGGGCGGCGGCGGGCACGCCCGGGCCATCCTGGGGCGTCTGGGCCCCGGCGGGCGCCTCCTGGGGCTGGACGCCGACGGCGAGCCCCTGGAGTGGGCCCGGGCCTGGGGAGGGGGCGACCCCCGGCTGAGGCTGGAGAGGCTCAACTTCGCCGCCCTGGGGGCCTTTCTGGAAAAAAGCGGCCTGGGGCCGGCCGACGGCCTCCTGGCGGACCTGGGCCTCAACTCCAGGCAGCTGGGGACCGCCGGGCGGGGCTTCTCCTTCGCCCTGGACGGGCCGCTGGACATGCGGCTGGACCAGGGGGGCGGGCCCACGGCGGCCGAGGTTCTGGGCGGCTGGGGCGAGGAGGCCCTGGCCGAGGCCTTCTGGCGCCTGGGCGAGGAGCGCGGGGCCAGGCGTCTGGCCAGGCTGGTGGCCGAGAGAAGGGCCGCCGGGCCCATCGGGGGCACCGCGGAGCTGGCGGCCCTGGCCGAGGAGGCCCTGGGCCGGAGAGGCGGGCGGATCCACCCGGCCACCAGGATGTTCATGGCCCTGAGGCTGGCCGTTAACCGGGAGATCGAGTCGCTGGAGGCCTTCCTGGCCGGGGCCAGGGGCTGCCTGGCGGCGGGGGGGCGGCTGGCGGTCATCAGCTTCCACTCGCTGGAGGACAGGCTGGTCAAGGTGGCCCTCCGGGATGAGGGGAGCTGGCGCCTCCTGAGGCGCAAGGCCGTGAAGCCCTCCCCGGGGGAGATCGCGGCCAATCCCCGGGCCAGGTCGGCCCGGCTCAGGGCGGCCGAGGCCGTCTGAGGGGAACCTTAACTTTTTCTGGGGGCAAGCATGGGCCTTTTCTCAAGTAAAGGGCGCGGGTCGCGGCGCATGGGCCGGGCCAGGGAGGCCGAGCGTGGCGGGGGCCCCCCTTCCTGGCGCGACGCCCAGAGGGCGGCCAGGCTGGAGCGGGCGGCCAGGGACCGGGGCAAGGCCCAGAAGGCCCCGACGGACGAGGACAGCCTGCTGGACGTGGCCCCGGAGGAGAGGCCGACCCACCTGCCCGTCAAGAGGTTCATGAGGCTGACCATCTTGTACGGGATAGTGATCCTGTTCCTGCTGTCCCTGATCGGCCTGGAGATAAGGCACGACCGGCTGGGCCGGGAGGTCTCGGGGCTGACCAGCCGGAAGGTGGCCCTGCTGGAGGAAAACCGCCGCCAAAGGGCCGAGATGGCCCGGCTGACCGTGGTCGATGACCTGGAAAGGGTGGCCAGGGAGTCCCTGGGCCTGGTCAGCCCGGCCGAGGGACAGATAGTCATCATCCGCTGAGGCCCGCCGCGGCGGGGCCGGAAGAGACCCGCCAGGGAGGCGGGGCCTGGGTAAGGGGCCACGGGGCGAGGAGCCAGAGAGATGCAGCTTCAAGGGTTACAGGAAAGGGCCAGGAACTCCCTCTACTTCATATTGGGCTGCTTCGTCTTCTGCTTCTTCTGCGTCATAGTCCAGGCGGTCAGGCTCCAGATAGTCCACGTGGATGAGCTGGCCCGGCTGGGCAGCCAGTCGACCGTGAGGCGCTACAGCCTGGGCTCCATCAGGGGCGACATCTTCGACCGCAACGGCACCAAGCTGGCCACCTCGGTGGCCGTGGACTCGGTCTTCGTCGACCGCCGGAGCCTGGCCGACGTCGGGGACGCCTTCGTGAGGCTCTGGACGGCCCTGGACATGGACTACGAGGACGTGGCCAGCTGGATGGAGAACCTCAGGCAGAGCGCCGACCTCAAGCGCCACCTGAGCCCGGCCGAGGCCGAGGCCGTCAGGGCCCTGGGGATCAAGGGCGTGGGCCTGAGGAAGGAGTACCGGCGCGACTACCCCAACGGCAGCCTGGCCGCCCATTTCCTGGGCTTCGTGGCCAAGGACGGCTACGGGCTGGAGGGCCTGGAGCTGGCCCTCAACGACATGCTGACCACCGCCCCCGACTCGGTCAGGGTCAGGCGGGACGGCCACGGCCAGATCATCATGGACCGGCCGGAGCAGATCCTGGACCAGCCCCAGGGGGCCTCGGTCGTGCTGACGCTGGACTCGCGGATCCAGAACATCGCCGAGAAGGCCATCTCCAGGGCCGTGGTCGAGCGCGGAGCCAAGAGCGGCATGGCCATGGTCGTGCGGCCCAGGACGGGCGAGATCCTGGCCTCGGCCGTCTACCCGACCTTCGACCCCAACCGCTACTCCGAGTCCGAGATGGCCGACCGGAGGAACAAGGTCCTGACCGATCCCCTGGAGCCGGGCAGCACCTTCAAGGTCTTCACCGTGGCCGCGGCCCTGGAGGACCGCCTGGTCACCCCGGACTCGGTCTTCTTCTGCGAGAACGGCGTCTACCAGATCGACGCCTCCAACGTCATCCGAGACACCGGGAGCTACGGGGACCTGACGGTGAGCCAGATCGTCCAGAAGTCCTCCAACATCGGCGCCAGCAAGATAGGGGAGCGCCTGGCCGCCCAGCGCCTGCACGGCTACCTGGCCAAGTTCGGCTTCGGCCAGAAGACGGGCCTGAGCTTCCCGGCCGGCGAGTCGGCCGGGCGCCTCAGGCCGCCCAACAAGTGGGTGGTCGTCGACGCGGCCAACATAGCCTTCGGCCAGGGCCTCTCGGTCACGGCCCTGCAGCTCATAATGGCCGTCAGCTCGCTCTCCAACGACGGGATCCTGATGAGGCCGCACCTCGTCTCCAGGATCGTGGACGCCCGGGGCGAGGTCATCGATAGCCGGCCGCCCCAGATAGTCCGCCGCGCGGTCTCGCCCCTGGTCGCCAGGCAGGTCATGGCCATGATGCGCATGGCCGTGGAGAAGGGCGGCACCGGCTACCGGGCCGAGGTGCCCGGCTACCCTGTGTCCGGCAAGACCGGCACGGCCCAGAAGGTCTCCGACGGCGACAAGGGCTACTCCTCCGGCAAGTACGTGGCCTCGTTCGTCGGGGTCGCGCCCTACGACAACCCCGAGCTGTGCGTCCTGGTCATCCTGGACGAGCCCTGGCCGGCCTACTACGGCGGCGAGGTGGCCGCCCCGGTCTTCCGGGAGATCATGGGGCAGGCCCTGCCGCTCCTGGACGTCCCGGCCCATGACAACGACGCCCCCCCGGCCTGGCCATCCCTGGACGACCAGGACCCGTCGATCCCGGGCCTCCTCACGGCCGCCAGGCCCTACCAGCTGCGGGTGGCCCTGCCCAAGGGCGACCAGGGCGACGGCCCGATCCCCTCCTACGGCGGCCCAGCTGGCGGCGAGCTGGTCTTCGACCGGCCCGAGCCCCTGGTGGCCCAGGGGGTGGCCCCGGTGGACCAGGGCGACGGGCCGGGCCTGATGCCCGACCTGGCCGGCCTCTCCAAGCGCGAGGTCTTCGAGCTGCTGGCCCCCTACGGGCTGCAGGTCGAGTACCATGGCAGCGGCCTGGCCGCCGAGCAGGAGCCCCTGATGGGCTCCAACGTGGCCCGGGGCCAGACGGCCAGGGTGCGCTTCGGGACCCGCGGGCGATGAGGCTCTCCGGGCTGGCCAGGGGCCTGGGCCTCGAGGTCCTGGGGGACGGCGACCCGGAGATCCTGGACCTCAGCGAGGACAGCCGCGAGGTCGGGCCTGGCTGGCTGTTCGCGGCCCTGAGCGGCGCCCGGGACGACGGGCGGGCCTTCATCCCCGGGGCCAGGGCGGCCGGCGCGGTGGCCCTGATGGCCCAGGGGGCGGCCGGCGATCTCCCGCGGCATGGCCTCCCGGCGATCCTGGTCCCCGGGGGGGACATCAGGCGGGTCCTCAGCCGGGCCGCCCGGCTGGTCCACGGGAAGCCCGACGAGGGTCTCCTGACGATCGGCCTGACCGGCACGAACGGGAAGACCACCATCTCCTACCTCCTGGAGGACATGCTGGCGGGGGCCGGGATCCCCTGCGGGGTCATCGGCACGGTGGACTACCGCTGGGGCGGCCGCGCCCTGCCCGCCCCCAACACCACGCCCGAGGGGCCCCTCCTGTGGCGGACCCTCCGGCGGATGCTCGACGGGGGGATGCGGGCCGTGGTCATGGAGGTCTCCTCCCACGCCCTTGAGCTGGGCCGCCTGGGCGAGCTGGGCTTCGACGCGGCCCTCTTCTCCAACCTCTCCCGGGACCACCTGGACTTCCATCCCGGCCTGGAGGAATACTACCTGGCCAAGCGCCGGCTCTTTCTCGAGAGGCTCCGGCCCGGGGCCAGGGGGGCGGCGGCCTGCTCCGACGACCCCTTCGGCCGCAGGCTCCTCGGGGAGCTGGCCGGGCCGGGGAGCCCCAGGAGCCTGGGCTACGGCCTGGGGCCCGGGGCCGACGTGGGGGCCAGGGACCTCAGGCTGGGGCGCGGAGGCCTCGAGATGACCGCGACGCTCGGGAGGGCCCCGGCGCGGGTGACGTCGCCCCTCCTGGGGACCTTCAACGCCCAGAACATCCTGGGGGCCCTGGCGGTGGCCGAGCTGATCGGCGTCGATTTCGCCGGGCCGGCGGGGGAGGCCCTGTGCCGCTCCCGGGGGGCCCCGGGCCGCCTGGAGAGGGTGGGCTCGAACGGGGACTTCCTGGTCCTGGTCGACTACGCCCACACCCCCGGGGCCCTGGCCGCCGCCCTGGGGTCGCTCCGGGACCTGGCCCCGGGGAGGCTGGTCTGCCTCTTCGGCTGCGGCGGGGACCGGGACAGGGGCAAGCGCCCCCTGATGGCCAGGGAGGCCGGCCGGCTCGCCGACCTGGTGGTCCTGACCTCCGACAACCCCAGGCAGGAGGACCCGATGGCCATCATCGGGGACGCCGAGGCCGGCCTCGGGGGCCTGCGGGCCAGGGGGGACGGGCGGGGGCCGGGGACCTACCTGGTCGAGCCGGACCGGGGCCGGGCCATCCGGGCCGCCTGCGCCCTGATGGACGAGGGCGACATCCTCCTGATAGCCGGCAAGGGGCACGAGGACTACCAGATAGTGGGGACCGAGAAGAGACATTTCGACGACCGCGAGGAGGCCCTGGCCGCCCTGCGCGGCCTGGGCCGGGCCTAGGCCATGGGCGGGGACGACGGCGGCGGCCGGCTGGCCAGCGGGCCGGGCCTGGCCAGCCTGGGGCTCCGGCTGGCCGAGGTGGCCGCCTTCCTCCGGGGGGCCGCGGCCGGGCCGGAGGGCCCCCCGGTGGGGTCCGTGGCCACCGACAGCCGCCTGGCCGGCCCGGGCGCTGTCTTCGTGGCCCTCCGGGGAGAGCGGCTCGACGGGCACGACTTCGTGCCCGCGGCCCTGGACGGGGGGGCCCTGGCCGCCGTGGTCCGGGAGGGCTTCCGGGGGCCGGCGGACGAGGGGCGGCTCATCAGGGTCCCCGACACCCTGGCCGCCCTGGGGCTCCTGGCCCGGGCCGTGAGGGACAGGGTCGGGGCCAGGGTGGTGGCCGTGACCGGCTCGGTCGGGAAGACCACCGTCAAGGAGCTCCTGGGGGCCATCCTCAGGCAGGAATGCCCGGCCGGCGCGCTTGTGCTGAGCCCCGGGAACTTCAACAACCAGGTCGGCCTGCCCCTGACCCTCCTCTCCCAGGGGGCGGGCACCACGACGGTGGTGGCCGAGCTGGGGGCCAGCGGCTTCGGGGAGATAGCGGCCCTGGCCCGGATGGCCAGGCCCGACGTGGGCCTGGTGACGGTGGCCGGCCAGGCCCACCTGGAGTCCTTCGGCTCGGTCGAGGGCGTGGCCCGGGCCAAGGGCGAGCTCTACGCGGCCCTGGGGCCGGGGGCCGTGGCCGTGGTCAACGCCGGCGACGGCCCCATGATGGCCCAGGCGGCGGACCTGGCCGCGGGGAAGACCTATTTTGGCCTGGCCGGGACCCTGGCCGCGGCCGGCCTCCTGGACCAGGGGGTGGCCCTGGCCGGGCGCCGGGACCTGGGCGCCGGGGGCCAGGAGCTGGCCCTCCGCCTGCCGGGGGGCCAGACCGTGGAGACCCTCCTCAGGCTGCCCGGGGAACACAACGCCCTGAACGCGGCGGCGGCCGCGGCGGCGGCCCTGGCCGCCGGGGCCCCGGCCCTGGCCATCGGGCCGGGGCTGGCCTCGGCCCGTCCCGTCCCCGGGCGGCTCAGGATGCTCAGGGGCCGGGGGGGCCGGAGCCTGATCGACGACAGCTACAACGCCAACCCCACCTCCGTGGCCGCGGCGCTGGCCTTCCTGGGCTCCCTCCCGGGCTTCGCCGCCCGCGGGGCCATCCTGGGCGACATGCTGGAGCTGGGCGGCGGGAGCGGGGAGAGGCACTTCGAGGCGGGGCTCATGGCCGCCAGGGCCGGGCTGTCCTGGCTGGCCCTGGTCGGCGACCAGGCCGGGCAGGTGGCCCGGGGGGCCCTCGCCGGGGGGCTGGGGCCGGAGGGCCTGGCCGTCTTCGGGACCCCGGCCGAGGCGGCCGCCTGGGTGGACCGGGTGGCCCCGGGGGGCTCGGTGACGCTGGTCAAGGGCTCCCGGGCCATCGGCCTGGAGCGGGCCGTCCGGGAGCTGGCCGAGGAGGGCCCTGAGGGCCAGGGCGCAGGGGCGGGGAAACCGCATTTTTAGTCCCACAGGGAGGGCGGATTCGGAAAGGATGCTGTACAAACTTCTGCTCAGCCTGTCGGACCAGGCGAGCTTCTTCAACGTCTTCAGGTACATTACCTTCAGGATCATCCTGGCGGCCCTGACCTCCATGGTCCTGTGGCTGGCCCTGGGGCGCGTCTTCATCGAGCGGATCAAGGGCTACCACATAAGGCAGTTCATCCGCGCCGACGGGCCGGCCGGCCACCACAAGAAGAGCGGCACCCCGACCATGGGCGGGGTCATGCTCATAGCCTCGGCCTTCGTCTCCTGCCTCCTGTGGGCCGACGTGGGCTCCCCCCTGGTCCACCTGGTCTGGGAGGTCATCTTCCTCTTCGCCCTGATAGGCTTCCACGACGACTTCCTCAAGGTCAAGAGGCGCCGCAACGAGGGCCTGACCGGGCGCCAGAAGCTGGCCCTCCAGACCCTCTTCGGGCTGGTGGCCGGGTGGGCCCTGTTCCTGTCGCCGGCCTTCGCGCCCGTCCTGACCATCCCGGGCCTCAAGGACATCTCCATAGACCTGGGCCGTCTGTACGTGCCCTTCGCGGCCCTCGTGCTGGTGGCCAGCTCCAACAGCTGCAACCTGACCGACGGCCTCGACGGGCTGGCCATCGGGCCCATCATCATGGCCTGCGGGACCTACATGATCTTCGCCTACTGCGTCGGGAACGTGGTCATCTCCAGGCACCTCCAGCTCTCCAGCGTCCCCGGCTCGGCCGAGCTGGCGGTCATCCTGGCCTCCCTCATCGGGGCCGGCCTGGGCTTCCTCTGGTTCAACACCTACCCGGCCCAGATCTTCCTGGGGGACGTGGGCTCCCTCTCCCTGGGGGCGGCCCTGGGCCTCTCGGCCCTGGTGGTCAAGCAGGAGATCCTCCTCCTGCTGGTGGGCGGGATCTTCGTCATCGAGGCCCTCTCGGTCATCATGCAGGTCGGCTTCTTCAAGGCCACCAAGGGGCGAAGGATCTTCAAGATGGCGCCGCTGCACCACCATTTCGAGCTCAAGGGCTGGGAAGAGCCCAAGATAATCGTCCGGTTCTGGATAATCGCCATCATCCTGAGCCTGGCCGGCCTTTCCACCCTTAAGCTGCGCTAGGAGGGGATGGCATTGAAACCACGCCGTCGCACGGACGCGGCCCCGCCCGGGCCGAGACAGGGGACCCCGGGGCCCGCGGCCGCCCTGGAGAGGGGCCGCCAGGCCCAGCCGGCCGAACAGCTCCTGGGCCGGGTCGGCCACCTGGAGGTGGGCGCGGTGAGCCAGAACTGGCCCAAGCCCAAGGGCCCGGCCCGCAAGGCCCTGGTCATGGGCCTGGGGCTCTCGGGCCTGGCCGCGGCCAGGCTCCTGGTCAGGCTGGGCTTCGAGGTCATCGCCTCGGAGCGCCGCCGGGCCTGCGAGCTGGGCCCCGAGGCCCTGGAGATGGACGCCCTGGGGGTCAACCTCATCGACGAGGAGAGGGCCTTCGGCCTCATCATGCTGGGCTACGGGGGAGGCCCCGACCTGGTGGTCCCCTCGCCGGGCATCCCCGTCGACCACCCCCTTCTGGCCATGGCCAGGGAGAAGAAGGTGGAGGTGGCCGGGGAGATGGAGCTGGCCTCCCGCCACGTGCCGCTCCCCATCCTGGCCGTGACCGGCTCCAACGGCAAGACCACCGTCACCTCCCTGGTCGGGCACATCCTCTCCAGGGCGGCGGTCCCGGCCTTCGTCGGCGGGAACATCGGCCGGCCGCTGTCGCTCCTGGCCCTCGATTACCTCAATGACGGCCTGGGCGACCTGAGGTACGCCGTCCTGGAGGTCTCGAGCTTCCAGCTGGAGACGGTCTCCAGGTTCATGGCCCGGGCCGCGGCCTTCCTGAACCTCTCCCCGGACCACCTGGACCGCCATGGGGACATGGGCGGCTACCTCGCGGCCAAGAGGAGGATCTTCGACCGCCAGGGGCCGGGCGAGACGGCCGTCCTGAACCTCGACGATCCCCTGGTCAGGGACCTGGCCCCCGATTCCCGGCGCTTCTGCTTCTCCCGGTCCGTGAGGCCCGACTTCGGGGCCTATCTGGCCGACGGCGAGATCAGGGTGGTCGAGGGCGGGGCGACCCTGGCCGCCAGGCCCTGGTCCGACTTCAGGCTCGCCGGGGCCCACAACGCCGACAACGTCATGGCCGCCGCCGGGCTCTGCCTGGCCGCCGGGGTGGACCCGGCCCTGGCCCTGGCCGCGGCCACCTCCTTCAGCCCCTCCGACCACCGCCTCCAGGAGGTCGGGACCTACGGCGGGGTGACCTTCGTCGACGACTCCAAGGGCACCAACGTCGGGGCCGTGGCCAGCGCCATCGAGAGCCTCGGGCGGCCCGTCATCCTCATCATGGGCGGCCGGGACAAGGGCCTGGATTTCGGCCTCCTGGCCCCCCTCGTGAGAAGGTCCGTCAAGCGCCTCATCGTCATGGGCGAGTGCCGGGACAAGATCCACGCGGCCCTTTCGGGCGAGACCGAGACCGTGCGGGCCGAGGGCCTGCCCGAGGCCGTGGCCGCTGCCATCGGGGCGGCCGCCCCCGGCGACGCGGTCCTCCTGAGCCCGGGCTGCGCCAGCTTCGACCAGTTCCGGGACTACCGGCACCGGGGCGAGGCCTTCGCCAGCGAGGTCAGGAGGCAGGCCCCGGCCCTGGAGGGGCCCGGCGGCAACGGCCGGGGCCCCGGGGGAGGGAGCTAGCCATGGCCGGCGAGGAAAGGGCGGCCCCGGCGGCCGCCGCCGGATCGGGGAGGGCGGCCGGGCGGCCGGGCCTGCTGAGGTCGGTGGACACGCACATGCTGGCCATCTTCATCCTCCTGCTGGGCCTGGGGACGACCACGCTCCTCTCGGCCAGCTACGCGCTGGGCAACTTCGAGGTCAACGACCCCTACCACTACTACTACGAGCAGCTCTGGCACCTCCTGGTGGGGCTCGGGGTCGCGGCCGGCCTCTTCCTGGTCCCCTACTGGGTCTGGATCCGCTACGCCTGGCTCTGGGGGCTGGTGGCCGTCGGGGTGCTCGTCATCATGCTGATCCCCGGGGTGGCCAGGGAGGTCAAGGGCGCCAGCCGCTGGCTGGCCTTCATCCCCTTCCAGCCGTCGGAGGCGGCCAAGCTGGCCGTGGCCATCGTCCTGGCCCGCTACTTCAGCTTCTACGGCGAGCTGTCGAGGCGGTTCTGGTACGGGGTGGGCGCGCCGCTCCTGATCATGGTCATCTTCGGCGGCCTCATCGTGGCCGAGCGGGACCTGGGCGGGGCCGTGGTCATCGGGATCATCGTCGTCCTGATGATGGTGGCCGGCGGGGTCAGGACGGCCCACCTGGCCTGCCTGAGCCCCCTGGTCCTGGTGGTCAACGAGCTGGTGGCCACCTTCGGCTACCGGATTAGCCGGATAACCTCCTGGGACGACCCCTGGCAGGACCCGACGAAGACCGGCTACAACATCATCCATTCCTTCTACGCCTTCGCCTCCGGCGGCTGGCACGGGGTCTGGCCGGGCAACGGCCAGCAGAAGATGTTCTTCCTGCCCGAGTCGCACACCGACTACATCTTCGCCGTCGTGGGCGAGGAGATGGGGCTCGTCGGGGTGTGCGCGGTGAGCCTCCTTTTCCTGGCCCTGGCCTGGCGGGGGATGATGACGGCCAGGTCGGCCAAGACCGTGAGCGGCTTCCACCTGGCCCTCGGCATGACCCTGTGCGTCGTCGTCCCGGCCTTCATCAACATGTGCGTGGCCCTCTCCATCATCCCGGCCAAGGGGCTGCCGCTGCCGTTCTTCAGCTACGGCGGCTCCAGCATGGTCGTCTCCTGCGCGGCCATGGGCATCATCCTGGGCGTCTACAGCCAGAGCCTTAGGGACACCGGCAACGCCTACGTCAAGGCGGCCCCCGCGAGGCCCAGGGCCGGGGCGGCGGCCAGGTGAGCGGCCGGCCCAGGATACTGGTGGCCGCCGGCGGGACCGGGGGCCACGTCGTCCCGGCGGCCACGGTGGCCCAGGAGATCCTGTCCCTGGCCCCGGGGGCCGAGATCCTCTTCGTCGGGGCGGGCCGTCCGGCCGAGGCCAACGTCCTGGACCCCCTGGGCTTCAGGCGCCGGGTCCTGCGGGTCCCGGCCCTGGCCGGCCGCGGGCCCCTGGGGGCGGCCAGGGCCGTCCCGGGCCTCGTCCGGGCCATGGTCGGGGCCGTCTCCCTGGTGAGGGAATTCAGGCCCGACCTGTGCCTGGCCTTCGGGGGCTACGTCTGCGGCCCCGTGGGCCTGGCGGCCAAGATGTTCGGCCTGCCCCTGGCCATCCACGAGCAGAACTCGGTCCCGGGGCTGGCCAACCGCTGGCTGGGGCGCCTGGCCGACCTGGCCATGGCCGGCTTCCCCGAGGCCCTGGCCGGCCTCGGGCCCGGCCGGGGCCTGGTGGTCGGGAACCCCGTCCGCGGGCCGATCGCCGCCCTGGCCGGGGAAGCCCGCCTGGTTGACGGCGAGAATCCCCTCATCCTGGTCGTCGGCGGCTCCCAGGGCTCCAGGCGCCTCAACCTCGCGGCCCTGGACATGGCCGGGCGGCTCCTCGCGGCCGGGGCCCGCTTCAGGCTCCTCCACCAGACCGGCCCAGAGATGGAGGCCGAGGTCCGGGAGGGCTACGGGCGGCTTGGGGTCCAGGCCGAGGTCCTGCCCTTCGTCCAGGACATGGCCGGGGCCTACCGGCGGGCCAGCCTGGCCATTTCCCGGGCCGGGGCCCTCACGCTGGCCGAGCTCTCCGCGGCCAGGCTGCCGGCCATCCTGGTGCCGCTCCCGTCCTCGGCCGGTGGCCACCAGGCCCTCAACGCCGGGTCCCTGGCCAGGGCCGGCCTGGCCCTGGTCGTCCCGGAGGAGGGGCTCGGGTCCCTGGCCGGGACGGTGGGGGCCCTTCTGGCCGAGCCCGGGAGGCTGCGGGCCATGTCCGACGGCGCGGGCGATCTGGCCGCCGGGGCCGCCGCGGTCGGGCCCAGGATGGCCGCCCTGGTCCTGGGGCTCATAGGCGGCGAAGGGAGGGGGGCGCGCGATGTTCCATAGGAAGAGGCACATCCACTTCGTGGGCGTGGGCGGCATCGGCATGAGCGGCATCGCCGAGGTCCTCTTGAACCTGGGGCACGAGGTCAGCGGCTCCGACCAGCAGGAGAGCGCCCAGACGGCCCGCCTGTCCTCCATGGGGGCCGAGATCTCCATCGGCCACCGGGCCGACCAGGCCGACGGGGCCGACGTGGTGGTCGTCTCGAGCGCCGTCCCCGGGTCCAACCCGGAGGTGGGGAGGGCCCGGGCCCTCTCGGTCCCGGTCATCCCCCGGGCCGAGATGCTGGCCGAGCTGATGAGGCTCAAGACCTCGGTGGCCGTGGCCGGGTCGCACGGCAAGACCTCGACCTGCTCCCTGCTGGGGATCCTCCTGACCCAGGCCGGACTGGATCCCACCCTGGTCATCGGCGGCAAGATAAACAACCTGGGGGTCAACGCCCGCCTGGGCCAGGGCGAGTTCCTGGTGGCCGAGGCCGACGAGAGCGACGGGAGCTTCCTGATGCTCTCGCCCACCTTCGCCGTGGTCACCAACATCGACCAGGAGCACATGAACTACTACCGGGACATGGCCCACCTCGAGGAGACCTTCCTGACCTTCATCAACCGCGTGCCCTTCTACGGGGCCTCCGTCCTGTGCCTCGACGATCCCCGGGTCCAGGGCCTGGTCCCCGGGGTCAGGAAGCGCTTCGTCACCTACGGGCTCTCGGCCCAGGCCGACGTGACCGCCCGGGACGTCAGATCCCTCGAGTGGGGGCACTCCTTCGACCTCCTCCGGAGGGGCCGGTTCCTGGGGCGGATGACCGTCAACATCCCCGGCCGCCACAACGTCCTCAACGCCCTGGCCGCCTCGGCCGTCGGCCTGGAGCTGGGCCTGGCCCCGGAGGTCATCGCCTCGGGCATCGCCGGCCTCAAGGGGGTCGGCCGGCGCTTCGAGCTCAAGGGGCAGGCCGGCGGGGTGACCTTCATCGACGACTACGGGCACCACCCCACGGAGATACGGGCCACCCTCTCCACCCTGGCCGAGTGCTTCCCCGACCGGCGCAAGACGGTCCTCTTCCAGCCCCACCGCCACACTAGGACCAGGGACCTGTTCGACGAGTTCGCCAGGTCCTTCAACGAGGCCGACCTCCTCTTCCTGGCCGACATCTACGCGGCCGGGGAGAGCCCCGTCGAGGGCCTGGACGCCGCCGCCCTGGCCCGGGCCATCGCCAGCCACGGCCACCGGGGCGTGGAGTACCTGGGGCCGGCGGCGGGCCTGGCCTCCAGGCTGAGGGGCCGCCTCCGGCCCGGGGACGTGGTCATGACCCTGGGGGCCGGGAACATCTGGCAGGCCGGGGAGGAGCTCCTGGGTGGGCTTTCCGGGGAGGGGGACGGGAAATGACCCCTCCCGGCGCCGCGAGGCTCCCAGTGACGGCCGCCGCCATCGGGCGGGCCCTGGGCCTTGCCGCCAGGACGGTCGTCCTCGCGGATCTCTCGACCATGGGCCTGGGCGGCCCGGCCCTCCTGGTCGAGCCCCGCCGCGCCCAGGATCTGGCCAGGCTCCTGATGTTCCTCCGGGACGAGGGGCTGCCCTTCTTGCCCGTGGGCGGGGCCAGCAACATCCTCTTCCCCGACGCGGGCCTTGAGGCGGCCGTCGTCAGGCCGGCCGGCGATCTGGCCCTGGCCTCAGTCTCCGGGACCACGCTCCTGGCCGGGGCCGGGGCCCCGGTCGCCGTCCTGATGGACATGGCCCGCAGGGCCGGCCTCTCCGGCCTGGAGATGGCCGCCGGGCTCCCGGGCACGGCCGGCGGGGCGGCCATGGGGAACGCCGGCCGGGCCGACCGGGGCCTGGCCGATCTCCTGGACTTCCTGGAGCTGGTGGCCCCCGACGGGGAGACCGTCCGGCTTTCCCGGGACCAGCTGGCCCCCTCCTACCGCTCCCTGGGCCTCCCCGGGGCCCTGGGGGGCTCGGTCGTCGCCTCGATGGGCCTCGCGTTGGCCCGCTCTGACCCCGGGAGGGTCAGGGAGGCCGAGAGGCGGTTCCTGGCCGACCGGGCCGGCCAGCCCCGTGGCCGGAGCCTGGGCTGCTTCTTCAGGAACCCGCCCGGGGAGTCGGCCGGGAGGCTCATCGACCGCTGCGGCCTCAAGGGGGCGGCCGATGGCGGGGCCGAGGTCAGCCCGGGGCACGCCAACTTCATCCTGAACCGGGGGGCGGCCACGGCCGACCAGGTGCTGCGGCTGGCCGGCCTGTGCCGGGAGAGGGTCTTTCTCGCCTCGGGCCTCTGGCTGGAGCCCGAGGTGCGGATAGTGGGCCCCAGGGGCCAGGCCCTGGATATCCCGGGCCTCGGGAGCGGGCCCCCGGCCCGCCGGGACCGGCCGGCCAGGACGGCCCGGCGCTGGGACTTCGATCTGGCCCTCGCCGGGCCGGCGAGGGACCTGGACCTCATCTAGGCGGGCCCCGGGAGGCCGCCGCAAGCCCAGGCCAGGGGGGATCCTGGCCAGCCCGGAGAACATGGGACGAGTCCAGACGGCATATGGGAGAAGGTTCCCGCCCAGGGCCAAGGCCCCGACGGCCGCGGCCGCCGGGGCCCGCTGGACCCGGCCTGGCCAGGGGGGCGGGGCCATGGGCAGACCCAGGGCCAAGGCCCGGTCCCAGGCCCGGTCACCCGTGGCCGTAGGCCGGCCCTGGCGATCAGTGGGAAGTGTGATCAAAAGGGGCACCAAATTGGTCTTTTTAGGCGTAGGCATATTTTTTGTCCTGGCCTTTATCTCTGTCTTGTTGCTCATAGGTTCAATGTATGTAAGCAAGTCAAATTATTTTACCGTCCAGCCGCAATCTATTTTGGTCACTGGCCTGTCTAAGCTTTCTAGGGCCGAGGTTTTGGAGGCCGCCGGCCTGCATGAAGCCGTAAACAATTTGACATTGGATACGACTGCTGTTAAAAATAGACTGAAATCGATTCCTTGGGTGGAAAAGGCCGAGCTGGCCAAGTCCCTGCCCGACGGCCTGAGCCTCCAGATATCGGAGTACCGGCCCAGGGCCATAGTCAGCTACGAGCACCTGTACTTCATCGACGCGGCCGGCGTCCCCTTCAAGCGGCTCGACCCGGGGGAGACGTCGGATCTGCCGATCATCGGCGGGCTGTCCATAGACGAGCTCCTCAACCCTGGGCCGCTGGTCCAGGACGCCCTCGGCGAGCTCTTCGCCCTCATCGAGGTCCTCGACGGGCGGACGGACGAGTTCCGAACGGCCAACATCTCTGAGTTCCATTTCGACCACGACCGGGGCCTGACGCTGTTCACCAGGCACTCGGGCCTGGAGATCAAGGTCGGCCTGGGGGGCTACGAGAAGAAGTTCTGGCGCCTGGGGAAGGTCATGGCCTTCCTCAGGCAGGAGGAGCTGGACGTGGGACTGGCCTACGTGAACCTGGAGACCCCCCCCAGGGTCACGGTCAGCTATCGCGGACGGCCCTCGCCAAACGCCCAAGCCTTGGGGCGGCCCGGGCGGGAACCAGCCGTCTAGGAAAAAGCAAGACAAGGGAGGAGACCATACACATGGCCCAAAAAAACGATCTGTTAGTGGCCTTGGACGTCGGGACCACCAAGATATGCTGCCTGGTGGCCACGGTAAACGAGGGCGGCGGCATTGACATCAAGGGCCTGGGCGTGGCCCCGTCCAGCGGCCTTTCCCGGGGCCGGGTCATCAACATAAACGACACGGTGAAGGCCATCAGGAAGGCCGTCGACGACGCCGCCGACATGTCTGGCTTCGACATCGACTCGGCCTACGTGGGCATCGCCGGCGAGCACATAAACGGCCGGAAGGTCCAGGGATCGGTCGCCATCCGCAACGGGACGGTGGGCCGGGACGACATGGAGAGGGCCATCAAGGGGGCCATGGTCATGCAGGTGCCCTCCGACTGCGAGATCCTCACCAGGGTGCCCCTGGAGTTCCACATCGACGACCGGGTCGGCATCGTCGACCCCATCGGCATGGGCGGGACCAGGCTGGAGGTCTTCGTCCACGCCTTCACCGTCTCCTCCAACGCCCTAAGAGACCTGGCCCGGTGCGTCATGGACGCCGGCTTGAACGTGGACGACATATTCCTGGAGTCCGTGGCCTCGGCCGAGTCGGTCCTGACCCCGGCCGAGAAGCAGCAGGGAGTGGTCCTGATAGACATAGGCGGGGGCACCAGCGACCTGGCCGTCTTCGCCAACGGGGCCATCCACCACATCTTCGAGGTGGGCATGGGCGGTGACGCCCTCTCGCACGACCTGGCCACGGGCCTGAACATCTCCCTGGAGACGGCCGAGATCCTGAAGCTCTCCCACGGCTGCTGCCACGAGGGCCTCGTGGACGAGGACTACGAGATAGAGGTCCCCAGCCTCGACGGCCTGAACTCCGTCAACATAGGCGTCAGCAGCGTCTGCCAGATCCTCCGCAAGAGGGTCGAGGAGCTCTTCGGCTATCTCTCCAACAATCTGACCCAGAGCGGCTTCGACGACGTGGTCCGCAACGTGGTCCTGACCGGCGGCACGGCTCTCCTCAAGGGCCTCCCGGAGATGGGGCTGGAGTACTTCAACCGCCAGATCCGGGTCGGCTACCCCAGCTACGTGGGCGGGCTGGCCGAGACGGTGGCCAACCCCATGTACTCGACCGTGGTCGGGCTCCTGCTCTACGGGCCCCAGGAGCGAGGCGACCCCTCCCTGCCGCTCACGGGATCCACCGAGCACGGCGCGGGGTCCCTGGGACGCCTGTTCGGCAGGATAAAGCAGATGTTCGGCTGAGGCCGGGCGGCGAAGCCTCCTGGGGTCCAGCCCTGGCGTTGCTTGGCCCAATGGGCCTAGATTCGCCGAACTGGCCCAGAAGACATGGGCCATTCAGTTTTGTTTTATATTTTTTGCTTGTGTTTTTGTGATTACTTTGATATAATAGGATACTGATAATTTTATCATGACTGCCTACGTGAAAGCATCGAAAGAGTTGTGCGAAATTGGGATTGGCAGTTCATATTGCGCGGTAAATACACTTTCTCGGTATTGCCAAAGTCAGGCCAATAGCGGCCAAATACAGTCCCAAGCCTTACCCGGCCTGGGCCGGGGCCCTGGCGGCCACGATAACCCCACGGGAGAAAATCCATGACTGACTCGATAAGGACGGCGACGGATCCGCGCAAGGCTCTCTGCCAGATCAGGGTCTTCGGCATCGGCGGCTGCGGCAACAACGCCATCAACCACATGGTCTCGGCCGGCATGTCCGGCCCGACCCTGATCGCGGCCAACACCGACGTGGCCGACCTTGAGCGCTGCCTTGCCCCCGTCAAGATCCAGGTAGGGGCCGAGTGCACCGAGGGCCTGGGGGCCGGGGGGGATCCGGCCGTGGGCCGCGTCGCGGCCGAGGAGAGCATGGAGGAGATAGCCAAGCTCCTCTCCGACAGCCACATAGTCTTCGTGACCGCCGGCCTGGGCGGCGGCACGGGCACCGGCGGGGCGCCGGCGGTGGTCGAGCACCTCTCAAAGCTCAAGAAGCCCCCCCTGATCGTCTCGGTGGTCATCCTCCCGTTCGACTTCGAGCGGGATCGGCTGGGCAAGGCCCGTCCGGCCCAGGAGCTCCTCCTGAGGCACAGCAACTCCCTGATCTCCATCTCCAACGCCAAGCTCAAGGAGGCCCTGCCCGACGGCTCCCTCAAGCAGTGCCGGCAGCTGGCCGACGACGTGCTCTACCGGGCGGTCAGCTGCATAACCGAGCTGATCCTCAAGCCGGGCGACATCCACCTGGACTTCGCCGACATCCGCAGCGCCCTGTCGGCCAAGGGCCGGGCCATCATGGGCTTCGGCCAGGCCAGCGGCGAGGGCCGGGGCCTCAGGGCCGTGGAGATGGCCATCACCTGCCCGCTGATGGAGAACCAGTCCATCCGGGGGGCCAAGTTCCTCCTGATAAACATCATCGCCGACGACATCAAGCTGTCCGAGTTCGAGGGCATAAACGACTACCTGGTCAAGCAGGCCTCGCCGGAGGTGAGGGTCTTCAGCGGCTACAGCCAGGACGAGAGCCTCCGGGAGGCCGGCACCCTCAAGGTGACGGTCATCGCCACCGGCCTTGACCAGGACGCCGGGCAGGCCAGGCCGGGGGAGGACGAGGAGGAGCCCATAACCCTCCTGGTCGAGCCCGAGCCCCAGATAGCCCTGGCCCCCGAGGCGATGGCCGTGAACCAGACGCCCCAGGCGATCGGGGTGGACAGGCTGGGGCCCGGCCCGGAGATCCACGGGCCCCAGCAGGTGGGGCAAGGGGCCGCCCCGCAGAAGCGCGTGGTCCGCCTCTCCCCCGCCCCCATGGGCCGGCTGCCCCAGGCGGGCGGCCACAGCAAGTACGAGTCCAACAGCATCGCCGACCCCAGCGGCCGCGGCCTTTCCCGCAGCATGAGCCCCAGGACCCTGGTCCAGCCGGCCAGGCCGGCCATCGGGGCCGGGGCCCGGGGCGTGGAGGAGGCCAGATCGCCCCAGACCCCCTCCTTCATGATCAACAAGGCCGACTGATTGGCGGGCCGCAAGGGGCCCTCCCGGGCCAGTGACCCCCTGGCCGCCTCCGAGACCGGGGCGGTCCGGCGCGAGAGGGGGGGGCGCCTCTCCGTGGCCCTGGTCTGGCCTGGCTCCTACCGCACCGGCATGTCGTCCCTGGGCTTTCTGTGGGTCTACCGCTTCCTGGCGGGGAGCCCGGCGGCCCTGGGCGAGCGCTTCTTCGCCCTTGACCCGCCCCAGGGCCGGCCCCTGTCCCTGGAGAGCCGCCGGCCCCTGGACGGCTTTGACCTCATAGCAGCCTCCCTGGTGCTGGAAAACGACTACTGGCTCCTCCTGGACCTCCTGGACCGGGCCGGGATGCCCGTCGAGCGCCTGGGGCGGCGGGGCCGCGGGCCCATGGTCCTGGCCGGCGGCGTGGGCGTCTGGTCCAACCCCTGGCCGGTCATGCCCTTCGTGGATCTGGTCCTGGCCGGGGAGGGCGAGGCCCAATGGCCTAGGCTCCTGGAATGCTTCCGGGAACCAGGGTTTCCGGGCCTGGACCACGGGGAGAGGCTGGCCCTTATACAGGCGAGGGTGCCCGGGGCCCTGGCCCCCGGCCTCCTGCCCGAGGGCCCGGAAGGCTGGCGGCTGGCGGCCCCGGTGAGGCCGGCCTTCCTGGAATGGCCCTTCGGCCCAGGGGAGACGCCCCCCTCGTCGCCCATCCTGACCCCGCTGGCCGAGTTTCCCGAGACCACCCTGGTCGAGATCAGCCGCGGCTGCCCCTGGGGCTGCCGCTTCTGTCTGGCCGGCCACCTGTACCGTCCCCACCGGCCCTGGTCCCCTGGGGCCGTCCTCGGGGCGGCCGCCTCGATGAGGCCCAGGGGCGGCCGGGTGGGGCTGGTCAGCCCGGCCGTGGCCGACCACCCGGAGCTGGGGGCCATCTTCGAGGGCCTCCGGGAGCGGGAGGCCTCCGTCGGGGTCTCCTCGATGCGGCTGTCGGCCCTGACCGAGCCCCTGGCCAGGCGCCTCTCCCTGGCCGGCCTCAGGGCCCTGGCCGTGGCCCCCGAGGCCGGGAGCCAGGGCCTGAGGGACTCCATCAACAAGAACCTGTCCGAGCCGGAGATCCTGGAGTCGGTCAGGATCCTTTCCGCCTTCGGCCTCCGGCGTCTGAAGCTCTACTTCATGATCGGCCTCCCCGGCGAGAGGCGCGAGGACCTCGAGGCCCTGGCGGAGCTGGTGGGCAGGATCTCCAGGGCGGTCAGGATAGGCCGCGGGGGGCCCCGCCTGGCCGTCTCGCTCTCTAACTTCACCCCCAAGCCCCACACGCCCCTCGAGGGCCGGCCGGTCCTGGACGAGGCCACCCTGGCGCGGAGCGGCCGGCTGGCCGAGGGCCTTCTCAGGAGGCTGGGCGGCCTCGAGGTCCGGCTGGACCCGCCCAAGTGGACCATCGTCCAGGCCCTCCTGGCCAGGGGCGGGCCGGAGAGCCACCTCCTGGTGAGGGCCCTGATGGCCGTCCGGGGCCGGCCCGGGCCGGCCCTCAGGCTCATAGGCTACGGGCCGGGCCATCCGGCCCACCGGCCCTGGGAGGGCCCCAGGCCCTGGCGGATCGTGGCCCCCAGGGCGGGCCTGCCCTATCTGGCCGAGGAGGAACGTCTGGCCGGCCAGGGCCGGCCCTCGCCGCCCTGCCCAGGCGGGGGTGGCTGCGGCCGCTGCCTGGCCTGCGCCGAAGCGGGGTAGGCGGGGGAATTTCCCATGGGGGCGGGGATTCCAGGCGGAAGTCCCCTTCGGGGACTGGCTGACGGGTCTAATATGCAGAAGTTTTCCAGAAAAGGGACTCCATGCGGAATGGGCGGGATTATGGCCGGGTGACGCCGGCCGCCATTGGGGCGCAGGTCTGACGATCGATCCTGCTTGGGCCAAGGGAATAAAAGCGTTTTGCTGGGCTGCTCGGAATCTTTGATGATGGGCAGGTCTTTGGCGGCTATGGAGCGGAGCCGCGACGTAGATGGCGTGAACGGGTGGCCGGAATGAGGTATCTGCTCGATGCCAAAGTCATCATCCATTGCCTCGACGGTTTGGGCGAGGCGGACGAATTGGTTGGGCACTTGGGCGAGAACCATCTTTACGCCAGAGTCGCCACCAGGATTGGGTCGTTGCGCAATAGACGCCTTGCGGCGGAGCATGGGCAAAACGTCAGTTAATTTTGGCCGATCTGTCCGTCCTGCCTGTAGGCCAGGAAGATGGTCGAGTGACCGTCGCCATCATGGACGGGGTGAAATTGAAAATGCCAGATCCGATCATCGCCGCGACAGCGTGAGTCGCCGGCTCGACTCCGGTCAGCTCGGCCGGCACATTGCCGGATTAGTCATGCGACCATTTATCCGGATCTACCGCTGACGTTTTTTGCAAATCATTTCGACAGTCAGTATATCACCAAATGATTTCAGAACGTCTCATCTTTGCGAGTCCCAGGCGGTACCAGATCGATGTTTTTCTGACAGGCCAAACTCTTTTTAATGGCCTGGTGCCCGTGACGCATAAGGAGTGCTTACTTATAGCTTGAGCTTTCAGGGGCTACAGCAAGGAGTATCATCCTGATCATCTCAGATCGTCATCGGCATTCTTGTCCAGATTTTTCTTCTTAGGCCAAATTTTACTTGCCGTCCGGTCGTTTTCCGTTCATCATGCGGTACGTCTACTCCTGCATGCATGTGAATGGAGACAGGACATATGGGTGGGGACACGGTTTGTCGGGGAATGCCGTCACCATATCCTTGCTCATATTTGCTCGGCGTCAAGTCTGACCCGCGCCTTGCGATTGAGCCCTTGGCGACTTTGTCGTCTGTCAGTATCGTAAGCAAAGATATGTTGCCATCCTCCAAAATTCTGATGTTCATCTGGAAGCAGTATCCAGGAGCCCATGTCTCACGTCGGCCTCTTGCCCTTAATCTCGCTTGTCGCCGTCTGAAGCGTGGAAACGCCAACGACGTTTCCGGCCACGGCGAAGACTTGGCGTTATTGGCTCTTTCCCCTGTTCGCTAGACTATGGGCTCTTGACCGTATCCTGGACAATACCTATAATATCTTGGATAGGAAGGGACATCATGGCGATAAACACCGCTATGTCTCGGGTCCGCTTGGTCGATTGAGCGAAAATCGCCTCCTGGCCAGACGGGCAGGTGGCTACAGTTGTGCTTTGGGATCTTTTGGCCCTTCCAATGGGATGGGAGGAATGCGTCTGTTCCCTTGACCTTGACTGAAATCAAGGTGTTTCCCTGTCAAGATACCATGAAACTACGGCAGCTTCACATCAAAGGCTTCAAATCCATCGATGGCGATTTGGGACAGCTCGTTCCCTTTGAGGATGTCACCGTTTTATTGGGAGCCAATGGGTCCGGTAAGAGCAACTTGCTTTCCTTCATTGAGATGTCACGATCTCTGGCCAGGCAAGAGTTGGGGGAGTTCGTGGCGAAGCAGGGTGTCAGCCGGCTTCTTTATTATGGACCTCAAAATACAGATGACATATCTTTCATCGCCTCATTTGATGACGGAGGCATCAGCAGATATGAAGTAACTCTCAAGCGCGGCCTGCCTGACGGGCTTTCTGTGGGCTCTGAGAGAATTGGCTTTGGCCAGTACCACCGTGTTGGGGAAAACGTGCCGGCGACATTGCCTCAAGATGAATATGGGGCGTCTGTCCTGGCTGAGAGCTATTATCTGCCTAAAGGTCAAAGAGGTGAATCAACTCTTGCTGATGACGAAAACGAAACTGGCCGGCTTATTTATGACTTTTTGTCACGCATTCGTATATATCAATTTAATGACACATCGGAAACCGCCAAAATAAGGTACCGCAACTATGTGGACGATGCTAAGTATTTACGCCATGACGCTTCCAATTTGGCGGCTTTTTTAAAGATGCTGAAGGATAACTCCGCCTATAAAAAATATTACAACCGTATCGTCAGACATATTCAGCGTGTCATGCCCCAATTTAAGGATTTTGATTTTGAACCCATTCCTGGAAACCAAGAACATGTCCGCCTAAATTGGAAGGATTCCTTCGGTAGTGGTTATTTGTTCGATCCGCACCAGATATCCGATGGATCTTTGCGTTTCATGGCCTTGGCGACATTGTCGTTGCAGCCCCCAGATTTATTGCCCAGACTCATTGTCCTTGACGAGCCGGAATTGGGACTCCATCCGGCAGCCATCACGGAACTGGGTGGACTTGTCAGAGCCGCCGCCAGGAATACTCAAGTGATCCTGTGCACTCAATCCACCCGTCTGATTGACGAGTTTGACCTCCAAAACTTGGTAATAGTCGAGCGCGACCGCATGAGACACTGTTCCATATTCAAAACGCTCAATGCGGAACAGTTTGGAGACTGGCTGGCCCGCTACAGTCTCTCCGAACTTTGGGAAAAAAACGTGATTGGCGGCCAGCCATGATCCGCTTGCATATTACCGCTGAAGGGAAGACAGAGCTAAATTTCGCCAAAAAAGTACTTGCCCCGTATCTAGCCGGCCACAACGTTTTTGCTGATGAGCGTTGTGTCCTGACAGGCAAGAACAGACGCGCGGCCCAGGAGCATAGAGGGGGGCTGCTGAGCTATGGGAAGGCCAAAAAGGATATTTTGGCCTGGTTGAAGGAAGATCACGGAAATGAGTGTCGCTTTACCACCATGTTCGATTTGTATGCGCTGCCAGATGACTTTCCAGGCTACGATGAAGCCAGATTTCAAGTTGATCCATACAAAAAAGTCGAAATCATCGAAAATTTTATGGCGAGCGACATAAATGACAGTCGCTTTATTCCTTATGTCCAGTTGCATGAATTCGAGGCGCTAATTCTTGCTGACCCGCGACAACTTGAGTGGGAATATCTGGAACATGACAAGCCTATCCTAAACCTGATATCCATGGTCGGCGGCCAGAATCCTGAGTTCATCAATGACGGCAAGGATACAGCCCCATCCAAGCGTATTCTCAAAGAAATACCTGAATATAACAAAGCTACCGCTGGCCCGGCGGTAGCGGAGAAAATTGGTTTGCCAGTGCTTCGCGCCAAATGCGGCCATTTTCACGATTGGCTGACCGTCTTGGAAAATCTTGGAAATACGCAATCTCGGTGCCGATAAGCGCGCCAACATTTTCGACAGGATAGTTTCGACTGAGGCTGCAGGCACCTTCCCACAGGACGACAGATTCCCCTAGGCAGGAATTGCGTTTCCGTTTTCTGGGTGCCATGTGGCCTTCAAGGCAGGGGCCTTTCCAAGGCGTGAATCTGTCCGCGGAACAATTTCGCGACGCAGGGAAAGATCCCGGCCTGGAAATCTATGCCCCATGGGGGAGATCGGCTTCAGTTTGGGCGGGGAAAGTGATAATATGGCCCCGTCGGTGGGCCTCCTGGGGATTGGGCGCCTGGGCCGGAGGGCCCTGGCGAGGGCCGCCGCAGTGCCCGGCCTGGCCCTGATCGCCCTGGGTGCCGAGCCGGCCCGCCAGGGCCAGTCAGGCGAGGGTATCGGCCCCGGGGAGCGGTCCCGGCTGCTTGAGGCCCTCTCGGGCCTGGATTTCGCCGTCCTGGTCTGCTCCCTGGACTCGGCCGCCGACCGAAGGCTCGTCGATTCCGTCCTGGGGTGCCTGCCAGCCCCCGACAGGGCGCCCATGATGGTCTCCGTCGTCTCCCGGGGCAGCCTCTCCCAGTCCGGCTGGCGGCCCGTCTTCCGAAGGCTCCTGGCGGCCAGCCGGGCGGCTGTGGATCTCTGGAGCCGACAGGGCCTCCTGGTCCAGGGCGGCCGGGTGTTCGAGGCCAGGGAGCGCCTGGCCGATCTGGTGTCCGGCCTGGCCGAGGGCCTGGCCGAGGTGCTGGCCCGGCCCATGGAGATGGTCCTGGACCCGTCCGACCTCAGGGCCGCGCTGGCCTTTCCCGGCCGCCTGGCCTGGGGGCTGGGCCAGGCCAGCGGCCCCGACAGGGCCCGCAGGGCCCTGGACCGGGCCCTGGCCTCGGGGGCCTATCCGCCAGAGAACCTCCTGGGGGCCCAGTGCCTCCTGGTCCTGACCATAGGCGACCCCGGCCTCAGGCTGGGCGACTTCGAGTACCTCAACCGGCGTCTGGCCGCCCTGGCCGGCGAGAGGGCCAGGCTCTTCGCCGGCCTGGCCCACGACGCGGCCCTGGCACAGGCCGGCGGGCTCAAGGTGTTTTTCCTGGCCACCGGCCTCCCCGGCCAGGGTACGGGCGACCGGGCCGCCCTGTTCAGGGCCGGGCTCAGGGAATGGAGAATCTGATGGCTTTTCACGCCCCCGGGTCATGGGAAGGACGGGCCGGGAGCCTGATGCTCGTAGGCTGGGAGGGGAACGGCCTCCAGGAGCCCCTGGGGCTCTTGGAGGATTTCGGCCCCGCCGGGCTGGTCTTCTTCAGGCGCAACTACCCGCCCGGCGGCGGTCCCGAGCTGAGGGAACAGCTGGCGAGGATTGGGGCCAGGGCCCTGGAGGTCCTGGGGCGGCCCGTCCTCTTGGCCCTCGATGGCGAGGGGGGGCTGGTCAAGAGGCTCCCTCCGCCCCACGTCCAGTTGCCGGCGGCCCCCATGGCGGCCCTGATGGGCCCAGGTAGGATTTTCGAGATGGCCCTGGAGGCCGGCCGGGAGATGGCCCTTCTGGGCTTCAACCTAAACCTGGCCCCGGTCCTGGACCTCCAGGTCGAGGGCGGCATAATGGCCGGCCGTTCCTACGGTCCCGACCCGGGCCTGGTGGCCGGGTGCGCCAGGGCCTTCATGGAGGGCTTCCGGGCGGCGGGCGTCCTGACCTGCGCCAAGCATTTTCCAGGCCTGGGGGCGGCCATGGAGGATCCCCACTCGGTCCTGCCGTCCATAGGCCTGGGCCCGGAGGCCATGGCGCCGCATCTCAGGCCCTTCGGGGAGCTGGCCGCGTCCGGGCTGCCCATGGTCATGACCAGCCACTGCCTCTACCCCGGCCTGGGGCTGGACCGCCCGGCCACCTTCCACGGGGCCGCGGCGGCCATGCTGCGGGGCCGCCTTTCATTCGACGGCCCCATCCTCTCGGACGATCTGGAGATGGGCGCCGTGGCCGGGAACCTCCCGGTCGGCGAGGCGGCCGTCCAGGCCGTCCAGGCCGGGCACGACCTGGTCCTGGTCTGCCGTCGCCGCCGGGCGATAGAGGAGGCCCACGGGGCGCTGGCGCTGGCCCTGGCCTCCGGGCGCCTCGACGCCTCGCGCCAGCTGGCCTCCCTTGGCCGGCTTGGCCGTCTTCTGGGCCCCGGCGCGACGGGCGACGACCTCTGACCGGCCACGGGCCGGAAACCAAACTTGGGGAGGCGAGAGTGGCCAACCAGCACACCTACCTGCTAGAGCCAGGGCTCTGGACCATGGAGGGCATCTACCGCGACCGGGAGGATTCCCCCCACCGGCAGACGGGCCAGATCCTGGTGGTCCACGCCCCCGGGCTCTGGACCATCGAGAGCCAGCTGTCCATCTCCGGCCAGGACGCCAGGGACTTCGAGACCCGCTACGACGTGTCCCCCATGCCCCAGGGCCGCTCCTTCACCGAGTGGAAGTCCATCTCCAACGGGCCGGAGCCGATATTCGGCCTCTTCGTGCTGGTGGAGGACGCCATCATGATGCCCTGGGAGTCCGAGTCGGGCATCTACTGGGGCCAGGAGGTCCTGTCCAGGGTCGCCCCGGACGAGTACCGGTGCCGCGGCTTTGCCTTCATAAAGCGAGAAAAGGTCTCCTCCTGGGCCGTCCGGATGGCCAGGGCCGACCAGGGCCAGGCGATGGGGGAATGACGGCCGGCGACCGGGAGGAAGGGGGCCCCCCTTCCCGCGGGCCGGCGGCGCGAATCCATGGGAGGAAAGAGTGAGCGTAGCCGATCGACTTAGGAAGGGCGAATCGAGCCGCTGGATAGTGGCCCTGATCCTGGTCGTGCCGACCGTACTGTGCGTCTTCGCGGACAACAAGGTGTTCCTGATGATCCTCGCGGCCATGGTCGGCAGCATGGCCTGGGGCGAGTTCTTCATCAACCTTCTGGGCCGGGAGAGGCTGGGCCTCCTGGTCCTGGCCCTCCTGGGCTTCTACGCCACCCTGGCCGGGGCCACCTTCTACGGCTCGGACGGCCAGACCCTGGGCCTGGCGGTGGCCCTTTCCCTGGGGGCGGCCTACTTCCTCCACATCCTTAGCCCCGAGAAGGACCGCGTCTCGGTGAACCTGGTCAGCCGCTACGCCCTGGGCCACGTCTATCTTTCCTTCTATCTTTCCTTCATCATGCTCGTGAAGCAGTTCGAGCATGGCGGCAAGTGGCTCCTCTTCGTCCTTCTGGTCACGGCCATGTCCGACACCGGGGCCTTCTACGTCGGCTCACGGCTAAAGGGCCCCAAGCTCTGCCCCAAGATAAGCCCCAACAAGACCATCTCGGGCCTTCTGGGCGGCTGCCTGGCGGCGGCCCTGGCCGCGGGGCTGTCCCACAAGTTCCTGGTCGGCACCGGTTGGAGGGAACTGGCGGCCCTGGGCCTCTTTCTGGGGCTGTGGGGGACCTTCGGGGATCTCTTCGAGTCGGCCTTCAAGAGGGCCATGGGCGTCAAGGACACCTCCAACATCCTGGGCGGACACGGCGGCTTCTGGGACCGCCTGGACTCGATCCTCTTCAACCTCCCCCCGGTCTACTATTACGTGTTCTGGCTGAGCCAGCCCTAGCGGCCGCCCCATGTCCCGGACCCTGGAGATAGCCGTCCTGGGCTCGACCGGCTCCATCGGCCGAGCCGTCCTCTCCCTGGCGGCCGCCTTCCCCGACCGGCTGAGGGTGGTGGCCCTCTCCGCCCACCGGAACGTGGCCCTCCTGGCCGGACAGATCCGCCGGTTCGGTCCGGCCGTCGTCTCCGTGGGCAGCCAGGCCCTGAGAGGCGAGCTGCTGGGCCTCATGGGCAGCCCGGCCGGCCGCCCCGAGGTCCTGGTCGGCCCGGAGGGCCTCGCTGACCTGGCCGCCCAGAGCGGGGCCGGGACGGTCGTCTCGGCCGTGGTGGGGGCGGCCGGCCTCGTCCCGACCTGGGCCGCCCTGTCCAGGGGCCTGCGGGTGGCCCTGGCCAACAAGGAGAGCCTGGTCCTGGCAGGCGATCTGCTGATGGCCCTGGCCGGGGACCGGCTGAGCCCGGTAGACAGCGAGCACTCGGCCATCTTCCAGGCCCTGGGGGGGCGGCTCAGGGACCCCGGCCTCCGCCGCCTGGTCCTGACGGCCTCCGGCGGCCCCTTCCGCGGCCGGTCCCTGGAGGAGCTTTCCAGGGTCACGGCCGCCCAGGCCCTGGCCCACCCCACCTGGCGCATGGGCCCCAAGATTTCCTGCGACAGCGCCACCATGATGAACAAGGGCCTGGAGGTCATCGAGGCCCACCATCTCTTTGGGCTGGGCTATGACCAGATAGAGGTCCTGGTCCACCCCGGCAGCCACGTCCACTCCCTGGCCGGCTTCAGTGATGGCTCCGTCCTGGCCCAGATGGGGCCTGCTGACATGCGGCTGGCCATCGCCTACGCCCTTTCCCATCCTGGCCGCTGGCCCCTGGCGGACCTGGCCGGGAAGGACCCCGACTTCGAGGTCTTCGCCGACGGCTCCATCCCCCCCTCGCTCATCTTCGAGGCTCCCGACCGTAAGGCCTTCAGGGCCTTGGCCTTGGCCGAGGCGGCCGGCCGGGCTGGCGGGACGGCCCCGGCCATCCTCAACGGGGCCAACGAGGTCGCCGTGGCCGCCTTCCTGGGGGGCCGTCTTTCCTTCACGGGCATCGCCGGCCTGGTGGAGGCGACCCTGGCCGCCATCCCGGCCGGGAGCCTGGGCAGCCTGGCCGACGCCCTGGCCGCCGACGCCGAGGCCAGGCGGGTGGCCGAGGCCCTGGCCGCGAGGTGCGGGTTCTGAGGGACCGGCCCTGCCCGGCAAATGGGGCCGGCGACGCCAGGCCCGCGGCGACCGCCTGGTGGCCGCTGGTAGTTGACCACTGGCTGGCCGGAACCTCCATAGTGCCTTGTTTTTCTTGTTTGACTGGTGCCGGCATCTCGGCTTAATCTCCGTAGCCAACGTTGGCTCAGAGTAAAGATAGCCATTTTTGCTAGATATTCTATGAAAAGAAAGTCTTTAGAGTAGACTGGTTTTATGAAATTATCTTTCCAGCAATAATAAGACTGCAAATAAATTCTTTAGGATATCTATATTCATGTACATTTTTATTAACTTTTGATTAAATATCTTAAAATAATATGCAAAATAATTAAAAATTGTTATGCTAGAATATAATTATATTTAAATATAAAACATAGTAAAATATTATTGTTACGCTCACTATAGCATGTAATTTAACGGATCATTCGTGGACTATATCTAACTTTTATCTCGCACCTTGGTCGAGTTGTCCAGCAGGCAAGATTTTGTTAACGAAACATAGATGCGACCAAAAATTGGAAAATGAGAAAAGGCGACATGGAAATCCTGCTTGCCTTCGCATCCAAGTATGGGTATTATGAGTATTATATGGGCGACAGCCCTCCAGTAGACAAGGTCGTGGCCTTAGTGTGGCCTCGATGCCGACGGGCAAGGCCACGGTCCGGCGTTAGTCGACCTTTGGTGGCTTGGGGCAGGGTGCGGGATCGCCGCGGACTCGGAACTTGCCTGACTCTCGCGTTGCCCTAAACTGGGCTGGGTCATGCTGGAAGCCATCGCTGGCCCACCGGGTGATGGCCCGCTGAAGGTGCGTCACCTGGCCTGGGCCCAAAAAGGTGCGTCACCTGGCCTGGGCCCAAAGGAGTGACCGCGGCATATGGAACTGCTGTCCATCTAAAAACCTAAAAATGACCAATCCTTATACCTAATTATCAAGGCTAAATGCAGCAGAACCCAAGGAGCTCGGTTTTTACTTGCCCGTCAACATTAGAAAAGATATCTCCTCATAAAAATTATCAAGCCAATGGAGGTGTTGGACGATGACGACTTGACATATCTTAAATTAATAATATTATGGATTATGATATATATTTTTTTTATAAAATATCATAAAACTATTGCCCTTGCAAGGAAAATTATAGGGAGAATGTGATGTATAAAATCTTTATCGCTATTTTAGCTGTTACTTTTTTATTAAATATTAGTAATAATATATATGCAGAAGATAATCAATTTACTACTGGAATAGATCATTGTTTAAATAATGCAACTGAATATGTAGAATTTACTGCTTGTTACTCAGAAGCAGCCAGTTATTGGGATAATTTTTTGAATGAAAATTATCAGAAAGTAGTAGATCTATGTAATAATGATAATGGCAATGGAGAGCAATGTTTAAAAATTCTTCGTAATGCTCAACGGAGCTGGTTAGCTTATAGAGATGGTATGATAAAGACAATTTATGAAATTATGGGTAATGGCCAAGTAACAGAAATGCAGGCTGCTGAATTTCTATATTCATCAACGCAAGATCAAGCACTAATTTTAGGAACATTAGCAAGTTTGCCATAAATAAAACTAAATTTTTAGTTATTTATGAAATTAATATTTATATAGTTATTAATGTAGTGCTAATAGTTTACTAGCGCTACATTTTATTAGATTAATGCCAATAAATTGCTCAAAATTATTCTAGAGGAAACTAGCATCTTGTCTTTCTAGATTTGGCAGGTGAAGATACCTGTTCTTCGTCCTCATGGCGCAGTACCCAGGACCAATCGGCACTGCGCTGTTTTCGAAGAAAGGATGGTGGTTTAGTGGCCTTTTTTAAAATATAAATGATATCAATAAGTTATATAATTGAGAAATAGCGGACGGAGAAATAGGCGGGCGGAGCAGGCCCCGTGCTCTCTGGACCGGGTGACGGAGTACCCCGGCGGCGGCGGAGCTACGGTAACGTGACCCAAACGCACATGGGGCCTTCTTTGAATTTTCTCCTGGACCTCAAAAACAAAAAGCCCCCTCGGTATGCGCAATCTCAGCGGGGGCTGTTGACGGTTGCTAAGGCTTCAGTATTTTTTCCTCTTGTCCAGCAACCGCTGCAGGTCCTCGATGGTCTCGCAGGGACCATCGTCTTGGCTTGGCTTTCTGGACTCGGCCTTGTCGCCTTCCCCCTCAAAGAGCCGCATGAAGGCGGCCAGGCCCACGGGACCAAGCTCCTTGCGCAAGGCCTCGATACCCCTTTTGCGTAGGGTCTCGGTGTCGCTCCAGTCAACGATGTCCATGGTTCTCCTCATCACACACCTCCATTGCTTCCCGGACACCCTTATTATACGATGCAGCGGCCCCCGACGCCAGACTTCCCAGGCCCCCTCTTGACCGACCCCAAAACATCCAGTTGTCCAGCTTCCGGCCTGAGATTATGCCGGCCCTCGGCGGGGGGCGGGCCCCCCTAGCCCTGGCCGTTGGCAACCGTCTCCAGTTCCAGGGCCGTCTCCTCCCAGACCGCCTCGAGGCCCCGTTTCTCCTCGTACAGCCCTGCCAGCTCCACCCTCAGATCCTTGGCCTTCCGGCCGTCCTGGTAGACCGCCCTGTCGCAGAGGCTGGCCTCCAGCTCGCCGGTCCGCCCGGCTATCGCGGAAATCCTTCTTTCCGTCTCCTCCAGCCTTTTCTCCAGGGGCCTCCTGAGGGCGGCCTGCCTTTTCCTGTCCTGGGCGGCCTGGTGCCTGCCGCCGGGGCGCTCGGCCTTGTCCTGCCCTTCCTTGGCCGGCCCGGCCTTGTCCGGTCCAGCCTGTGGCCCGGGCCCGTCCTGCCAGAGGGGGCTGGGGGAGTCCTGGCCGGAGATGGACGAGGGGTCGGACAGCCAGAGGCGCTGGTAGTCGTCGAAGTCGCCGGGGTGGACGATCAGCCGTCCGTCCTCGATGACGCCGATCTTGTCGCAGAGCCTGTTTATGAAGTGGCGGTCGTGGCTGATGAGGACCATGGTCCCTGGGTAGTCGTCCAGGGCGTCCTCGAGCATCTGGCGGCCGGGGATGTCAAGGTGGTTGGTCGGTTCGTCCATTATGAGGAGGTTGGGGGCGGACATCATTATCTTGCAGAGGACCAGCCTGGTCTTCTCGCCGCCGGAGAGGACCGAGACCTTCTTGAAGACGTCCTCACCGTGGAAGAGGAAGCCCCCCAGGATGGTCCGAAGGGGCCCCTGGGTCAGGTGCCCGGCCACCTTGGCCAGTTCCTCCAGGATGGTGAGGCAAGGGTTGAGGCTCTCCATCTGGAACTGGGAGAAGTAGCCCAGGTCGACGTTCTGGCCCAGTCTCAGGAGGCCGGAGGAGGGTGCCGTCAGTCCGGCCAGGAGCTTGACCAGGGTCGATTTGCCCCGGCCGTTGGGGCCCACGAGGGCCAGGCGGTCGCCCCTGAGGAGGGTCAGGGAGAGGTCCGCGTAGACCCTGGTCCGGCCGTAGCTCTTGGAGACGCCTTTTAGCTCGGCCACGACGTCCGGGCCCCGGCGGCCCCTTGGTAGCGAGAGGTTGAAGGAGCCGCCAGTGCCGTCGTCGGGCTGGGACAGGCGGTCCATCTTCCCCAGTGCCTTGACACGGCTCTGGGCCCGGCGGGCTGTGGAGGCCCTGACCCGGTTGCGCTCTATGAATTTCTCCATCTGCCTTATGCGGTCCTGCTGGTTTGCGTAGGCGGCGGACTCGGTGGCCAGGCGTCTGGCCTTTTCCTCCAGGAACTGGTCATAGTCGCCGGGATAGGAGTCGGCCCGCCCCTGCCTCAGCTCGACTATCCGTTGGGCCACGTTGTTCAGGAAGACCCGGTCGTGGGAGACCAGGAGGAGGGCCGAGGGCGAGCCCTTGAGATAGCCCTCCAGCCACATGAGGCTGTCGATGTCCAGGTGGTTGGTCGGCTCGTCCAGGACCAGCAGGCCTGGCTTGGACACCAGGAGCCTGGCCAGGACGGCCCGCATGACCCAGCCCCCGGAAAATTCCGAGAGGCTTCTCTGGAAGTCGCTTTCCTGGAAGCCGAGGCCCGAGAGGACCTTCTTGGCCTCGGACTCCCGGCCCCAGCCGTCCATGGCCTCGAAGCGTTCCAGGAGGTGGCCGTGGCGGTCGGCCAGGGCCGTCTGCTCTTCCTGGGACAGTCCCGCCGTGGCGGCCAGCCTCTCCTCGATCTCCCTGAGCTCGCCCTCGACCCTCCTGAACTCGGGGTCGGTGTCCAGGACCATGCCCAGGAGGGCCTGGTCGGCCTGGGCCATGATGTCCTGGGGCAGGTAGCCGAGCCGGAGGCCCTTGGCCCTGGATACCTGGCCGCCGTCTGGGGCCTCCTGGCCCATGATCAGGCGGATGATGGTGGTCTTGCCGGCCCCGTTGCGGCCGACCAGGCCGATGCGCTCTCCCGGCTCTATCGAGAGGGTCACGCCCCTGAGGACGTCCTGGCGGTTGTGGAACCTGGTCACGTCTGAAAAGCTTACCAAGGACATGGATAAGTTAACCTTTTGGCGTCCTGCCAGACTCGGCCCTGGAGTCGATTGGGCAGAGGACATGGTCAAAACACTGGCGTTATTAAATTTAATGGCATTAAAGTAATTAAGTATACTAATTATCGCCATTCAAGGCCATAAGCATATTACGATTTTCCGGTATGGGTGTCAAGGATTTTTTGGGAGGAAGTCGGCCGCCTTGGGGCTCCCGGCGGGGCCGCTATCGGACATGGCAGGGCAGGAAATCCTGGGCGATCTTTTGGAAGCCGGCGATCTCGGCCTCCCCCGGCTGCCGGGGATGGAGGGCCATGAAAGCCGGGTTCAGGACCTTTTCCGGGCGAAAACGCTGGAGATACAGGGGGACTCGGCCGCTGGCTGCCCTGGCCAGGGCCAGGATGGAGTCTGGGCCGATGAATGGGTGGACGCAGGTAGTCCTGAACTCGGCGGGGATGCCCCCGTCCCTCAGGAAGGCCATGGTTTCCCTGACTCCGGCCGAGAGCCAGGCCGGGGCCAGTTCACCTGGGTATTCGTCGGGAGCGGCCTTGAGATCCAGGGCCACGTAGTCCAGAAGGCCAGCCCTGGCCAGCTTCTCGACCACGGCGGGCCTGGAGCCGTTGGTGTCCAGCTTGACCAGGTACCCCAGGCCCTTGGCCCCGGCCAGGAAACCTTCCAGGCCGTCCTGGAGGGTCGGCTCGCCGCCGCTGAGGACAACGGCGTCCAGAACTCCCTTCCTCCTTTCCAGAAACGAAAGGACGGAGGCTACGGGGACGGTCCCGTCGCCGGCCGGGGCCAGGTCCGGGTTGTGGCAATAGGGGCAGTGGAAGTCGCAGCCCTGGGTGAAGACCACCGAGCTTAGCCTAGAGGGAAAGTCCAGCGTTGAAGTTTTCAGCATTCCCCCGATTCGCAATTGGGTTCTCCCTGGGGTGGCGAGGCTGCTGGACGAGGGTGACGGACGGGGCCTTCCAGGCCACGGCCGTGTCCTGGGCCGGCTTGGTCGGCTGGGGCGAGTGGTCGTGGACGTTGTTCAGGCCCGTGTAGGTGGTCCGCATCTTGAACTCGGCCTGCTTGCCGTCGTTCCAGCGGCTGACCGGCCTGTAGTAGCCGACCACCCGGGAGTAGATGTCCGTGGGCCTGTGGCACTTGGGGCAGACGGCCTGCTCGCCCACCAGGTAGCCGTCCTGGGCGCAGATGCTGAAGGTCGGGGTGATGGTGAAGTACGGCAGCCTGTAGTTGGAGGTTATCTTCCTTACCAGCGACTTGACGATCTCGGGGTCGGAGATTTGCTCGCCGATGAAACCGTGGATGACCGTGCCCCCGGTGTAGCAGGTCTGGAGCGGATCCTGGTGGTCGAGGACGTCAAAGATGTCGGTGGTGTGGTTGACCGGAAGATGGGTGGAGTTGGTGTAGAAGGGCCTGAAGTCCTTCCGGTCCTGCTCGGAGGAGCCGGCGAACTGGCCGTTGGCGAAGACCATGTCCTTGTGGCGGGAAAAGTCCATGTTGGCCAGGCGGAATGAGGTCCCCTCGGCCGGGGTGGCCTCCAGGTTGAAGAGCGAGCCGGTCTTTTCCTGGTAGCCGGCCAGGCGTTCCCTGATGCGGTTCAAAATCGCCAGGGCGAACTCGTGGCCCTCGGGGGTGGAGATGTCCTTCTTCAGGAAATTGAGGCAGGCCTCGTTTGCGCCCGTCAGCCCCACGGTCGAGAAGTGGTTGCTCCAGTACTTCCCGGTCTTCCTCTTGACGTCCCTGAGGTAGAACCTGGAGTACGGATACAGGCCATCGTCGGTGAAGTTCTCCAGGGCCTTGCGCTTCAATATCAGGCTGTCGCAGGATATATCCACGAGCTTGTCGAGGCGGGCGAAGAAGCCCTCCCTGGAGGTCGACTCGTAGCCAAGGCGTGGGAGGTTCAGGGTGACCACGCCCACCGAGCCGGTCAGGGGGTTGGCCCCAAAGAGGCCGCCGCCCCTGAATTTCAGCTCCCTGGTGTCCAGGCGCAGGCGGCAGCACATGGAGCGGGCGTCCTCGGGGTTGAGGTCGCTGTTGACGTAGTTGGAGAAATAGGGGATGCCGTAGCGGCCGGTCATTCGCCAGACGCTGTCCAGGACGGGGTTGTCCCAGTCAAAGTCCTTGACGATGCTGTAGGTGGGGATGGGGAAGGTGAAGATGCGGCCCTTGCTGTCCCCGTCCATCATCACCTCGGCGAAGGCCCGGTTCAGCAGATCCATCTCGGCCTGGAAATCGCCGTAGACCTCCTTCATGTGCCTGCCCCCTATGACCACCGGGGTATCCCTGTAGTAGGAGGGCGGGGACAGATCGAGGCTCAGGTTGGTGAAGGGGGTCTGGAAGCCCACCCTAGTCGGGATGTTGAGGTTAAAGACGAATTCCTGGACGGCCTGGTAGATCTGGTGGTAGTCGAGATTGTCGTAGCGGATGAAGGGGGCCAGAAGGGTATCGAAGTTGGAGATGGCCTGGGCCCCGGCCGACTCGCCCTGGAGGGTGTAGAAGAAGTTGTAGAGCTGCCCCAGGGCCGTGCGCAGGTGCTTGGGCGGTCCGCTCTCGACGTTCCCGGCCACGCCCTTGAAGCCAACCATCAGGAGGTCCGACAGATCCCAGCCCACGCAGTAGACGGCCAGCTGGTTCAGATCGTGGATGTGGATGTCGCCCTTGCTGTGGGCCTCCCTGACGTGGGCCGGATAGACCTGGTGGAGCCAGTAGCGCTTGGTCACGGCCGAGGAAACGTAGCAGTTCATGCCCTGGAGCGAAAAAGGCATGTTGCTGTTCTCCCTAATCTTCCAGTCCCGGCCGTCAAGGTAGGTGGACATGAGCCCGTCATCGACGTTCTTCATGGCCCGCAGCTGGGCCCTTTGTTCCCGGTAGAGGATGTAGGCCTTGGCCGTGGCCTTGAAGTTGCCCTCAATCAGGACGTCCTCCACGATGTCCTGGACCGCCTCCACCTCCAGGACCTGGCCGTCGTGCCTGGCCAGGGCCTCGCGTATGGTCTTGATTGTCAGATCCTCGGCCACGTCGGGTCCAAATTCCGAGGTGGCATGGCCAGCCTTGGCGATGGCCAAGGTAATCTTTTGTGGGATAAAGGAAACCATTCGCCCATCGCGTTTTCTGATGTCTTTGATGGCCGGTATTTGATCTGACATTCGACTATATTCTCCTTTTTGTCATAGAAGTTAGAGATTATTGAATCAAGAAAAAGATACTCATCTGAATCTGGCGGAAACGGGGCCGCCTGGCCTTGAAAAGGCCAATGGCTGGCCCGTGATCGACGCGAAAGAGCCAGGGGTCGGAGAGCTACAGGGCCGGAGCCTGGCCAGGCACCAGGGACGGGCCACAAGGCCAGGGTCAGATGCTGGACCCGCTGTTTTTTTGGAATGTCTGGTAAAGTCGGCTAAATCGCCGTTTAGCCAACAGTGGATTAACTAGATTGGTCTGAGGTCCCTACATCTGCCAAATCAAGAAAAACATGGTACCGGGCCAGTTGGGCACCAATGTCCGTGGACGCCGGAAGGGGCATCGGTAAAGACCACGGCGAATGGGGCGACAGGCTGGCTTATCATCCTCACTTGGTATTTCTTCGCTGCTTTTTCAATTTTGATACATTTCGTGACTTGTTATGGCCTTGCTAGACATGGCTTACACCATAAGACGACTCATAAAAATTGGCCAAGCCGCGAAATACAATTTTGGATTGCTAATAAGGCAAAGGCGGGCTTAGGGTAAATTCCAAATTTAACCGAGATTCCCCAAAATCGACTTTCAAGGGTTCTAGTACCTCGTTTTTTCTTGGAATGTCGGGCAAAGTCGGCTCAATTTACTTATGAACAGACAGTTTAGTCCGAGGTATCGTCACCAGACAAATCAAGAAAAACAAGATACTGGCGCAATTATATGATTGAACCTGTCATGCCGTAATCAAGTCCATCGCGGTTGGAAAACACCGCGCCAAAACATTAAATATAAAAGCATAGCCTCAAACATTAATTTGTTTAAGTGGTATTGTTTTAAAAATAGGCTTTTTGCTAAAAGAGATTAAAATCATTGATGCTTAAAACAAAACAAGTTTCAAGAAAGCAAAAAAATCTTCAGAGTCAGCTCCAAGGGGGTCAGGTGAAAAGCCTCAGTCTTATAGCCGTTTCTTAATTTTTCTTCCTAGCCTTGAGCCATTGAGAGCGGAAAAGTAGCCAGAAACTATAGCCCAAAGACATAGATAATGCCATTTTATATTCTTAAGACATCAAAACCCTTGAAATAAAACATATTTCAAGGGTGTGTATGGTATTATCTGTAGCATCTGGTTTATGAAATTCATGCGGATCTTCACAGGATCTTGTGGAAGACCTTGCCAGGCCCTCCACAAGATCTTGTGAACCACCGCAAAAAGTTTAACCCGATTTTCGATTGGAGTCAAGAAAAATTTCAGCACAGGTTAGCAATATTGGAAAAGGAATTGTCAATAAAGTACGGCATGTTTCAGTTAATAGCAACAATTTTTGCCGGCGGGGTCGGCCTAGGGGCCATACAACATATTGGCTTAGACGCCGCCCTGGACTGTAAAGCCTAAACCTACAACGAAGATGACAAACATGAAAATGTAGGTTCTTAAATTCCCTTTTAAATAGCCGCATTTCGTAGCATGTCAGCCTCATTTCCGCTGTCAGGCGACGTCCTGTTCGTTAAACCGTTAAAACACCCGAGGCTTCCTGGATAAAGCCTAAATTTTGGCCAAAAATATGTAAATATACTCAGCTCGAACGATCAGGTCCAAAATTATTGACTATCAGTGCCCCCAAAAAAGGCTTTTCCTGGATCCGTCAGCTGACGGCGGGGGCTAGGGCCGGACAAAATATCTTGATGGGGAAAACGAGGGGCAAAATATGTCGAAAGCCGATGCGGGCCCGTAAATAAAGCAATGGCCGCCCAAGACGGAGTGATAGGGGAGTCCTTCCCTCCACGGCGGCACAGGCCCGTCTGGATTAGGCTATCAGGCACATTTTTCGTGTCAATTTGGACCGAACGTATCCAAAATTATGGCCGCTTGAGCAGAAATAAACCTCATTTGCCCCTGGAGCAAGTTGACCCGTGACATCGTGGTGGCGTATAGTTTGTTCAATGAAGAACAGTTTTGGAACTAGTTTTCCCTTGGAGATCAACTTAAGGCGAAATGCCATCATGCTAGGAGTCAGGTGCCACTATGAAAATTCGGAACGCCAAGTTTTTGGCCTTCTCGGCCTTGGCCGGCTTCCTGGGGGCGGCCCTCTTCTGGGCCATGGCCAGCGCGTCCCAGGCCAGGGCCCAGGATGACAGGATTCTCGCGACCGGGGAACTTCGGTTGACCGATGACGCGGGCAAGACCCGGCTGCTCCTGACCCTGGTCAGATCCAAGCCAAGGCTCTTCATGCTTGACTCGCAAGGCGAGTACCGGCTTGAGATGGGCCTGGGCGAAAACGGCGAGCCACACGTTTGGCTGCGCGACGCCGACGGGGCGGCCAAGGTCCAGGTGGCCCTGACGGCCAAGGGCCTGCCGTCCTTTACCCTGGCCGACCAGAAGGGCCGGGAAAGGGCCGTCGTGGCCCTTAGCCAGGCCGGTGAGCCGACCTTCATCATGAGGGATCCGGATGGCCGCGACAGGGTGGCCCTGTGGAGGGACAAAAACGGCGAGGGCCTGGCCCTGGCCGACGGTAAGGGTCAGGCCAGGGCCGCCCTGTCCGTCCCAGACGGCGGTGCGCCCTCTCTTACCTTCTTCAAGGATGGCGCGGCCTACCAGGCCTTCAAGTGACCACCCTGGCCAAAAACAAGGCCGGGGGCCATCCCCCGGCCTTGCCCGACCCGGCTCGCAACGGGTTGGAGGAAGAGTGTTCCTGCCTGGTGCTAGGCCGGCTTCGCGGACTCCCCGTGTTCCTTGACGATCGAGCGCATCATGTTGTAGAGCATCAGCAGCAGGATGATCATGAATGGCAAGGCCCCGACCATGGAGGAATTTCTTAGGGCCTGCATGCCGCCGACCCAAAGGAAAAGAAGGGCGTTTATGGCCATGAAGGCTCCCCAGAAGCCCCTGAGGCCAAGGGAAGGCTCGCCGCTGGACGACGCCCCACTGGACATGACGCCCATGACGTAGGTGGCCGAGTTGACGGAAGTGACGATGAGGGTGATTATCAGGGCCATGGCCACGATTATGCTCAGTGTAGGTATTGGTAGGGCCTTCAGGAAAATGAATAGTGAGGCCGTGGAATTGCTGGCCATCTGCTCGGGTTCCGGAATCGTCCCGCCCATGGTCATGAAGATGGCCGAGCCGCCGTAGCAGGTGAACCAGATGAAGCAGAGAATCGAGGGAATGAAGACGCAGGCCAGGATGAACTCCCTGATGGTCCGGCCCCTGGAGATATCGGACAGGAAGCCGCCCACGAAGGGGGCAAAGGCCACCCACCAGGCGAAGTACATGACCGACCAGCCGCCGACCCAGTTATAGCCGGCCTTCTCGGCCACGGTGCCAGTGGCGTCCAGGAAGAAGCTCATGGCCGGGAGCTGGGTTATGTAGTTGCCCAGGGTCTCAAAGAAGGTGTTGAACTCGAACATGGTCGGGCCGGCGACTAGGACGAAGACGATGAGCGCCACGACGATGATCATGTTCCCGTCGCTGACTATCTTTATCCCCTTGGCCACGCCCTTTAGGGCTGAGGCCGTGGAAAGGACGCTGATTATTATGATGGCCGCGGCCACCAGGATGGTGGACTGGCTGAACCCGTACTGGTAGGCCAGGCCGGCGGCGAACTGGTTGCCGGCGAAGCCCACGGAGGTGGCCACGCCGCAAAGAATAGCCACCATGGCGAAAATGTCGATGACCTTGGCCAGGTTGCCGTTGAGGCCCTTTTGGCCCAGCATGGGCTCGAATGATGAGCTTATCCGGCCAGGAAGCCCCTTCCGGTGCTGGAAATAGGCCATGGCCAGGCCCGTGGCCGTGTACATGGCCCACGGGTGGATGCCCCAGTGGAAGAAGGAAATCCTCATGGCGTCCGTCGCCGCCCGAGCGGTTTCGGGATCGGCCAGTGGCGGGTAAAAAAAGTGCGACATGGGCTCATTGACGCCGAAGAAGACCAGGCCCACCCCGAGGCCGGCCCCGTAGAGCATGCCCACCCAGCTGGCCAGGCCGTACTCGGGCTTGGAATCCGGGGGGCCCAGCCTGAGCCGCCCGTACTTGCTGAAGGCCAGAAACAGGAGAAATATGAGGATGATGCTGAAAGATAGGAGATAGATCCAGCCCAGGCGGTTTAGGGTGAAATCCAAGGTGCTCTTTATTACCGCCTCGGCGGTCTTCGGCACGCCGATGATGAAGACGAACAAGGCCAGGTATATGAGGGCTGTTCCCCCGAAGATGACCCGATCCACGGAACCCAGGAAATTTCTCATCAGAGTCCTCCAGAAAAAGACATTTGCCCGGCCGGCTGTCTGGTGCCCTGGCCAGTCATGAAACGTCTCTTTAACGCCGCTTTGAGCGGCAAGGGGCCTGGTGCGGTGACTTAACCTTCCAGGCCCCCGTCATTTCAATGCCATTTTGCCCAGGAGGCCTGCCTTTGATCGAGTTCGGCCACCAGTTTCGGGTCAAGGGGATGTTCGTCAGTTTCGCCGATCAAGGCCATGGTCCTTTCCCTCAGTCGCTCCTCGATTAGCTTGCCCCCTTTGTTTTTCCAGCTCTCGTGATGGGCCCTCTCGAAAATCTTGGAATAGAATGATTGCTTGAAGTGCTTGAGGGTGTGTGGCTCCCTCAGGAAATTTCCGCCCGAGCCGACGTTTTTCAGTACCTCCAGGGCCAGCGTCTCCTCGCTTAGGGGGATTCCTTCCATGAACCTGTCGAGCATGCCCAATATCTCATGGCCCAGGACGAAATATGCGGGCGAGACTGTGCTGCCGTGATCCAGCCAGCTGTGGGTGTCGTGGACCAGGCCCTGGCCGACGGTTGCGGCCACCAAATCCTGGATGGCCCCCTCGACGCCGGCCTGGATGTCCACGACCTGTGAGTCGGTGCAGCCTGCCGTCCCGAAGAAGGGCAGCCTGTAGAACTGGCTCAGCTGGGCCATCGCGCCGACCATCATCGACAACTCGATGGCCCCGTAGGAGAAGACGGTGGTCCTCAGATCCATGATGGTCGCGAAGGCCCCGTAGATGAAGGGGGCCCCGGGGTTGGCCGCCTGATGGAGGACCAGCCCCGACAGCGACTCGGCGCTGGCCTGGACTATGGTCCCGGCCAAGGTGGCCGGGGAGGTCCCCCCGGCCTGGATGCCGGGAAAGTTTATCAGTGGGATCTTCTTCTCGGCGCAGAAGATGATCTTCTCCACCACCGGATCGTAATAGAGGAGCGGGCTCGTGGGATCGGCCAGGTGAAGCAGGAAGGGGTTTCGCTCGAATTCCTTGACCCCTCCCTGGCAAAGCACGGCCATCTCGTAAATCTCGTTGAGGCTACGCCTATCGGCACAGCAGCAGACCGTGGGCTTCCGGCAGAATTCCATGGCCAGCCTGGAGGCCACCTTGTCGGCCATGGTGGGCGGCAGATCGTCGCACAGTCCCAAGGTCATGTTCCAGGTGTAGGTGCCCAGCTTGTCGCACAGACGGCTCATGGTCTTGACGTGCCTGCTTTCGCAAGGCGAGCGGTCACCGGTCTCAGGGTCAAGATAGTTGATGCAGTCGATGGTCGGCCCGTACCACGTCCTGCGATCTTCCAGATGGACCGTGCGGCCGTTGTCCCGATCGCCTAAGACGATCCTCTTGGGGGCCTGGCCCAGGGCCTTCTCGACCACGGCAGCCGGAAAACGGACCTGGGTGCCGTCGACCTGGCAACCGACGGAGGCCAGCATCTCCAGTCCCTTGGGGTGGTTCAGCCTCACGCCCAGGCGCTCAAGTATTTCAAGGGTGGCCAGATGGAACCGCTCCATCTGTTCTTGGCTCAGTATTTGCAATTTGGGAGTGAAATTAAGCTCCTCGACCAATAACCCTCGCTTCATGGTTTCCTCCAGGCCCATTTTGGGCGTTGGCCCCTTCGTCCGTGGACTTTTCGGGCCAGTTGGTGGTTTGGCAAGGCTGGATTTAATCCAATTGGCTTGCCTGTTTTGACCAAATATAGAGTATGTTTAAAATATTTGTATCTATAACTATATTAATATAATAAAAAATATAGTAAAAAATTATATATAGTTTAAATTATAGCTGTCTATAAATAAGTTTAATAAGATATAGATATCATATAGTTAATTTATAATTATAATAAATTTCTACAGATTTAGGTATCCATCCATTTACAGCTTTGTTAATTTTAAAAAGCAATATTTATACCAACCGCCAAATGACGATCGGCCAAGATGCGTCGATGGGCTAACTCCCGCATTGGCTTTGGTTTTAAACCCTGCCTTGTCGGTATTGGGAGTCTCTGACGGTGATTTGGGTCGCGATGGCGGGGAAGATACAAAAATATTTGTAAAATAAATTTGTAAATCACAAAAAGATTTGTCATGTGTCCTGGCCAGGGAAAATGCCAATGATTAGGAGCACCCAGTCTCTTTTAGAAGGTCCTAAAATGACGGGCCAACTGGTATAATGGATGGATACTAATGCCTGTTCTGGAGGATTTGGCCAAAATGCTAGAGTCTCTCTCTCTCTCTCTCTCTCTCTCTCTCCGCATGACTTAGGGGGTCGGTTTTTCCGGTCCTCATAAACAACCAGGCCCGACATCAATTGGACGATTTGATGCCGGGCCTTTGGTATTTCCATCTCTGAATAGGATTAAGGCAGGAGGTCGAAGGTGCTGGTTTCAGGTTGGGCAAGATTGGGAAGGCCGCTGGCGTCTATGCAATAGTCAAAGAATATAGAAATATAATTATTGTTTTATTTATAAATCAATATATTTAATTAAATAATGTATATCATAATAAATATGGTAAAAATATAAAAATAAACATATGAGGTGTTGATATGTATCAAAGTATTTTAGGAAATATAAGGCCAGTTTTGGATGAATTATTTATGGGAGTATTGATAATAGACACTGAGGAAAAAATTTGTTACTACAATAAGTTTATGTCTAGAATGGATGAAAACGATCTCGATGAGGTCATGGGCTACAGGATATGCGAGGTTTACTCGGTCAAGGACTCCGATAGCCCCACGGTCGAATCGATCAGGACAGGACAGCCAATCCTGGGGCGCTACATGCATTACAAGACGGCCAGGGGTAGGCAACTGGCCACATTGAATTATTCCTACCCCCTGTTCGTCTCCGACCAGCTGGTCGGCGCCATCTGCATGTGCCTTGACTGCACGAGCCTGTACTCGTATGTCGCCCAGGACAGGGAGCCGGAATCACCTGTCGTCCCCCTGGCGCTCCATGACCAGAAGGTCGAGTTCAAGGATTTGATAGGCAAGAACCCGATCTTCAGGGAGGCGGTTGAGGTGTCCAAAATAGCGGCCAGCGGCCCTAGCCCGGTCATGCTGGTGGGGGAGACCGGCACCGGCAAGGATCTTTTTGCCCAGGCCATCCACAATTACAGCCCCAGGGCCAAGGAGAGGTTCGTGCCCATAAACTGCTCGGCCATTCCCGAGCCTCTTTTGGAGGGACTCCTGTTTGGGACGACCAGGGGCGCCTTCACTGGGGCGGTGGACAAGTCAGGGCTTTTCGAGCACGCTTCCGGGGGCACCATATTCCTTGATGAGGTCCAGTCAATGCCCATAACCCTCCAGGCCAAACTCTTGAGGGTCATCCAGGACAAGCGGGTCAGGAGGGTGGGGGGACTGGTCGAGAACAAGGTGGACGTGAAGTTCATAAGCGCCGTTGGGGGACACCCCAGGACGCTCGTGGACGAATTGAAACTGAGGGCCGATCTGTACTACCGCCTGGGGGTCATACAGGTCGTCATCCCGCCCTTGCGGGAGCGTCCAGAGGACATTCCGGAATTGACGACGCATTTTGCAGGAAAAATAGCCGGAAAGTTGGGCCGCGAGATATCCGGCATCCACTCGGGTGTTCTACAGCACCTTAAGGGACGGACCTGGCCCGGAAACGTCCGTGAGCTGGAGCACGTCCTTGAGAGCTCCCTGAACTTCGTCCCAAAGGGCGAGAGCCTTGATCTCAGGCATCTGAAGAGGTCGGGCCGGCATCTGCAGTCCTTGCCCTCATTCCAGAATCCCCAGTCCGGGCTGGGCGGGCCTCAGGCCGGTGCCTATAGTTTTCCCCAAGGCTACTCCCTGAAGGATGATTTGGTAAATTATGAAAAACAGAAAATAATAACCGCTATAAAATTAAACAACGGCAACATTAGTAAAAGTGCTAATACATTAGGTATCAGTCAGCAATTATTGGTTTATAAAATAAGTAAATATAAAATAAATAAAATTATTATTTAAAGTAACATTATTTATCTGATTGAGTCTCGATAATTTATTCAACGACAGCCTCCAGGAAACTCATCGAGGGCCAGGCACGACAGTCCGGGTCAGATGCCATCATGTTAATCCTCCCAGAGCCTACTGGCAGATAGAAAACATCCCTAGTACCTTGTTTTTCTTGATTTGTCTGGTGAAGATACCTCGAGTAAACTGTCTCATCATAAGTAAATTGAGCCGACTTTGCCCGAAATTCCAAGAAAAACAAGGTACTGGCGTGATTAATCGACGCAGCCTGGGCTGTTTGTTGACCAAGCAGCCCAGGCAATCAAGCCGACCTTACTGACCTCAAACATGGCATCATACTTGTAGTCCGGAAACGGATCGCACCATGGGTACACCAAACAAAAAAGGAGCCATTTAGACTCCTTTATTGTTTGGTGTACCCATGGTCGTTGAAGGAATACTTGTCGCCAATACCATAGAAGCAAATCCATGGGGCCAATGAAAACCGGTTGCTAAACTGGATTGGGAATTGACGTCTGGACTGTTTCATCAGGACCATTATTGCGTTCTTCCCCAAGAACAACGCCGCCCCATCTGGGCGGCGTTGTTCTTGGCATTAGCGGCTAACATGGGGTTTCCTTACTGGCGAAAAGAACCGTGGTCAGGTATAAGGCCTGTGGCACCTTGGTTGTCCTGGGGGCCAGAGGCGGAGCCGCCGGCGGTGGAGGCGGGTCGGCCAGTTCGGGTAGGGTTTGCGGCACGACAGTCGTGGCCGTTGGCGGCGCATCCGGGACCCCTGGTCCAGCGGATGGCTGGTCCTCTGGTCCGGCCTGATCGGGAGAGGGCTGGGCTTGGTCATCAGGCGCGGGTGGGACTCCAGGCAGTTCGGCCTGGTCTGAGGAGGGCTGGGGAGGCGACGGCTCTTCGGCCTGAACGGGGGATGGCTGAGCCTCCTGGTGAGCCGCCGGCTGTTCGGCCTGGTCAGGGGTGGCCTGTGGCTCCTGTGGAGCCGCCGGCTGTTCGGCCTGGGAGCCCTGGGGGGCAGCCGTAGGTCCGGCCAGTGTCTCGGGATCTGGCGTCGCAGGCTCTTCTTCAGCTTCTTCCACGGCCGGGGCTGGCACCGGCTTGGAGGAGGTAGCGGCGGCTGCCGGGCGGTCGGGGATAGTCGGCTGGGCCTTGGGCCCTATCGAAAGGGAGCAAAGGCCGCCAATAAGCAAAATGCCGTTTATCAGGTACATCAGCCTCACGATGATGCCGTATTTGTCGAGTTTCAGCCAATCGTCGGCCTTGCGGAGCCGGCGCATGACCAGCCAGTGGAGGGGAAAGGTAACCAGGCAGAGCAGGGCCGGCCATTCCACCAGCTCGGAGAAGTAAAGGTTGACCATCAGGACCCATATCAGGGGCCACCAGAGCGACTGGGCCAGGATGGCCCTTTCCTTGCCCAGCTTGACGGCCAGGGTCTTTTTTCCGGCCTTGGCGTCGGTCTCTATCTCCGGGAGGCTCTGGAAATACAGAATGCCGGCCACGCCCAGGGACACCGGCAGGGCCAGGCTGATGAGCTTCAGGTCAAAATGGCCGGTTATGGCCATGTAGGTGCCGACGGTCATGATAAGGCCCATGTTTATGAAAACAAAGACCTCGCCTAGTCCCCTGTGCCCATATTTTATTGGCGGGCAGACATAGAAGAAGCTGGAAAAGGCGGCGAACAGGACCAGGCACCACAGGATCCAGTCTGTTTTGACTATTATGATGGCCAGGACAAAGGCGACCAGGTAACACAGGCCTATGGCCATTTTGATTTGGCCAGGGCTTATGCGGCCTTCCTGGATGACCCTGGAGCCGCCGATTGTCTCATCCGTGTCCACGCCCTGCGAGTGGTCGAAGAGGTCGTTGGCCAGATTCGTGGCCAGGTGGACCAGAAAGGAGGCGATCAGGATCAGAGCGAACTTTACCGTCCCGCCCTGGACGCCGCGGTAGCCAAGGGCAGCATAGTAGCCCAAGAACAAAGGGACCAGGGTGGCCACGAAAAAGGTGGGCCTGGAGGCCTGGAGCCAGGCCCTGGGGTTGAAGCGGCATTTTGGGGCCGCTGCCTCGGGCAAAGGCCCATCCTGGCCTCCCTCCCCAGGGCTGTCCACCTCGTCACCATCCTCGGGCTTGGAGGCGGCCAGGTCCGTGGGTGACTGGGCAGGCTTTTCAGTACTGGCGGGCCTCTCCTCATTCCCACTCCCGTTGGAGCCAGGCTCGGTTTTCCCAAGGGATTCGGGTGACTGGTTTTCATCCTTCAAGACCGGCTCGTCAAGGGCCAGATCGTCTTTCCTGGGTTCTTGGGTATCGCTCATCGTCTTCCTGCCTGGATACCCCGGGCTTCAGCCCGGGGAGGAAAGGCGCTCTTCTCTTCAGCGGGAAGCAGGCCTGATGGAACATTCATGGACGTCACCGTTTTGCAGCCGATGACGTTTTTTGTATGATGTCATGGTTATGCCTTGACTGGTTTTGATGCCGTAGAGGCCAGTAGCTCTGATGGCCACCCGGCCGATTCGTCCTTCGTTAGTCTTCCCATCGGTCACGACGGCCTTGAACAGACCGCCAGTTTGGAAGCCAGGGGTGGCTTCTTGCCGCATAGGACCACCCTGAGAATCCACTGGCGTTCACCCTGGGGCCGCCGGTGACACTACCGGCCCATGTTCTTATGCCCGTTAGCGACGTGTTTCTCTGGTCAACCTGGGTGTTTACGGGCCCAGGCCTTTAGGCGGGGGTGGTGAATGGTGATTTCCCCAGATAACCGAATGGTTAAGGCATGATTTTGTTTTAATATATGTGCTATTATTGATATGAGTATATTATTTAACAATAAGACAGCATTTAAATATAGCGTTTTTAGTTAGAAATTTTCCCAAGCAGTTCCAAGGCCGCCTTTTCCAGGCCAGGGGCGTCCAGTCCCAACAGGGCCCTCTGCCGTCCAGGGTTGGCGTGCGGGACGTGGGTCTCACCCATGCCCATAGCCTTGACCTTGACGGGTCCAGGGAGATCCAGCCTGGCCAGGGCCTCGCAGACCGCCCCGTTGAGGCCGCCGGCGACGGCGTTTTCCTCGGCCGTGATTATACGGCGGGTTTGGGCCGCCTTTTCGACGGCCTTTTGGTCCAGGGGCTTGACGAAGCGCATGTTCACGACCATGGCCGCGAGGCCCCTCTCCAAAAGTCTGTCGGCGGCTTCCATGGCCGGCCATACGGTCTGGCCTATGGCCAGGATGGCCAGATCCTGGCCCTCGCGCATGACCTCGGCCTGGCCGGCTTCCAGGGGCTGGCCATCCGTCTCCGGCTTTCCGCTGACCGCTCCCCTGGGGTAGCGGATGGCCGAGGGGCCTTTCAGGGTCAAGGCCAGGGAGAGCATCCGCCGGAGCTCGTGCTCGTCCCGAGGGGCCATGACCGTGAAGTTGGGCAGAAGCCTGAGATAGGACAAGTCAAGACCACCGTGGTGGGTCGGCCCGTCCTCGCCCACCAGGCCGGCCCGGTCGACGGCGAAAACCACCGGGAGGTTCTGGAGGGCCACGTCATGGAAAAGCTGGTCAAAGGCTCTCTGCAGGAAGGTCGAGTAAATGGCCACTACCGGCCTCAAGCCGGCGGCGGCCAGGCCGGCGGCGAAGGTCACGGCGTGCTGCTCGGCGATGCCCACGTCAAAGGCCCGGTCTGGGTAGAGGACGAAAAACCTGTCCAGGCCAGTCCCCTGGCTCATGGCCGCGGTGATGGCGTTTATCCTGCCATCCTTTTCGGCCGCTTCCGTCAGGAAGTCGCCAAAGATCTCTGTGTAGGTCTTGGTGGACTTGGCGGCCTCCTGGACGCCAGGCTCCTCGGCTGGGGCAATCTTGGAGCGTCCCAGCCCATGGAAGGCCAGGGGGTTTTTCTCGGCCGGGGCAAAGCCTTTGCCCTTGGTGGTGATGACGTGCAGAAGGACCGGGCGCATCAGGTTCGGCATTTGCCTCAGTGTCCCGACCAGCCGGCCCAGGTCGTGGCCGTCTATGGGGCCGATGTATTTGAAGCCCCAGGCGGCCAGAAAGGCGGTCGGGGAAACCAGGAACGCCTTCAGGGATTCCTCGGCCCTCTGGAAGCGCTTGATGAGGCGGTTGCCCTTCTGGGGCATGATCCTTTCCAGGATGTTCTTGACCCGCTGGCGCAAGAGGACGTGTTCCTGGGTTGTCAGCTTTAGGGACAGGTATTGGCTCAGGGCCCCCACGTTGGGGCTGATGGACATGCGGTTGTCGTTGTAGACGACCAGCAGGTTTTTTTGGAGTCCCCCGGCGTGGTTCAGGGCCTCCATGGCCATCCCGCCGGTCAGGGCCCCGTCGCCGATGACGGCGACGACGGAGTAGTCCCCTCCCAGCTGGTCCCTGGCCGAGGCCAGGCCCAGGGCGGCCGAGATGGAGGTCGAGGAGTGGCCTGAGATGAAGGCGTCGAAGGCGCTTTCCTCAGGCCTAAGAAAGCCGGACAGGCCACCTTCCTGCCTCAGGGAGGGGAAATCATCGGCCCGGCCGGTCAGGAGCTTGTGGGCGTAGGCCTGGTGCCCCACGTCGAAGACAATCTTGTCCTCCGGGGCCTCGAAGACGTAATGGAGGGCGATGACAAGCTCGACCGCCCCAAGGGACGAGGCCAGGTGGCCGCCGTTTTGGCCAACCACCTTGATCATGAGCGAGCGGATTTCCTCGGCCAGGTCCTTCAGGTCGGCCAGACTCAGCTTCTTTATGTCAGCGGGTGTTTTTATCAAGGAGAGCAAAGTCCATCCCCGTACATCGCCAAGGACCGTGGGTCCAGTGGCCTAGCTGGAGCGCCCGACGATGGAGCGCATGAGCCACACGAGCTTTTCCGATCCGAGAAGGCCGATGTCGCCGATGGTCTTGTCGACCAAGGATTCCGCTTTTTTTTTGGCTGCCGCCAGGCCCATGACGGATGTGGCCGAGGCTTTGCCGCTTTGGGCGTCGGTGCCGACGTTTTTGCCCATTTTTGATGGGTCGCCGCTAACGTTGAGCAGATCGTCCGTAATCTGGAAGGCCAGGCCGGCCTGGCGCCCCACCTCGGAGAGCCTGGAGACGTTCCTTGGGTCGGCCCCGCCAAGTGTGGCCCCGATGGCCAGGCAGGCCCCCAGGAGACAGCCGGTCTTTTTTTCCTCCATGGACAGGACCTCGGGGATATCTGGGTTTTGCCCCTCCAAGGCCAGGTCCATGGCCTGGCCGCCGGCCATGCCCAAGGGGCCCACGGCCTTGGCCAGAATCAGGATGGCCTGGGCCACCTCCTGGCATTTTCCGGCGTCCCCTTTCGCCGAGGCGCCGGCCAGGGTCTCGAAGGCCAGCGACTGGAGGGCGTCCCCGGCCAGGATGGCCGTGGCCTCGCCAAAGACCAGATGGCAGGTTGGGCGGCCCCTTCTCAAATCATCGTTATCCAGGGCCGGCAAATCGTCATGGATGAGAGAATAGGCGTGGACCATCTCGACGGCCAGGGCCCCCGGGAAGGCCCAGGCTTCCTTGCCGCCCACGGCCTCGGCCGCGGCCAGGGTCAAAAGGGCCCTCAGGCGTTTGCCCCCGCCCAGGATTGTATGGCCCATGGCCGACAGCAGGTTGGCGATCGCCTGGTGCTGCCTGTCGGCCAGGCCAGAGATGGCCTTTTCCAGCCCCAGGTTGAGGCGCCTGACCCAAAGGTCGCGCCAGCGCAGGATTTTGGCCTCAGTCATCATCGTCCCCGCCACGGCGGCCGTGGCCTTCGCCGTCTTCCATCCAGAAAACCCAGGGTCCTGGCCCGAGGTGATAGTCCCTCCTCCAGTCAGCGGGAAGGAGGTCCCAGGCTACTCGTCCTCATCCTCCCCTTCCTCGGGGGGAAGCAGATCCTCTTCGGATAGGGGCGTCGACACGGGCTGCCCCTCTGCGCTCCTGGTCAGGCGCTCCAGGCGGGCTTCTGCCTGGCTAAGCTTGTCTGACAGCTTGCGGCTGAGCCGTATGCCTTCCTCAAAGCCGTCCAGGGCCTCATCCAGGCCAATGTCTGATTTTTCCAGGGAATCGACGATGGCCTTGAGCTTCTCAAGGCCGGTCTCGAAGGTTTCCTCGGTCTTGCCTTTGCCGTTCTGAGGAGCCATGGGTCAATCTCACCTAAATCCTTTGGTCGGGGGCAGGTTAATAGCCTGTCAGGCCCAAGTCTGGTCCCTGGGTGCGCAAAAAAAAGCCGAAGCTTGAAGGATAACAATATATATTGTTGATACTACTGGTAAAAAATGCGCAAAGCTGTAAACTTGTAGTCTGGGATAAGTCTTCATGCCTGACGGCCAGCCTGGGCCGGGGCGGCAGTCCGGGACATATCCAATGTTGCCTCCTGGATGGTTCAGGCCCATAAAATTGGCCCGTCCCTTTGGCTGCCTAGGGTCCAACTACCAGAGCGTCGGCCTAGCCATGATATCGCCAACTTTGGCCATTGGCAACTACTTTGACGGCCGCCCACAGGGGAACAGGCCATTCGGGGCAAACACATGGCCTTGGTAGCATAAGTCTGACAGATAGTCCACAATTAGACAGCTTGGATAGTCAATGGATAGTGTTTCAATGATTGTGGTATGTTAGGGACTGAGGGAACTTTCAGTCCAAGCCGTCCTGGCCCATGGTTGGCCCCGACAGTTGGCCATGGTAGGGGGCCGGGAAAACCAACGCCGGCAAGGCAAAAAAAATCTTGACTACGAAACCGAAAAAAGTTATAAAACACTCTTTGCTGGCCGGGTTTCCGGCCAAGCCGAGGGCATCCTGGAGGGGTACCCAAGTGGCCAAAGGGAGCAGACTGTAAATCTGCCGGCGTAAGCCTTCGGAGGTTCGAATCCTCCCCCCTCCACCAGAAATTCATCCACCATGGGTTTTTGGACTATAAAATCACTTATAGTATAGTTATTTTGGTATAAATAATATTTTGATTTAATATGTAAATATATTATAGGGTAATTTTAAATACATAATTTATAGTTAAATATAAAAAATATGGTAATGGCTCATCACTTGCCAGAGCTGAAGCTTTCCAGGCCTTAGTTTGTGTGTTCGAGCCTGATAAAAAATATATACATAAGATGGTATAAATTACTATAGATTAATAGGTAAATATAATAAAAAATGCGGGAATAGCTCAATTGGCTAGAGCGAAAGCCTTCCAAGCTTTAGGTTGCGGGTTCGAGCCCCGTTTCCCGCTCCATTTATAAGAAGTTTATATTATTTTCCTGTGTTAGATCTTTGTTAAATATTTTTTCTGTGTTTATGTAGAAAGATAAATTTCTGCATATTTAAGTTTTAATCTACAAGAATTGTTAACGTTTTGGCTAAACCAAGAGTTGCTTTTCTTGTGGATTTTTTTGTGGAGAAGCCCGGCCCCTTGGTGGAAAATTGGCTGTCGTGACCGTTCTGTTTGGTGCGAACCGCATTGGCAACGTAGCCATCATCCCTTATGAAATTGAGAAAAGCCCTCATGGCCGCAAAATCGATGCCTTGGCGAGGTCATGCATTTGGCTTTCCGCCCAAGATGATGCCCCGTCATAATGTTGGCAAATGGCCGACACGGGCAGGTTGGACGGGCGGTGCATGGTGATATGGCCGACGAAGGACCTCAGCCGCTTGCGATCCGGGGCCAGTCGCTGACCATTTCAAACAGTTCCGATTTGTAATGGTTTCATTGGCTTCCCCTTTTTTGGGGCCGGTCAACGCCTAGACGATTCCCTTAGCCATCCCGTCAGGCGAATATTTATCAATAAAACAATTAATTTGATTGAATAATCATAGAATTTATTTTATCTATTGTTTTCTTTGCGTGTTTATGGTCCTGGACGGCCGCCAGACGGAACCACATTTCGGCCTCGGCCTTGTCCATCGTGACGGCCTCTCCCCCAAGATACATGTAGCCAAGAATATACTGGGCGTCGGACAAGCCCTGCCCGGCGGCCAGGCGGAACCATCTCATCGCCTCGGCCTTGTCGACCGGGACGCCATCACCCAACAGATAAAGGCAGGCAAGGTTATGCTGCGCCACCGTGTTGGCATTCTCGGCGGCCCCCCTGAACAGTCTTGAGGCCCTGGCCTTGTCCTGGGGCACCCCCTGGCCAGCCAGGTACATGGCCGCGGCCTGGCATTGCGAGTCCGCATGGCCAAGCAGGGTGGCCCGCCGGAACCTTTTGAATGCCTTGCCCATGTCCTGAGGCAGGCCTTCCCCTGAGTTGTACATGGCGGCCAGGCGAAACCGGGCCTCTCGGGCAGGTCCTGCCTGGCGGCCCTTAGCATCCATCTTCTAGCTGCTTTCGCCATGTCCTTGGGAATGAGGCCGCCATCCCCAGTCTGTAAGTCTACGCCAAGCGAGAATTGGGCCATGGCATCACCTTCCGTGGCATTTTGGCGAATTTTGACTATTATTTCCCTCTTGCCAGGGCCGATATCCCGCCATTGAGGTATTTTGGTGTTTTTTTGGCGATATCATCTCTAGACTTGGTTTTTTTCTGCTCATGGGTTGTCCTTGTTCGTTACCGTCGTACCTTCTTTGGCTCAATGTCCATCGCGCCAAGGACATCGTGTCGCATACGGCCTGGACATGTGGAACGGAGCGCCTAGCCATGGATAGCCGAGACAATCACGGCCCATGACAAAAGGGGAAGCGTCCGCGGACAACGGGCGATGATGCCTGACTTGGCCTGATCCATCGGCGGGCGCAAGATGCCGCGATCGAACGCCCGCTGCTGCCCAGCGTTCGGCGTGATCGTAACGCCAAACTTCCCCTCAATGCACGTCAACGGTTTGCTGGCTGCTGTGGAGACCACGGGCATTGATCTCGCCAATGATCGCTTGCCCGATGCCCACGGGTCTGCTCTTTATTCCGTCGCCTTTACGGCAAAGTGATTCCACCCGCGCAAATGGAAACCAAGCCAAACCAGACTCACACAGACCTGGCTCGCCTGGAGCTGGTGACTGGAATTGGACGCTCAGAAAATGGGCAGGCCAGAACAAAATACCATGAAGAATTGGCTGTGTCTCGTGAAAAAATAGATTACGTCGGTGGATGTCCTGGCTGCCCAGGATAAGAAAGCCATGGACGGACTTGCCAGCGGCAAGAGCCCAGCCGCTGTCGGCTATTTGGCGCCAAGATGAGCGCGTCGGCATTTGTCTGCGATAGGGCTGAAGGAAAGGCGGCATGATCGGGCAGATGTCTAGGCTGGCATGCGTGAATGAATGTCCGCCATGCGGCTTGGGCCGCGTGGCGGGTTCCGGCATTGGGGCCACCGTGGCCTCGTCAGGTGTGGGCCGATTGTGCCGGCGGACAGGGGTCGTGCCGGGGGGCTGGGTTTGGCCTGGGGCGGCGTGGATTCCCGTCTTGTGGGGGGCATATTGGGGACGGGCCGGCGGCGGATCGACTCGGTGGACAGCGGGGTCTGGCTCAGCCGGCGGCCAGAAGGCCCTTGAGGTGGCCGAGGAAGCGCTCCGTGGCCCCCCGGAGGTTCCGCGAGTTGTCGATGACCAGGAGGCCGTCGGTGTCCAGGTCAAAGCTCCCATCGGTCCGGAGAAGCCGCCCCAGGATCGAGTCCCCGTCCTCGCGGGCCCTTTTCTCCAGGCGGGCCTTGAGTACGCTGGGCTCGGCGGTGACCAGGACCGGACTGAGGCCGGGGTAGAGGCCCAGCGCCCGCCGGAGGTAATCCCTTGAGCCGTTGACCAGCACCACCCGGCCCTCTCGGAGATCCTCGTCGATGGTCCTCTCTATGCCGTAGCCGAGGCCGTGGCATCGCCAGTGGAGGGCCAGGCGGCCATCGCGGATTAGGCCTCTGAGGCGCTCCTCGGACACGAAGCGGTCCGGGGAGAGGCCGTCGGCCGGCCTGGTGACCAGCCGCGTGGCCAGGACCAGCCCATCTGGGAGTAGCCGTTTGGCCTCGGCCATGAGGGTATCCTTGCCCGCCCCGGAGGGGCCCATGACGTAGACCAGGGTCCCCTCGCCCCTCGTCCCTGGGGCCGGCACCTAGAAGACCTGCCTTCCGGCCACCCAGACCGACTTGACCACCGGGCGCCCGTTGTGGACGCGGACGCGGACCAGATCGGCCCTCAGGCCCGGCTCCAGGCGTCCCCGATCCCCGAGGCGTCCCAGGCGGGCCGGGTTGTCGGTGACGGTCCTCATGGACTCCTCGAAGGAGAGGCCGCAGTCCCGGTTGAGGATGAAGGCCCCCAGGAGGAGGCTGGAGGGCACGTAGTCGGAGGATAGGGTGCTCAGTAGTCCCTCTCCGGCCACCTGGCTGGCGGGGACGTTGCCGGAGTGCGAGCCCCCGCGGACCAGGTTGGGCGCGCCCATGGTCACCGCCAGCCCCAGGAGGGAGGCCTGTCTGGCCGCCTCCAGGGTGGTCGGGAACTCGGAGATGGAGGCCCCCAGGCCCAGGGCCTGGTCGACGTGCTCCGGGAGGGTGTCGTCGTGGGAGGCCAGGGGCACGTCGTTCCTGGCCGTGAACTCGGAGACCTTCTGGCGGTGCGGGGCGGCGAACTGGTCGCGGAGCCGGGCCATTTCCTCCACCCTGGCCCGGATCTCGCCCAGGGAATGCCGCGACTCGTAATAGGTCCTGTAGGAATCCAGATCCCGCCACTGGCGCTGGCCGGGGGTGTGGTCCATGAGCGAGACCATGGCCAGGAGCGGGTGGCCGCAGACCCGGTCGAAGAGCTCCCCCATGGATGGGTCGCCAATCTCGCACCTGAGATGGAGCCTGTGGTCGGCCCGCAGGTGATCCGAGCTTTCCTCCAGGGCCCTGAGGGACAGATCCAGGAGGACCTGGCGGCCCTGGTCGACCGATTCGCCGACGCAGACCGAGTCCAGGACCGTGGTGATCCCGGCGCCGACCAGCTGGGCGTCGTGGGCCTCCATGGCCGCCCCTGGCTCGGGCCAGTAGAGGCCTGGCCTGGGCTTGAGGTGTTTCTCAAGGTTGTCGGTGTGGAGCTCGACCAGGCCAGGGAACAGGAAGTCCCCGTCCAGGTCCTCCGAGCCCATCGGCACGGTGCCGTTGCCGAGCCCCGTTATGGTCCGGCCCTCGATGGCCACGTGTCCCTTCCTGAGTCCCTCCGGGGTCAGGAGCCTGGCCCCGGCCAGGACGGTCGTTTTGTTCGGCATCAGTCCTCCTGGCCCCCGGAGGGGGGCCGCGGCGGCCCGCCGGGGAGCGGCGGGCGCAGATCGTGGATGGCGTCCGAGACGAGGGACAGGACCTCGCGGTCGTGGAAGACCCCGATGACGGCGGCCCCCCGCTTCTTGGCCTCCCTGATGAGCTCGCAGACGACCATCTTGTTGGCCTGGTCAAGGGAGGCCGTGGGCTCGTCCAGGAGCAGGATGGGGGCCGGCCAGACGAGGCCGCGGGCCAGGTTGACCCTTTGCCTCTCGCCCCCGGAGAAGGTCGCCGGCGGCAGGGCCTGGAGCCGCCTGGGGACATGGAGCCGGCCAAGGAGCTCGGAGGCCTCGGCCCTGGCGATGTCCGGCGGGCAGCCCCTGGCCACCAGGGGCTCGGCCACGACCTCAAGGGCGCTGACCCTGGGGATGACCCTGAGGAACTGGCTCACGTAGCCAAGGGAGCGGAGCCTCAGGCCCAGGATGTCCCTGGGGCCGGCCTCGCGAAGGGAGACCGCGCCCAGGCCGTCCCGGATGAGTATTTCCCCTGAGCTGGGGAGATAGTTGCCGTAGACGCAGCGCAGAAGGCTAGACTTGCCCGAGCCAGAGGGGCCGGTGACGGCCAGGCATTCGCCCGAGTGGACGGTGAAGGAGACGTCCTCCAGGGCCCTGAGGATGGCCGGCCCGGAGAGGTGGAGGACGAAGGTCTTCGACAGGGATCCAACCCGGACCATCTCGCCGGGCCCCAGCCGGGGCGAGGGAGAGGCGGCCAGCGTGGGGACGGCCTCGGTGGCTTCCCCCATCGGTGAAGGGACGTTCCCTGCAGCCGGCCGCACAATCGGGGGGCGGCGGCAGGGCAGGCCGGCATCGGGCCGATCATTGTTGGAATATTTGAGCCTCATCGACTCCCTTCTCATGATTTCCAGGTTCATGGCCTCGACCTGCCTTTTCTCCAGGTTCTGGCTCTCGTGTCTCGGGACGATGGGCTTTCGGTCCCCCGTCCTGATTGGACCCATAAGCCTCCCGGACGGTCCCCGATCCATGCCCCGACGGGTCCTGTCAGGCGTCCAGGGTCGAGGAGACCAGGAGCTGGGTGTAGGGCTCGTGGGGGTCGTCCAGGACCTGGTCGGTGAGGCCGCTCTCGATGACCCGGCCCCCCTTCATGACCATGAGGCGCTGGCTCAGGAGCCTGGCCACGGCCAGATCGTGGGTGACCAGGATGGCCGCGAGGTTCAGGCTGACGGCCAGGCCGCGTATGAGGTCCAGGAGCCTGGCCTGGACCGACACGTCCAGGCCGCCCGTGGGCTCGTCCAGGAGCACCAGCCTGGGGGCCGTGACCAGGTTCCTGGCTATCTGGAGCCTTTGGAGCATGCCCCCGGAATAGTGCCCTGGCCGGTCGTCCAGCCTGTCCTGGGCTATCTCCACCCTGGCCAGCCAGCCCAGGGCCTTTGACCGGACCCGCCCGTAGCAGCGGTCGCCACCGGAGAGGAGCCGGTCGGCGATGTTGGCCCCGGCGCTGACCGCCATGTTCAGGCCGTCGGACGGGTTCTGGTGGACGAAGCCGAGCTCGGTCCGGAGAAGGAGCCTCCTGTGGCCCTCGGGGAGCCCGTGGATGTCCAGGTCCCGGCCCTGGCCGTCCCGGTAGATCACCTGGCCGGCCGAGGGCCTCAGCTGGCCCGAGATGGCCTTGAGGACCGTCGTCTTGCCGCTCCCCGACTCGCCGACCAGGGCCAGGATCTCGCCCGGGAAGACCTCAAGGCTCACGTCGAGGCAGCCCGCCGTCGGCCCGTAGAGGTGGGTTATCCGGCTGGCTGCGAGCAATGGCCGCCCGTTCATGTCTTTCCCTGGCCCGCTTCCACGGGGCCCCGTCCCGGCCTTTGCCGGCAGTGGTCAGAGTCCGAGCAGACGAACATCCTCCCGCCCTGGTCGTCGACCACTATCTCGTCGAGGTAGGAGTCGGTCGCCCCGCAGATGGCGCAGGCCTGGTCCCAGCTCTGGACCGCGAAGGGGTGGTCGCTGAAGTCGAGGCTCCTGACGCTGGTGTGGGGAGGGACGGCGTAGACCCGCCTTTCCCGGCCGGCCCCGAAGAGGTGGAGGGCCGGGGAACGGTCCAGCTTGGGGTTGTCGAAGCGCGGGATGGGGGAGGGGCTCATGGCGTACCGGCCGGCCACCATGGCCGGGTAGTCGTAGCTGATGGCGATTTCCCCGTGCTTGGCCACGTCCTCGTAGAGCCTCAGGTACATGGTCCCGTACTCCATGAGGGCGTGGAGGGTCCTGGTCTCGAGCTCGCTGGGCTCCAGCGGCCTCATGGGCTCGGGCAGGGGCACCTGGTAGACCATGATCTGGCCCTCCTTGAGAGGGGTCTCGGGGATCCTGTGCCTGGTCTGGATGATGGACGCCCGCCCGGTGACGGTGGTCGTGGCCACCCCGGTCAGGGCCTGGTGGAAGGCCCGGATGGAGACGGCGTTGGTGGTGTCGTCGGATCCCTGGTCGATGACCTTGAGGACGTCGCCGGGGCCGATTATGGAGGACGTGACCTGGATGCCGCCCGTGCCCCAGCCGTAGGGCATGGGCATCTCCCTCCCGGCGAAGGGCACCTGGTAGCCCGGGATGGCCACGGCCTTCAGGAGGGCCCGGCGGATCTCCCTCTTGGTGTCCTCGTCTAGGTAGGCGAAATTGTAGGCCTTGGCCCCCTCTCCGTCCTCCCGGCCCCTGCGGCCAAGGATCTCCGAGATGCTTCCGCCGGGCTCCAGTCCGGCCGCCCGGCCCTTGTCCTCGTTCATTTCGCCTCTCCCGTGTCGGCGGCGCCCGGGTCAGGGCCAGGGGCGGACCGCATGTGCCGGAGCATGGCCAGCTCGGCCTGGAAATCAACGTAGTGGGGCAGCTTTATGTGGGAGACGAAGCCGGAGGCCTCGACGTTGTCCCCGTGGTACAGGACGAATTCCTCGTCCTGGGCCGGGCCCTTGATGGCCTCGCCAAGTTCCCTGGACCTCAGGGCCCGGTCGACTATGGCCATGGACAGGGCCTTGCGCTCGTTGTGCCCCATGGTGAGGCCATAGCCGCGGGTGAACATGGGGGGCCTGCCCCCGCCCCCCTTGAACTGGCAGGCCGTCTGGCACTCGGTCACCTCGATCTGGCCGACCGTGACCGGGAAGCCCAGCTCCGGGGCGCTGAACTCCACCTCGACCGGCCCCAGCCTGAGGTCGGCCACGAAGGGGTGGACCGAGCCGTAGCCGCGCTGGGAGGAGTAGGCCAGGGCCAGGAGGAAGCCCTCGTCGGCCCGGGCCAGGGCCTGGAGGCGCCCTGGGCGGTCCAGGGGGATTTCCAGGGGCGTCCTCGTGAGGTCGAAGGGCGTCTCCGGCCCCAGGTCCTCCTCGGCCTCGATGAGACCCTGCCGTTCCAGGAATGTGGCCGCCCCGGGGACGGTGGCGGGGCCGTCCTGGCCCTGGGGCCGGGCGGCCTCGCCGGGGTGGCCGTTTTCCCCCGCCGTCCCGTCCAGGGGCGGAACCCCCGTCCCCCCGTCGCCGGGCTGGGCCGAGGTCGCGGGCGCGGCCCCCAGGAGCCGGTGGGTGTAGTCGAAGGTCGGGCCCAGGATCTGCCCGCCTGGCAGGTCCTTGAAGGTCCCCGAGATCCGTCTCCTCGGCCTCATCCCCAGGGTCCTGATGGGCTCGGAGTAGCCGAAGCGCTCAAGGCTGGCCCTGGCGGCCCGGAGGAGGAAGATGGCCTCCACCAGGTCCCCCCTGGCCTGCCTCACGGCCAGGGCGGCCAACTCCGGGTCGTAGAGGGAGCCCTCGGCCTGGACGCGGTCAACGGCCAGGCCCAGCTGGCTCCGAATCTGGGCCAGGCCCAACTCCGGGAGGGCCGTGTCCCCCCGCCTGGTCTCGGCCAGCAGACGGTGGGCCGCCTCTATGGCCTTCTGGCCTCCCTTAACGGCTACGTACAACTCGATGGCTCCTTCCGTCGTGTGTCATGGCGTTGTCAGGATGTCGGCGCTTGCCGCCCTTGCCCTGGACCGCCTCAGCCCGGCCTGGGGCTGAGGCTCACCGAGCGCGGCAGGCCCGCCAGCTGGGCCGGCCCGGCCAGGAAGACGTCCACCCCCAGGGGGAAGGCGGCCCGGTTGATGGCCCAGTCGTCCATGAAGCCCTGGCCCAGGCCGTGGCCCTCGAAGACCTCGTCTTCCCGAAGGCCAGGGCCGGAGGCTATCGCCGGGATCCCCCGGCTGGCCTCCTCCAGGACGCCGCCCAGGATGACCGTGGCCGAGCGGTCGGGGAAACGGCTGGTGCCTTGGCGGAGTTCCCCTAGTGGCGGCATCTCGCCGGGCGAGGCGACCAGGACCAGGCTGGCCTGGGCCGGGGTCCCGGCCATCGGCGCCGAGCGGTGGAAGGCCAGCCAGCCCGAGGCCTCCCTGAGCGAGGGAGAGAGCCAGACCGGGGTAAGGCCGTCGGCCAGGGTCAGGGCCAGGGCGGCCAACAGGGCGGGCATGGGCGGCCGGGCCCCGAAGAGCGGGCCGAAGTCGGCCGGGAAGCGGTGAATGGGCCTCGAGAGGGCCGCCAGGGCCAGCCTGAAGACGGTCTGGCTGGCCAGGGTGTAGCTGTTGAAGCCCGGGGAAAGTCGCCCGCTAGTCCTCATCCTCGCCCCTCGCCAGGGTGAAGAAATCCACCTTCGTCTCCATGGTTTTCCTTCTCTCGCGGTCCCTCTCCTGGTCCAGTTCGCCCTCCAGGGCCAGGACCATCTCGGCGATCCCCCCGGCGTAGGCTGGATCCTGGGCCAGGGCCGAGGCTATCGCGGCTGCCAGGGCCTTGGCCGGGTCATCGCCCAGGACATAGGCGTGCCCGCGGTGGCCGTTTACGCTGACCGAGCAGCGGCTGGCCAGGGCCTCGCCCAGGTTGAAGGGGCTGCCGACGCCCCCGGCCCTCCCCCTGACCATGATCAGACCCTTCTGGGGTTCCCTCAGGTACTCGAAGTCAGGGATCCGGCCCACTGCCTCCAGGCGCGAGAAGAGGCTCTCCCGGTCGGCCAGGGCCAGGGCTCGCATCACCCTGGCCTGGTCCAGGGGCCTCACTTGGGGGCCTCGGGGCGGCATTCGGGGAACGGGAGGAGCCCTTGGCATTGGGGGCCGCCGTGTCCGGCGGCCTCCCCGGCGGGCCGTCCGGCCCCTGGCTTTCCCGTGGCCCGCAGGCAGGACACGGCCAGGACCTTGAAGGGGGCCCCCTCCGACCCCTGGCGCGCCAGGCACAGGCTGTCCACCGCGCAACCGTCGGCCGCCTCACCGGCCAGGAGGGAGGCCAGAAGGTCGAGCAGGTTGAGGCTCCGGGGGGCCAGGGCCTCGTCGTGTCCCTGGATTCGGTCGCCCAGGGTCAGGTGGTACCTGAACTCGTCGAGGACGAACGGGTAGCCCCATTTCCTGGCCAGGGACCTCTGCCTGGCCGTGAGGGGCTCCCGGCGGGCCAGCTCGTCCGGCCGGGGCGGGTGCCTGTAGCCGGCGAAGGCCTTGACCAGAGCGACCTCGAGATCGGAGAGGGCGGCCGTCTGCGTCCTGGGGGTGAGGGCTGGGAAGCCCGGGGGCAGGAGCGACAGTTCCAGGGGGCCCAGGGGGACGGCCTCGGCCCCAAGGGCCGCGCGGTCCAGGGCCCCAATGAGCGTCTCCGCCGGCACCAGGCTCCTGAAGGGGGCCACCAGGGTGGCATGGAAGCCGTAGACGGCTGCCTTGGCCGGGTGCGGCGGGAAATCCTGGGCCAGGGCCCTGGGCCAGGGCGGGTCCAGGGCCCTGCCGGAATGGATGCAGCGGCCCAGGATGGCCGAGCCCAGGGAGTAGAGCGGCGACAGGGGATCGGGGACGTGGTAGACGCAGTATCGCTCTGTCATGGAGACTAGATCACCATCTTTCTTAGTCGCTGGGAGATGAGGTCAAATAGGGTCACGGCCGCGATGATGACCAGCATGGCGGCGAAGGTTTCCTTGAACAGGAAGCCCCGCACCAGCTCCCAGAGGATGACGCCTATGCCCCCGGCGCCGACCATGCCCACGACCGTGGCCGAGCGGACGTTGCTCTCGAAGCGGTACAGGGTGAACGAAATCCACAGAGGGAAGACTTGTGGCAGGATCCCGAACCAAATCTCGGCGACCAGCCCGGCCCCGGTGGCCCTGATGCCCTCGATGGGTTGGGGATCCACGGCCTCGACGGCCTCCGAGAAGAGCTTGGCCAGGACCCCGGTGGTGTGGATCCAGAGGGCCAGGACCCCGGCGAAGGCACCCAGGCCCACGGTGACCACGAAAAGCATGGCGAAGACCATCTCGTTGATGGCCCTCGAGGCGTCCATGAGCCTTCTGACCGGCTGGCGCAGCCACAGGGGGGCCACGTTCTCCGAGCACATCAGGCCCAGGGGGACCGAGCAGAAGACGGCCATGATGGTCCCCCACAGGGCTATGTGGAGGGTGACTACCATTTCCTTCAGATAGAGCCTCAGGTCGGAAAAGTCGGGGGGTAAGAAGTCCCTGGCCAGGGTGGCCATGTTTCCAGCGTCCCTGAGCAGATCCAGCGGCCTTATCTCGGCTCCCCGCCAGGACCAGGCCAGGACGGTGGCCAGGGCCAGGCCCCACAGCAGTCTCCCGGGGCCACAGGCCCCGGCGCGTCCCGCGGCCCCGGGAACCCCTTTCTTGTCGTCGGGGGCCATCTGCCGCCTACTTCTTGGCCAGCTCGGCCATCTTGGCCTCCAGCTCGCTGAGCTCGGCCTCTATCTTGCCAAGCCTCGCCTTCTGCTGGGCGTTCAGCCCTCCCCGGTCCTCCAGGGCCTTTTTCTCCTTGAAGAGCTCCAGCTGGCGGATGGGGACCAGCTGGTCGTCGTTGGAGGCCTTGAAGCCCCTCCACTGTAGGTTCTTTAGGATCTCGGCCTCCCTGGCGTCGCCGCCCTGGCCGTAGGCCAGCAGGAAGTCCTCGATCTTCCTCTTGGTCTCCTGGGGCATGTCCTTTCGGCGGACCAGCGGGTCGCTGGGGATCAGGGGGCTGGTCCAGATGACCTTTATGAGCCCGCGCTTCTCGGGGAAGGTTATGGCCAGGCGGTCCAGGGCCTCGCTGTTGCAGGTGGCCACGTCGACCTGGCCGTTGGCGACGGAGAGGGCGTTGCTCTCGTGGTTGGAGGTGACCGTCCTCTTGAAGGCCGTCTTGGGATCGACCCCGTTCAGGGCGAACACGTAGTAGCCAGGCACCAGGAAGCCGGAGGTCGAGTTGGGGTCGCCGTTCCCGAAATTCAGCGTGCCCGCCGCCTTGAACATGTCCTCGATGGAGGCGAGCGGGGAGGACACGTTGGCTATGATGTGGGAGTAGTATCCCTCGGAGCCGTCCGCCGCCAGGGTCTGCATGAACACCTCGGCGTCCGCGCGGTCCACCGCCTCCATGGCGGCCTTGTTGCCGTACCAGGCCAGCTGGACCTTGTCGAAGCGCATGCCCTCGATGATGCCCGCGTAGTCGGTGGCGAAGAAGGCCTTGATGTCCAGCCCCGTCACCTTCCTCATGTCCTCAAGGAAGGGGTCCCACATGGTGCGCAGGTTCTGGGAAGACTCGGTGGAAATGATGCCGAAGTTGATCTCCTGGGCCCGGGCCGTAGCGGCGGATCCCGCGTTCAGGATGAGGGACGAGGCGAAAAGGAAGATGATGAGGTGCAGGACGTCCAGGAAGGGCACTGCGGCCCGCGGTCCGGAAAGGCCCGTGACGCGACCGCTTCTGCATTTTGACATGTCTGTAGTTCTCCTGATGCTTCAGATGCTTATGATTCCGGCGATGTTGCCGGTTCCCGCATAATTTGCGATTCACGTGCGCCGTCGATTCCAGCGGAGCTTGCGATTCACGTGCGCCGTCGATTCGCGCGAAGCTGAAAAATCCAGCGATGCTGAAATTCCCGAAACTGAAGATTCCAGAGAAGCTGAAAATTCCAGCGATGGCGGCAACCGCTATCCGGTACTCTCTCTAACGATTGCCGTAGTTAAATCCGTTTTCCCCAGACTTCCGGACTCCTCGCTTCCGAGCACCGTTTCTCGCGGAGGAGGCGGTCCGGGGTGGGATCCTCCTCCAGAAGGGATCCGGACGGGGCCCTTTCTCCTGGAGGGGCAGTCAGCAAATCCTGACTCCTGCGGAAGGAGTTTCATGCGGCGGAAAGGCTCTCGCCCTGCCCGCCGACCGGGTAACCTCGCCCGGGCGCGGGCTCCCGGGTCTCCTGGCCGGGCTTCAGGGACTCGAACATCCCCGCCGCGCACATGCCGTAGATGTCCTTCATCCGCTCCGCAGTCAGGTTCTCGGAGGGCCCGTCGTAGAGGATGCGCCCGCAGCACATGGCCACGGCCCGGCGGCAGTACCTAAGGGCGTAGTCGACCTGGTGGAGGCTTACCAGGACCGTTATGTTCTCCTCTCGGTTCAGCTTCCTCAGAAGCTCCATGACCATGATGGAGCTCTCCGGATCCAGCGAGGCTATGGGCTCGTCGGCCAGGATGACCGAGGCCTTCTGGACCAGTGCCCTGGCGATGGCGGCCCTCTGCTGCTGCCCGCCGGAGAGGGTCGAGGCCCTCTGCCCGGCCTTCTCGGCGATTCCCACCTTCGTCAGCGCCTCGCAGGCGAGCTTCCGCTCCTCCTCCCTGAAGGACAGGAAAAGGGATCGCCACAGCGGCGTGCGGCCGAGCGCCCCCAGGAGGACGTTGGTCGTCACCGAAAGGCGGCCTATCAGATTGAACTGCTGGAAGACCACCCCGATTCCGGTCCTGGTCTTCCTTATGTCCCGGGAGATGATCCCCCCGGACTGTATGCTCCGCCCGCCGACGGCCACGTGTCCCGAGTCCCTGTCAGCGGCCATCAGCCCCGACACGTGCTTCATGAGGGTGGACTTCCCGGAACCGGATGCGCCGATCAGGGCCACCATCTCGCCGCGGGCCACCTTGAGGTTTATGTCGGACAGGGCCCTGTTGGCCCCGAAAGTCTTGTTGAGGTTCACGATGTCGAGCATGCGGCGCCCTTTCCCCTGCCGGGACGCCGGGCCTCGCCGGCCGGTCCCGATGTCTTGTGCTTGTGCCGGATTATAAGGGATACTTGTAAAAGGAATGCTATCCGCAGGTAAAATAAACGTAACTGTTCAAAACTATCTTGCGCGAGGAATCCCCCGGAGCTTGCTCCGGGCGGGACGCCGAGGCATGCGGAGGCCCGTGAAGGGAAAGCGGGACGGGTGTGCCCTGAGGTCACGGGTGCGCCCGCGCTTGGCCTGATCGGGAACAGCGGGGAGTCATGCCCGGACCGGGCCTCCCGGGTCCAGGACGGACGTGTCCGGCACGGGGCGCACATGTCAGGAATGCGCCGTGTTCCCGACAAGAGTCGGGACTCCCGCGATTCCGGAGCCGGCTCGGGAAGTTTCACCCCGGACCGGGGACGGCACCGGTTTTCCGTTCCGCGCTTCCGTCGCCCGAGGGTTCCGGAGAACCGCCGGAACGTCCCGCCATGTTCCGGAGCCAGACCGGCACTGCGTCAGGTAAAACCTGGAAGCGCCAGGTTCAGGCAGGTGTCTGGACCGATGTCTCGGGAAGAACCGGACGCATCCGGATGCGGTTAAGTGCCGCACGTATTGAAGCTGGCCGATGTCGACCCGAGGGGATTCCTGCGCCAGACGGCGTTCCTTCGTCTGATTGGATTACGCCGGCTGACGGGGGTCCTGCGGCTGACAGCATTCCTGTGCTCGATTTGGTTCATGCGGCTGACGGGGCACCTGCGCCTGACGCCTTTAGCAGTTCGACGGGCAATCACAGAAATGAGCTGAAGACTTCCGAAGGGGAGGGGATCAGGATGCTTCCGTCCTTCCGTTGGCCTCTGACAGGGTCGGTTTGGAAAGGCATCGTCACCAAGGGCATATCACGGAAAGGTTTTTCTCTTTTATTGCCATACCATGCCACAGCTGGGATGGTCTTGGCCGCGCAAATTAATGTTTGGTAACGGTGCTACGTACAGACCGTCAAAAAGCTGGGACTGACGTATCTGACGGATACTGACCGTTGCGTTTCACGGGTGGGTAACTGTGCAACATGGTAGCCTTTAGAATGCCGGGGATCGCGCCAGATGACTAATTTACATCTTATAAAAATATCTTGTAAAAATGTAGCAATATTTACCAGCCAAAGAGATGGAAATTCATCTGCATGGAGAGACATTTCATTAAATTTTTATACTGTTATTGACCTATAAGTTTTTCAAATTTTTGCTTGCTTTATTTATCAAAAATCTTGTGGCACCTCGCCAAATATTATCAATGATGCCTCAACTGGTTCAATGATGAACTATGATCGTGTAAATGAACTGCCGTTGCAAAGGAGTCGGCATATTACCCCTATCCTCGGCACAGAAGATATCACCCAAGAAGCACCAGAAATATTTCTCTTTATCCCCTATAGAGACCTGCCACTAGTCTCAAGGCAACTGCTCAAAGCAACTGAATGGACATTTTTTTCTCAGCTGGTAATTTGTTTTGGGCAAACTCTCGCAAATTTACGACAAACCTTCCCGTCAATTCCTGGACAAAACAACCTGTCAGAAACACTACACGAATTACGCGTGACATTGACGTTAATATGATTATAATCTCGAAATGATGAATTTAATTTTAATGTTGAGATAGACTGGACTTTTGATTGGCTGAATTCTGCAGACGTGTTTTTTGTACACGATGATGTGCCAGTTTTGGATTATTTTAATTTTCCAGGATTAAAGGTCAAAACTGAAGCTCCAGATTATCTACTAGCCATAAAAATTTGTTCCTCCAGAAAGAATTCAAGATACTTCGCAGGCACAATACTGCTTATTGACAAGCTAGGCATCAAGTCACGCAGGGAAGCTGAATAGCTTACCATTAAATATTTTCCCAAACATAAATATATAATAAACATTAAAAAAATTTAGGCATGGCTTTTCCAAAAATTACTAAGAAGTCACCTAAGCCGCACAGATCGAAATAGCATCAACTATTGATTTCACTGAAAAAAAACCCTCCTTTGGCCTTTCGAAGACCATTGCGCGCGAGCAAGGGAAGCTCGAATTGCCGAGAATTTGGCTTAAATGCAGGGAGTTTCATTCCGAAAACTCATAACGTTCACCCTCACGTTGGAAGGGGAGGGTTTTTTGCAGTCGAATCAACTGATATCTCAATCGTTATAATTCAGGTGTAATTGATCACCGACATACGGTAATTTCTGCAGATTTGACAGGCAATGTCAAGCGCCCTGCAGTGTTCTTTCTCCAGGAACGTACCGTTGCGTTTCTTCACCGAACGATTAAGGAGGATCCCCGTGGCCCAGTTTGGCTTTGATGCCGTCTGCAACGCCTTAAACTCACGGGAACTGCCGCCGGACTTCTCAGAGCGGGAACTGAAGAACGCCAAAGACTACGAACCCTACACGATCGCACATTTCGCCGCGTACGACAACATCCTGCCTCCCTGGTTCGACAAATGGGAGATCGGTCGCGAAACGGGATGGAGCATAACGCACATCGCCGCGATCAACGGAAACCTGCCGTCTGATTTTGAGAAATCTGGTAACAATTCAGTTGCCGCTCGACCGGGGACGACCGCTCCGGCGGGACTGTTACGGTGAGCGGCGTCGGAGCCGCCCGGTCTCCGCCGTTCGGCTGATACCGCAATGCTGAACATGTTCTGCCGATCATTCACAACATATGTTTTGTAACTTCCAAGCATATGGAAATTTCAATTGGCACTTCAGGAAGAAGATAACTGCGATTTCCTCCTGGATGAGGTCCTGACCGGCATGGCCGGCACTTCCCGCGCCAGGACCCGCCGACGGCTCCCGTCCGTCCAAGAACCGGGAATTCCTGCCCCGCCTGCCCCGGCGGGGCCGACAGCCTTACGCGCCGGCTGGTATTTAAGGCTTATCAACGACAGGACCGTCTAAGTGATCCTGATGAACCGCGACGGTTTGACGAGCGAGTCCTCCATGTAGCCGGTGCTGACTATCCTGGGCGAGGTGACGACAAGCGTGTCCCTGGCCCTCGTCACGGCCACGTACATGAGCCTCCGCTCCTCCTCAAGGAGATCCGGATCGTTCTGGCACAGGAAGAAGGGGATCCTGCCTTCGACGGCGGAGATGATGAAGACGTGGGGCCACTCCAGACCCTTGGCGGAGTGGACGGTCGAGAGCGTCACCCTGCTCTTCCGGACCTTCCCTCCCTCGAGGGCCTCCACCACGTGGTCGGGAGGATCGAGCACCAGGGCCTCCAGGAAGGCCGAAAGGGTCGGGAAGGCCCCGGCAAGCTCCGCGACCGTCTCCAGATCCCTTGCCCGCGCCCTTTCGGTTCCCCTGTACAGGTCTTCCAGCATCGGCCCGTAGTAGTCGAGCGCAAGCCGGGGCCGGTCCCCCATCGCGTCCCCGCCCGGGCAGATGGCGGCGAAGAGCTCGCCCAGGCGGGCGACCGCCCCCAGGCTCGACTTGCGGAACGGTCCCTCCGCCAGCCTGGCGAGCCTCCCCGGATCCTCCGCCGCCCACCTGGCCCCCTTGGCGGCAGTGCCCTTGCCCACGCCGGGAAGCATCAGGAGCACCCTCCGGAGGCTCAGCTCGGAATCCGGACGCTCCGCCACCTTGAGATACGCCAGATAATCCCGGACGTGCGCCGCCTCCATCAGCTTCTGGCCCCCGCGCAGCTCGTAGGGAATCCCCCTTCCGGCCAGGATCCCCTCGAGGTTGCGCGCGTAGCTGGCGTTCCGGAAAAGGACCGCTATGTCCCCCGCGTCCGCCCCGTGAGCGATGAGATTCCTGATCCGGTCCGCCACCTCGCGGGCCTCGGAGTGGACGTCCAGGGGGGCATGGTGCTCGGGCTGCACGCCCCGGCCCCGTGCGGCCTTGAGGTTCAGCCCGTAAACTCCCCCGGCTCCCTTCATGACGCGGTTGGCGACCGTCAGGATGCCCCCGGTGCTCCGGTAGTTGTCCTCCAGCTTCAAGACCGTTGCGGGCTCGAACAGCTTCGGGAAGTTCAGGATGTTTCCCACGTCCGCCCCCCGGAAGCCGTAGATGGACTGGGCGCCGTCGCCCACCGCGGTCACGCTGCGGTGATCCCTCGCGAGCTGCCAGGCTATGCGGGCCTGTACCGGGCTGGTGTCCTGGTACTCGTCCACGAGGACGTGCTCGTAGCGGCCCGCCACCCTCTTCCGGACACCGTCGTCCTCCAGAATGGCGGAGAGCTTCACCATAAGATCGTCGAAGTCCATGACGGAGGCCTTCCGCTTCTCCTCGGCGTAGATTTCGGCCATCCTCACCAGGGCATCGCTCCTGGACCAGAGATCCCGGAACCGCAGCCTTATGATCTGGGGTATGGGGATCCCCGTGTTCGCCGAAACCCCAAGGACCTGAAGGAGCCTGGCCCTCTCCCTGGCCCTCATGCCCTTCACGGCATCGCCCGCCCCTTCCGCGGCCCTGGCGAACAGGACCAGGCTGTCGTCGCGGTCGAGGATCCCGAAGTTCCGGGGGTACCCGGCCGCCGCGCACTCGGTCCGCAGAATCGATGCCGCCTGCGAATGGAAGGTGCCGCCCCGGACGAAATCCGCGGCGGGGCCCGCGACGGTCCTGACCCGGCCCAGCATCTCCGCCGCCGCCTTCCTGGTGAAGGTGAGAAGCAGGATCTTCTCCGGATCCTCGCCCCGGGAGATGAGCCACGCCACCCTGCTGGCCAGCGTTCTGGTCTTCCCGCTCCCTGCCCCGGCCAGGACCAGGAGGGGACCTCCCGTGTGGGTGACGGCAGCGAGCTGGGCGGGGCTCAGCTCAGCAAGCCAACCCCGCTCCCCACCGGGACCGGCGGTCCCCGCCGCCGGAGCCCCGCGCGGCGCCTTTGCCGCCGCGGTCCCTGACTTCACGGGATTCTTCGCGACCGGAGCCTTCGCGGCAGGTGCCCTGCGCGGTGCCTTTGCCGCCGCGGACCCTGACTTCACGGGCTTCGTCGCGGCCGGAGCCTTCGCGGCAGGAGCCCTGCGCGGTGCCTTTGCCGCCGAGGTCCCTGCCGTCACGGGCTTCGTCGCGGCC
>JAISEK010000008.1 GCA_031264145.1 Deltaproteobacteria bacterium
GTCAGGAGTCCATTTTCAAGTTTTTCCTTGCTGTCGCTGCCGCTGGGGCGGCTCATGACCAGGTTGATGACCGGCCTGGGGGCGAAGTCGGGGGAGTCCATGAATCGCTCGGCGGCCAGCCCCTTGAAAAGCTCTTTTTCCCCAGAGAAGAAGGAGTCCAAGGTTGAGACGGTCAGGGATTTGCCGAAGCGCCTGGGCCGGGAGAGGAAGACGACATCACCTTTGTCAATAAGCTCAGGGATATACATGGTCTTATCGACATAAAGCCTGTGCTCGGCTCGGATTTTCCTGAAGGAACTCGTGCCGACCTTCAAAAGAGGTAGACCATTTGCCATGCTGTTGACCTCCTCCTGGCAGTGGCAAGCCCAAAAAGGGCTGGGCGGAAAAATACATAACCCCACTTTAAGTGTAGAGCAATTTGGGGTTTTGGTCAATGATGGTCTTCAATGGTCTTGTTTTGGTTCCGCCAAAAATATGTCGAAGGCTGCCGGCGCAGGGCTTATTTAGAGGACACCGCACAATATTTGGCATTTTGTATTTGTTATAGGACACTAATTGAAATAATTTTTATATATAAGGACTGTTGCTGTGGTTAAAATTATTTAAACAATTTGGCTTAGCTCGGGTAACAATTCATGGCAGGCTTAATCGTGACTGGCCAGGACAATGGCTTTGGGCATAATGGCCGGGTCGCTCCAGATATCCACCCGGCGGCAGGGGGAAGAGATCCTCCTGGCCTTGTGGGCCGGTCCAGGCGGATACTGCCAGCCCTCAGGCCCCGGCCATATCGTGGCCCAGGGACAGCCTCCGCCGGACAGGCGAGATGCGGTCTCCGCCCTTGAGGAGCGTCTCCGGAAGCTACTGTCCTCGGCCAGATCGAATCGCGGCTGTGGGGACATGCCGTGGACGATGGCCTATTGGGATGGCCACCCTGGCCTTGGGCTCGTCGGGGAACGGTATGGGCCTTGGATCAGGGGGCTATGCAGGCGGGATAATGGAGAATTGATAATGTTTTTGGCCTGTAAAATGTAAAACTTGCGTTATCTTGGTTTGAACTATATTTTTTACTCATATATTATAATTATTGTCAATTATGTAAGTATAAATATCTGTTTTGATCGAAAGAGGCTGGACGCCGGAAAGATCATTAAACAGCGCAAACCACCTCCATGGTCAGTGCCGATGAAGTCACTTGTCCAACGATGATGTCTATACCGCGTTCTGTTTTGTTTATGCCCAAAACATAGCACGTTTGCCAGGCCATGCTGACATCGATCGAGGATGGGCGAATTATGGTCATCGTCACGCCCCGCTTGGTGGGGAACCATGGTCCAGCCTTGCCCTGGCCCCTCGCCTTTAATGTTCAAGGACGCAAGACCTTGGAAGAAGGCCTTGAGCAAGCGTGGAAGGATATAAATATGACAGGAGCTCTGGAGGTTTGGCTGCTAATCTTCGATAGATCTGAAAATAAGCCCTGGAATGAAAAAAATTCTTGGGAAACGAAGGTATACAAGACCATGGCTATCCATAATTGGTGACTATTAAATTTATATAAAATAAATAAAACATTTATAAAAATAAATAAAATTTATTTTAATATTTAATAGATCTTTTTTATCTTTAATAAAAACTATATAAATAATTATTAATATATGTTAATTTTTAAAACATCTTTTATTATAATAATTATTTTATAGTCATTAACTAAACTTATTATTCAGTCCTGTCCTGTTTAGGCCCGAAAACAATGTCAACAACTTAAGCCAATCTCAGCACCATGTCTCGGTACCCAGTACAAAGAATCAGTTGTCTTGTTCCTCAGTTAACGGGCCATTAACGAATACCGCTTTCTCATATCTGAGGATGGGACAGCTTAAGTTGTTGACATTGCCAGAAAAAGGCAATGTCGGCCCAGAAACACCCAAGACTCGCCTGGGCCTTTTCCTCGACTAACTGACAATCGTTAGGGGCACGAAATTTATTTTTGACCGGGCTGGCCCATGTTTTGGGCCAAATTAGCGATGTCGCCCTGTCATCTCGGCCGTAAGCACAAACCACGCGCTTGTCTTTATGGCTGTTTGCGTGTATAACCAAAGATGGAAACAATGTTTTTCGACTACCCCGAGCAGGGTTCTGGCCGGATTGGGCCCCAGGGCCATCAAGGGCCAGGCCTGTGCCCAGGCTGACGGGTCAATCGCACCAAGAGGCAACATGCTAATATCCTTTGGCAAAGGAGAACCTACGGCAAGCGACATGGTCTCCAATCTCAAGGAGATATTCGTGGTCGACGACGAGTTCGCCGATCTCGGTATCGGGGAGGACGCCTGTGGCCAGGGTTTCCGCGTCGTCGGCCTGACGTCGGTGTCGGACATGTTCGCCAGCGTGGCCAACGGCCACCGTCCCCAGATGGTTTTCCTGGACGCCGACATGCCCGACGTCGATGGCTTCGAGGCCCTTGATTTGCTCAGGAACGACCCCTTGACCAGGGGAATCCCGGTGGTCATGGTCACGGCCAAGCATGACCAGTCCAGCGCCCTCCGGGCCATCAAGATGGGGGCGGCCGACCATGTCCCCAAGCCGTTCCTGCCCCTCTTGATCCAAAACCGGGTAAGCCTCCACCTGAGGCTGCGGGACCACGGCCAGTCCATCAGGGAGCAGGTGGCCAAGCTCAAGGAGCAGAACGTCAGGCTGTCCCGCTACCGTTCCTTCCTGAGCGAGGCTGTCAACCGCAGGACGGGCAAGATGGCCGACCTGCAGACCGCCATCCTCCAGACCGTCTCGGACCTGGTCGCCTGGCCGGCCGGGGTCAACGGCCAGGGCCACCCCCGGCGTCGCGAGCTGGGGGTCCTCCTGGGGGCCCTGAACGAGCAGGGCATCTGCCTGGAGGAGGGCGGGGCCAGGGTCGACCGGGACGTCATCCTCCAGTCCTCCAGGCTCCACGACGTGGGCAAGATGGCCATAGAGGAGTCCATCCTGAACAAGCCGGGGCGCCTGACGGCCGAGGAGTTCGAGGCCATTAAGAAGCACACGGTGTTCGGCGTGGACATCCTCGACCGGGTGGGGGCCAGCAGGGACATCCACCAGTTCCTGAGGCTGGCCAAGGTCTTTGCCGGGACCCACCACGAGAGATGGGACGGTTCCGGCTACCCCTGCGGCCTCAGGGGCGAGGAGATTCCCCTGGCCGGGCGCATGATGGCCATCGCCGACGTCTACGACGGCCTGACCAGCGTCAGGCCCTGGAAGAAGGCCTTCTCCCACGCGGAGGCCGTCAGGGAGATAGTCAACGGCAAGGGCTCGCATTTCGACCCCCTGATAGTGGACGTCTTCTCGGACGTGGCCGACGAGTTCAGGGCCTCGGCCTGAGAACCGGGCCCAGCGGCCGCCGTATGTCCCCGGTTTCGCCCATAACTTCCTGGCTGGTTGAAGCAATGATGTCAGATAGATCGAAGCTCAGCATTATCAACTCGGTAATCTTCGTGGTCGACGACAATCTAACCAACCTTGAGATCGCCAAGGCCTCCTTGCCCAAGACCTACGAGGTCTTTCTGATCCAGACGGCCGAGAAGCTCTTCAGGCTCATTACCCGCAAGGCCCCGGACCTGATCCTGCTCGACATCGACATGCCCGGCATCGACGGCTTCGAGGCCATCAGGATTCTCAAGGCCGACGAGAGGACCCGCCAAATCCCGGTGATCTTCCTGAGCGGCCGCACCGACGTCGAGAGCCTCAGGACGGGCCTGGATCTGGGCGGGGCCGACTTCGTCATCAAGCCGGTCCAGCCCAAGCTCCTCCAGAAGACCGTCGAGCTCCAGCTCACCCTGCGGGCCCAGGAAAGGCTCTTCGAGGACCAGGAGAGGCTCCTGGAGGACAACGAGAAGGAGATGGCCGCCTTCGAGGACGACTTTGACGGCCTGGTCGAGAACAAGAGCAGCCAGGTCCTGGAGCAGCACGGGGCCATCCTGGACACGGTCTCCAAGCTGGTCGAGTACCGCAATGACTCCAACGTCGGCCGCAAGCAGCGCGACCACCGGGGCCTGGCCATCCTGATAAAGGCCCTGAAGGAGCGGGGCCTCTACGCCGACCAGATCAAGGACTGGGACCTGGAGCTCATGCTGCAGTCGGCCAGGCTCCACGACGTGGGCAAGCTGGCCATCTCCAGCGGCCTTCTGGCCAAGCCCGGCAAGCTCACCTCCATGGAATACGAGCAGGTCAAGCAGCAGCCGACCCTGGGCGTCAGGATTCTCAGCCGCATGGAGTCCCTGGCCTTTGACCATGCCCTGCTGAAGTATGCCAAGGTCTTCGCCGAGACGCACCAGGAGAAATGGGACGGCTCCGGCTACCCGTCCGGCCTGGCCGGCGAGGACATCCCCCTGCCCGGCCGCCTGATGGCCATCAACGTGGTCTACCACGCCCTGACGGCCGAGAGGCCCTACAAGAGGGCCCTCAGCCACGAGGAGGCGGTCAAGGTCATAATCGAGGGCCGCGGCACCCATTTCGACCCTATCCTGGTGGGCGTATTCTCCGAGGTGGCCGACGAGTTCAAGAGGATGTCGTACTCGGTGGCCGTCTGAGGGCCGCCTGACCGGCCCCTTCCTCCCGCCCCCGGGTCCCAGTCTTTTTCTTTTTTTGTTTTGTTTTCACGTCTCGGAGATTGGCTCCAAATCTTTGCGGTCCAGGCCTGCCCTGGGGCCGGGGGGCGGGTCTTGCCCTTTTCCGGCCGCTGGCCGCCGCCGCCCAGCCGGGCCGTTGCCCGCCTGGGCCCTCGGGGCACGTGCCCGGTCCTGGGACCAGGACGGCCCGATCCCCACGGCGTCTCGATCCTTCATGGGATTGGGGCGTCTTTTTTTTGTCCCCGGCAAGGGAGGCGCGTCTTGAGGAACCACAGGCGCCAGCGCAAGGGCGCCCATCCCTGGCTGGCCATCGTCGTCCTGGCCGGGCTGGCCCTGGCCGCGGGGGCCGGGGACATCGTGGCCAGAAACGGCGGCCCCCGCGACATGGGGGCCGCCCAGGAGACGGGGTTGCCCCCCATGGCGTCAGACAGCGCGGGTATGGCATCAGACGGCGTGGGCCATGCTGGAGGCAAGGATGGCCGTTCCCCCTGGGCCGGGGGCCGGGGCATCGGGAGGCCTGGCGGCCGGGCCCGGGAACCCCTGGCCAGGGCAGCCTTGGCCAAGGAGACGGCTGTCCATGTGAATGAATTTCAAATGGATAAGATATATTTATCGAAAATTTATAGTATGCTATGTCAAATTGAATATTTATATAAATATTCAATAAGTAATATATATAACAATAAAACAATGAATGGTATGTGCTATATGGAGGCCAAAGATGGCCCTGCCCACGGGGCCGGGGTCCAGACAGCAGGGAGGCCTGGCGGCTTGGCCCGGGAAACCATGGCCAAGGGAGAGGGGGCCGACGGCGACGGGGGCCAGGTCGCCGTCCCCCAAGGGGCCTGGGCCGGGGAGACGGTGGCCGGCGACGCGGCGGTCCAGGGCGGCGGCCCGGGACATGGCGGGGATCGCCATGGAGGGTCCGAGGACGGCGGGGCCCCGCCCTGCGGCGTCCGGAATCCCCCGGCCCCTGGCCCTGGTGACGCGGCCCCAGGCTCCCAGGCCCAGGGACCGGTCACCGGGGCCGAGGGGACCGGGGCCTACATGGTCAGGCTTGGCCCCCAGGAGTTCACCCCGGCCGGCCTGGCCAGGATCGAGGCCACGGTCGTGCCCCTGGGCCCGGGCGGGGTCCCGCCCGGGCCAGGGGTCCTCTTCTCCTGGCACGAGGGGCAGGCCTCGCTGGGGAGCGGCCAGGCCGGCCAGGGGCAGTACGTGTCCAGGGAAGCGGAGGCCGGGGAGCCGCGGGTCACGGTCGAGGCCGGCGGCTACAGCCGCGTGGAGCTTACCGCCAGGCTGGACATCGGGGGGGTCGTCCACTACGCCCAGGCCGACTTCAACCTCTTCGCCCGCGAAGGCTCCCGGAGCCGGCCCTCGGCGGCCGGGGCGCCGGGCTGGCCCTTCTTCGAGCTTGGCTCCGAGGCCCCGCTCTATTGGCCCCAGACCGGGCAGACCTTCCATGTCAGGATCCTGGGCCTGGATCTGCCCCCCGGCCCCATGGCCGTCTGGGAGGAGGGGGGCGGGGCTCCCGCGGCGGTCATAGTCCCTGACGAGGGCGGCCTCTACTCCTACGCGCCGCCCCACGATCCGGCCCTGGACAGACTGGGGGCCACGGCCTCCAAGAACCTGGTCTTCGTCCATCCCCTGGGGGGCGGGGGCACCGCCAGCCTGAGCTTCGCCGTCCACCGCTCCAGGGTGGAGAGGCGGCGCCTCGGGGCCGGCCTGGCGGTCTTTCTGGCCGGCCTGGCCGGAGGGGGCTGGTTCCTGGCCGCCCGCCGCAGGAGGGTCGTCCCGTGCGCCTGAAGCTCCTGAGGCTGGCGGTCCAGCACCTGTCATTCGCGATCCTGATGTACGGCGGCCGGCTCGGGATCCGCCTGGGCCCGGCCGTGCCCTGCTTTTCCTGCCCCTACGTCTACGGCTGCGGGGGCAACTGCTACCTGATGGGGCTCCAGGGCTACATCGGCTTCGGCCTTTCCTGGGCCCAGATCTGGGGCTTCCAGGGCCTGAGGGCCCTGTTCTGGCTGGCCGTCTTCGTCCTCCTGGCCTCCCTCCTGGGGAAGCTCTGGTGCGGCTGGGTCTGTCCCCTGGGCCTGGTCTCGGACTGGCTGACGGCCCTGCGCCGCCGCCTGGGGCTGAGGGGGCTGTCCTTCTCCCCCAGGCTCCGCTCCATCCTGGCCCCGGTGAAATACGTCCTCCTGGGCTACCTGTCCCTGGGCCCGGTCCTGATTGGCCTGGGCCTCCTGCACCCGGACTTCTATCTGCCCTTCTGCCAGATTTGCCCTGGCAAGGCCCTCCTGCCCCTCTTCGAGGGGGAGACCCGCTATCTGGCCCTGGAGACGACCAACGCGGTCACCACCGCCCTGTCGGCCACCCTGGCCGCCCTGAGCGGCCTGACCGTGGCGGGCATGTTCCTCAAGGAGCGTTTCTTCTGCCACTTCTGCCCCATGCTGGCCCTCTTCCGCCTCCTGGCGCCCCTGGCCGCCATCAGGCTGGTCAAGGAGCCCCGGCTCTGCCAGGGCTGCGGGACCTGCCACCGGGTCTGCCCCATGGACGTGGACGAGGTCTGGCACGAGCGCCGGCCTGGGCGGGCCCAGGCCGGCGACTGTCTGGGCTGCGGCGACTGCGTGGGCTCCTGCGCGGCCGGCGGGGCCCTTGGCCTGCGGTTCCTTGGCCGCCGGCTGGTCTCGTCGTCCCCCGGGCTGGCCAGGGGGGACCGGCGGCCCGGGAAACCCGGGGCCTGCCACCAGGGCGGGCCAAGGCGCGGCAAGGGGACGGAAACGCCGGGGCGATAAGGAGTGGCCTCGGGATGGAGATGGACATGGAATCGTATGTCAATGGCTTGAGTTATTTGATAAATAATGCTTTTTGCGCCAATATATGGCTCCATGGTAAAATATTTTTAGTCGGTAAGATATTTATGGCATATGAATATCAATAATATGATGGTTGTCTCAAAAACACCCATGGAGAGGCACGGCGGGAGACCGCCTCGTCTGGCGTCGTCGGCCGCGTCGCCCCGGGGCAGGGCCATGGCCGATGGCCCGGATGGGCCAGGCAGCCCGGCCCGCCGGGGGGACATCCCCGATTTTTCGCCTAGCCGGGGCCGCGACCGCTGGTGGGACGGGGAAAGGCCCCCCTCCGGGACGCCGGGGGCCGGGGACGCCGCCGTCCCGCCAGGCCAGGCGCGGGCGGCCGGGAGGCGGGACGCGCCTTCCCGCGGTTCCCCCGCGGACGGGGCCGGGGGCAGGGCCATCGGACGCAGTCAAGGGCGCTGGCCGCGCTGGACCCCGCCCGCCCTGGTTCCGCCGGGTTGGGGCCTTGACGGCATATGCCGGGCCTGGTCGTCTCCTGGCTTTCCGGGGCCATTCCCGGCCTCGCCGGAAAGGCCATGGAATCAGTCCCGTCCCGGCTGAACGGCGCGAATGGCGCGTTCGCCCCGGAAAGGAGCCCGCATTGGCATGACCGACAAAGAGGATGCCGACAGGCTGTTCGAGCTCGCGGAAAGGCTTCGCGCGGGCGACGGGGGCCCCATGGACATGGCCGAGGCCGTCAGGCTGTACGGCCTGGCCGCCCTGTCGGGCAATGGCGCCGCCCGGCGTAGGATCGCGGACATGTACAGGACCGGCGACGGCGCGGCCGGGAAACTGTCCGGGGCCGACAAATGGGCCGGCCAGGGCGAGGCCGGGGACCAATCCGTCATCGGCCAGCTGTTCCTCGCGGCCGACATGGCCGCCAGGGTGGCGCGGCTGCCAGCCGGCCAGGGCGACGGCGGCGCCGGGGGTTCACTGTGCACCGTCTGTCTCACGGCCGGCTGGGATACCTGGGACAAGGAGAGGGCGGCCGCCAACTGGTGGCGGCCGGAGGCGGAGCTGGGCGACGGCATCGCCTGGAGTTTCCCTGGCACCATGTGCAATGGCCCCGGCATGACCCCGGACGACGCGGCGGCGATCGGCCGGCTGCTGCTGGCCGTGGAGCTGGGCGACGTCGAGGCCCATGGCTCCCTTGGCACCCTGCGTCTCAAGGTGGGCGGGATGGCCAGCGACAGGGGCTTGGCCGTCAGGCTGTTGCGGCTGGCGGCCGCCCAGGGCCACGCCTGGGCCCAGGATTCCCTGGCGGCCATGTATTTCAGGGGGGACGGGGTGGGCCAGGACAAGGCGAAGGCAGCCAGGATGTGGCGGCTGGCGGCCGCCCAGGGCCACGCCGGGGCCCAGGATTCCCTGGCGGCCATGTGTTTCCGGGGGAACGGGACTGCCACGGACAAGGCGGAGGCCGCCAGGCTGTGGCGGCTGGCGGCGAGACGGGGCCACGCCGGGGCCCTGGATTCCCTGGCGGCCATGTGCTTCACGGGCGACGGGGCGCCCGAGGACAAGCCCAGGGCCGCCAGGCTGTGGCGCAGGGCCGCGAGACAGGGCCACGCCGGGGCCCGGCATTCCCTGGCCGCCATGTGCTTCACGGGCGACGGGGTGCCCCAGGACAAGGCCAGGGCCGCCAGACTGTGGCGCAGGGCCGCGAGACAGGGGCACCTCGGGGCCCAGCATTCCCTCGGCGTCCTGTATTCCCTGGGGGACGGGGTGCCCCGGGACATGGCC
>JAISEK010000014.1 GCA_031264145.1 Deltaproteobacteria bacterium
GTCAGTCAGTTGATTCGAGATATGGTAGCTTTATCGTGTCCACACACGAGCCTAAAGCTCCAGATGCCGACCCATCCATGTCCAGGGGGATGGATTTATTTGATTCCCCAAGATGATCGACCCAGAAGCAAATTCGTTTACGGGCGTGATGGCCAAGCGTAACGCATACAGGTGCGTCTCGGCACCAACTCCCTGGCCAGGAGCGTTCCATCCGTCAATTTCCTGTAGATGCCCCGTGATTTATGGCTTCGAGGCTCCACCAAATCGGAATCGCAAGTCCTATGGTGTTTCCAGACCATGAATTTGTCGTCCTTATCCTTCATCGCCTGCCGGCGTATCAGATTGATCCCGTGCGTGCCACCAATGATATCCGGCACCACGGGCGGAACCGCCCAACTCTGGGTTTGGGGTGCATCCTCTCAATCATGAGTTCTCCTCCCGCTACCCCCTTTCCTCCATGGCCTCCGCCCTAAGCCTGTCGGTTGTTCGGCCACTTCCCTGGTACTATGGGGTAGTCAGACTTCTCGGCTCCGTACACGAAGGTCGTACGCTTTTGGCTTCACCTTCCGTCCCGGAGGCTCCATCGGCCATGGGGAGGCACCGAGATCTCGATGCTCCCGCTATTAGGCCTTCCGTCATGCCAGGGTCTCCGACGCCGCAGGGTCCCTGGGCGGCTTGCGCATAGCGTCGCCCACGATATTGCCTTCCGTATTTTCTGACTACGTCGGCACCCCGGAGTGTACTTTCGGCGCTCAATGGCTGGCCTGAGCTTTCCACTACCAACGCTTCGCCACCTCCCTCGCGGGTTATTGCTTATCACAACAAGTGGCGCATAGCTCGTGGTCATCGCGGCTCGCTACTCCTTACGATGGAGGGACTTGTCATTTATCGGTCTATGACTCACCCTCAGTCCTAATACGGTTTATGCATTCGCATCCAGAAAAATGATTTTACGCCTACCGAGATACAACTTGACGAGCTTTGGTCCTATGTAGGCAAGAAAAAAGCCGCCAATGCTATGGAAATTGAAGCAGGCCTGGGTGAAAAATAGATCTGGACGGCCATTGATGTTCGGACAAGGATGATGTCATACAGGTATATCGGAGGACATGAACTGATAGACGCATATATGATGTTTAATGGTTTGAGTAATATTAAAAAATATCCAACTTTATTTACGTCTGATGAGCTTGCCCATTATAGAACCGTGCTTGTTGATTTATACCATCGTGAGTCCCAGTTCCACGAACTGGGCGAAGGGGTAGACCTCGTAAACCAATAATTGAGATAAATACTCGTTTAAATCATGCGACTGTAAAAATTATTAGTAAAAAAGGACATGTCATTAAAACCATAAGAACTATCGTGTTTGGCACACAAGAAAGTTTCGATCATTGTTTGGATGATTATCCTAGCAATATAATCAATGCTGCATATATAGAGCGTTCAAATGGTATTTAGTGCTTAAATGATGATTATTTAAGACGAAAAACTATAACATTTTCAAAATCGTTTTAATGTTTAAATGCTAAATTCATACTTGATATATAATTTTATAATCTAATTAGGCCATATAGTTCATTAAATACCATAGAAAAAGTCACCCCAGCCATGCGCGCCAAGGTTACTGACCACATTTGGAGCGTCACCGAGCTGTTGACCGATAGGGCCTGTTAATGGAGCTGGACCACGACCGATTCGTGCGGGCCAGTTTTATCGTACCCCGCGAACGTGAGTCTAACCAGCCATGGCCCGAAAACCTGGCCGCCCACGAATGGCGGGCCCTCGGGCGGCGAGGCCAGGGGGACCGCCACATCCACATCCCCCCGCGCGCCCAAGGCGGAACGGCCTCAGGGGACGGACTGGGGCCGCCTCCTGGGCGGGGTAGGCGGCAACTTGAAGTACGGGCCGTAGAACTCGGCCACCGGACCGCCGCAGCCGCCAGGGTAGAGGCAGGAGTCGGTCAGGCTAAGCTGCGGGGTCACCCCCTGGCAGAAGCCCATGACCGTGGTCGTGCGGCCTGGGCGGACCCTTTCCAGGGTATCAGCCTCCCACTCCCAGAGGTAGACGATGAGCGGCTGGTTGGGACCGGAATCCATGGTCACGAATGGATAGGGCCTGGTGCGGTAGGTCTGCTCGGGAGGAAAGATTGACCTGATGCGGCCGGTGACGAGCAGGAGGCGCCCGGTGTAACGGGCGTCGGCGGAGTGGAAGTCGGTGAGGTAGGCCTCCACCAGCTGGCGTGGAGTGATCTCGATGGGCTCCAGGTAGTCCATCTGGGCCCAGGCCGGGCCGGCCGGGCCGGCCAGGGCCAGGCAAAGGGCCAGGCATGGGGCCAGCAATAGGGCCGCCGGCCAGCCGGCTGGCAGCGAGGCGGGCTTGTCGATGTCGGCCGAGAGAGCCATGTTCCTTCCCCTGGGGGCGGCTGGCTGCCCCGTGGTGGGGCCCGCCGCCGGTTTCGGCCCCAAAAGGCGGCCCCTGGGACGGGCAGATCTAGCCCTTCCCCTCGTCCCGCCCCTTGCCGGCCCTGATCTTCTCCAGGCGCTCCCGCCTGGCCCTCAGGAACTCGGCGATGGCCTTCTCCCGGCCCCTGTCGGTTGGCCGGTAGTATCCACGCCCGGCCAGCTCCGGGGGCAGGTGCTCCTGGTCGACCACGGCCTCCTCGTGGTCGTGGGCGTACTGGTAGCCATGGCCGTAGCCCAGGTCTCTCATCAGCCTGGTCGGGGCGTTCCTGATGTGGAGGGGCACAGGCAGGGGCCCGTGTTTCCTGGCATCGGCCCGCGCGGCCGAGAAGGCCGCGTAGACGGCGTTGGACTTTGGGGCGCAGGCCAGGTGCACGGCCAGGTGGGCCAGGGCCAGGTCACCCTCTGGGGAGCCCAAAAGGCGAAAGCTCTCCAGGGCCGAGACGCCCAGCATCAGGGACAGGGGATCGGCCAGGCCGACGTCCTCGGAGGCGAAGCGGATCATGCGCCGCAAGAGGTAGACCGGATCCTCGCCGCCCTCCAGCATGCGGCTCAGCCAGTACAGGGCCCCGTCGGGGTCGCTGTCCCTTAGGGACTTGTGGAGGGCCGAGATGAGGTTGTAGTGCTCCTCCCCGCCCTTGTCGTAGCGCCAGGCCTTCCTCTGGACGGACTCCTCGATGATGGCCGAGGTCACGCGCCTGCGGCCATCCTGGTCGGGTCTGGCCAGGCCCGAGGCCAGGTCCAGGGCGTTCAGGAGGGACCTGGCGTCTCCGCCAGAGCTCATGATCAGAAGATCCAGGGCCTGAGGCTCCATCTCCAGCTCAAGCCTGCCCAGGCCCCTTTCCCGGTCGGCCAGGGCCATGGCCACCAGCTCCTCCAGCTCCTCCCGGCCCAGGGGCTCCAGGACGATGACCCTGGCCCTGGATATGAGGGCCGGGATGATCTCGAAGGAGGGGTTCTCGGTTGTGGCCCCGATCAGGGTGATCAGGCCGCTCTCCACATGGGGCAGGAAGGCGTCCTGCTGGGCCTTGTTGAATCGGTGGATCTCGTCCACGAAGAGGACCGTGGGCCTTTCCAGGAGCCCCCTGGCCCTGCGGGCCCTGTCGACCACTTCCCTGACGTCCTTGATGCCCGACAGGACCGCCGAGAACTCCACGTAGTCGGCCTTGGCGTTCCTGGTCAGGAGCCGGGCCAGGCTGGTCTTGCCTACCCCGGGGGGGCCCCAGAGGATCATGGAGGCCACCTGGCCCCGCTCGTAGAGGAGCCTGAGGAGCTTGCCTGGCCCCAGGAGGTGCCTCTGGCCTATGTACTCGTCAAGGCCGCGGGGCCTGAGCCTCTGGGCCAGTGGCTCGAGGGCCTTGGCCTGGTCGCCGGTCATGGATCCGCCTGCCTTCCCGCCAAAGACGCGCCCACCCTCGCCCCCCTCTAGCCCCTGCTGGGGACCAGGGCGTCCCAGAGTTCCTTGGCCTGGCGGATGGCCACCGTCAAGGGCCCGTTGTTGTCAATGACCATGGAGGCCCGCCTGAGCTTCTCCAGAATCGGCATCTGGGCCCGCAGCATCCTCCTGGCCTGGCGCCTGCCCAGCGAGGGGTTCCGCAGGACAAGGCGTCCCAGCTGGGTCTCCGGGCTGGCGAAGGACAGGATCACCCGATCGAAGAGAGGGTCGAGCCTGGCCTCGTAGAGCAGGGGCACCTCGATGGCCACCATGGGCCTGGGTCCCAGTTCGCGGAGCCTCGAGAGCATCAGGCCCCAGGTCAGCGGGTGAACGATGGCCTCCAGGGCCAGCCGCAGGGCGGGGTCCCTGAATATCCTCCTGCCGATGAGGGCCCGGTCCAGCTGGCCGTCCGGGAGAACGGCCTTGGGCCCGAGGATGGCGGCCGCCTCCCCGTGGCCCGCCCCGCCTGGGGCCAAGGCCTGGCGGGCGAACTGGTCGAAGTCAAGACGGCTGGCCCCGAAGACCTCGAAAAGCGTGGCCACGGTGGACTTGCCGGAGGCCAGCCCCCCGGTGATGGCGACCTTGACCGAGGAGGGCCCGGAGACGAGGAGGCCGTCTGGATCTGCCGCCCAGTCCGGCGGGCCCTGGTCGGCGACCCGGGGCAGCAGGCGCGCGCCGGCCCTAGGGTCTTCCATGCCCAGCCCCCATGTGCCTGTACATCTCGCCGGGCTCATCCAGGACCGCCAGGGCGCCGGCCCCCAAGAGGGCCTCCCGGGACCTGAAGCCCCAGGCGACTCCCAGGGGCCGGAAGCCGCAGGCCAGGGCCGTCTCCATGTCCACCTCGCTGTCGCCAAGATAGAAGATCTCCCCAGGATCGGCCCCGAGCAGTCCGGCCAGCTCCAGGCCGCCCTGGGGGGCGGGCTTCAGGGGCCGGCCCTCCCTGGCCCCAAAGGAGGCCACGAAGCGGCCGGGAAAAAAATGGTCCATAAGGATCACCACGCTGTCCTCGTCCTTGTTGGAAAGGACCCCCAGCCTCAGGCCATCGGCCCCGAGCCTGGCCAGAAGGGCCTCCACGCCAGGATAGGGGCGGGTCAGCCGACAGAGGTTCCGGCCATAGGCCTCCCTGAAGCTGGCCCGGACAGTTTCAGCCAGGGCGGCGTCGCCAGCCATGTCGGCCGGGAGGGCCCGGACGATGAGCCTTCTGGCCCCGTTCCCGACCATGAGCCTGAAGGCCCCATCGTCAAAGGCGGCCGGGAGGCCCAGGCCCCGCAGGGCCTCCTCCAGGCTCAGGCGCAGATCCTGGAGGGTGTCCAGCAGGGTGCCATCCAGGTCGAATATGACCGCCCTAATTGCCAAGGTGCTCCTTCCGGCCCGAGGGCCAGGCCCACGGGCACAGGCGCCCTGAAAGAAACGGGCCCGCAGGACACCCTGGTCGGGGTCATGCGGGCCCTAACTGGCAAAGGCCGGCGGCTAGGCCATCAGGGCCGGGGCCCCTGGGACCAGGCCGCCGTGTCCGAGATGCCATCAGGTGGATGGCTACTCGGCAGCCGGGGGCTCCTCGGCCGGGGCCGGCTCGTCGGCAGGGGCCGGCTCGTCGGCGGGCGGGACCGGCTCGTCAGCGGGGGCAGGCTCGTCAGCGGGCGGGGCCGGCTCGTCGGCCGGGGCACCATCGTCGGTGGCGGCGGTCTCCTCAGTCGTGGCGGAGGCATCGGCCTCGCCAGAGGCGGGGGCGGCCTCCTCTGTGGCCGGAGCGGCCTCATCAGGAGCCAGGGCAGGATCCTCGGGGGCAGGAACGGGATCGGGCGCCGGGGCCGGTGCGGGGGCCGGCGTCGGGGCAGGGGCAGGGGCGTCCTCGCCACAGGCGACAAAGGCGAAAAGTGCCATCAAGCAGGCGGCCAAGATCAAAAAGATCCTCGAAGTGGTTTTCATACATCCTCCATCAAGAAAAATCGCAATATTTGCTGCGAAAACATGGACCAGAAAAAGCCCAAAACCTTCCTGGCCCTAGATCCGGTCCCAAGACCGCCATGGGCACGGCGGCCATAAAAGTCGGCTTCCCAAAAGCCCACGGGCGGCTTGACCGCCCTCTTAGTCCGGAAATATCATCGTTATGGCCCACAGACCGTCCGAGCCGGGCCCCAAAAAACTGCTCGTCCTTCCCCCGCCCAAGGCCGGGGGGTTCCCACGGGGTCGGAAACGTCACCGTCGGCCCCGCTTGTCAGTCGTGCCCCAAGGGCAGGATGGCCTTGTCCCGCAGGAGGCCGGAACGGCCACCGGCCCTGCCCAACAAGGCAGGCCCGGCAAAGCCATCAGGCCAAGATCAGGGCAAAAGCGGCAAAAAAACAAAGAAACTCAGCAACTTGGACCTGACCCTGCCCAGAGGCCATCCCATGAGGGCAGATTATACCAGTTTTTCAAAAATTTTACACAAGGAATCCAATGCCAAACGCCGGCCAAGCAGAACTTTGGCCCCCAAAGGCCCCTGTGTTGGTCCCCAAGGGGCTGGACGAGGCAAACAGTTCCCGGCCCGCGCGCCCCTGTCGTGGCACAGGGCCTACACTTGGGGCCTAATCACAGCACCAGAGGCCGAAGAAAACAAGGCGGCCGGCACTCCGGGCTTTGGCGGTCCCCTGAGGGCCGCCAAAGCCCGGAGTGCCCCCAAACTGCCTGGGCAAGACTCACCGCCCAGCCATTACCCATGGACATGCAATTATATAGGAACAAGCAAGCTTCTTAAAAATTCATATCCTCTACGTTGAACAGTGGCAAAATCCCAGAGTTTAGAAGGCCCAATAAAAATGAAGCCAAACCCCGGCCTCATTTTTCATCCGACTTGTTTTATACGCAATCAGGCCATTTGTCAAATAAAATATCGCGCTATCACGCTGGACAGCGGCCGTCACGGTCCGGATCCCGACTCAATGCCTCCGGGGGGACTCCAGCAAGCCTTTAGTCCCCCTGAGACAACAATTCTTAAAGTAACTAAAAATGTGTAGCAAAAAAATAGGAATTAAATGTTATAGCAATTCAGAATAGTTTCGCCCACCATAGACAATACGTACAATATAGACCGTTTTGTTTACCTCATCAATGCGGTAGAGCATCATATAATTTTTGATTGAGATTTTACGGTACCCCATCAGTTCCAAGCGAGCGTCGTTACACAGAGAATAGAGGCGAGGATTGGCCGCCAACCGCCGATAGCTTTTCTCCACATCATCAAGGAAGCCCGCAGCAGCCTGCGAATTTTTCAACTCATGAAGGATTTGCCACAGGCTTGCCCGCTTTGCCGGGGCCAGTCACTCGGGACGGCTTGGCCCTAATCGGGGCCAAATTCTTCAGCCAGGCCCGTGGGCCATGCGCCCACGGGATAAAAAGTCCGTAGTCTGGAGAGTTAACGACAGTTTCCCGCAAGCTGGAAAAAAACTCGGCCTAAGCTCGACCAAAGTCTGGGCTTTTGTGGCACCATTATTGCAGATTATCTGGCAGCCAAGGCCGGCCCGGCAGATACTGCCGCCATGGCCACCAGGAGGAAGAACATGGAAGACCATAACCTCAGCGTGCCGATGGAGGGGCCCCCGCCGGCCCCCATCCTTGACGGGCCCAACCACGTCCTGGACGGCGAGAGGCTTTTCGAGCAGGGACTGCTGGACGAGGCCAGGGAACTCTTCCAGAGGGCACTGGATCTCTGCCCCGGCAACGTCCAGGCCTGGAACAACCTGGCCGTGGCCGCCATGGCCCAGGGTGACTGCGGGGAGGCCAAGAGATGCCTGAGGCAGGCCATCGAGCTCAAGCCGGATTTCCTGGAGGCCCGCTTCAACCTGGCCGAGATCCACTGCCTTGACGGCAAGTGGGGACTGGCGGCCAAGGAGCTGCAGGCCATCCTGTCCTTCAGGCCGGAGGACCTGCCGACCATAAGGCGACTGGCCCAGGTCTACGTCAACATGGGCCACCCCGACAAGGCCAAGAAGCTCCTGGACAACTCCGACAACGTGGGGGCCATGAAGGCCTTCATAGACTCCCTGTGGCTGGGCATAAAGTTCTTCACCATGGCCGAGGGGCTGTCGGCCAGGGAGCGGCTGGAAAAGCTCATGCTGGCTGTCCTCAAGCTCATCGACGGCCAGGATGGCCGCAGCCAGCCCTACCGGCTGGTCGGCACCGACAGCGAGAGCGGCCGGGAAGTCATCCTCCAGGGCCTGGCCGAGAACTTCTACTACCAGGAATCCAGGGAACTAAACGACGAGGCCAAGTCCGGGCAGCCGGAACTGGTCCTTTCCATCGGGCCCAGCGACGACTGGCGGGCCTTCAGCGAGGCCCTGAGGGCCGAGATGAGGGCCGAGGGCGGCTGCCTGGGGGATTTCACCCAGACGAGAAAGATCCTCAGGCACGACGGCCGGTTCGCCAAATACAGCCTGGAGGCCACCCTGAAGTACTTCCTGGCCAACGTCGGGCCCTGCGACTGCCACGTCCTGAGGGCCGTGCTGGTCTAGGCCAGGCCGGGACCCTTGCCTGGAGGAAACATGTCCTTCGATCCCAACCAGCTCCTGAACAACCCGGCCAGCCTTCTGACCCTCCAGGGCCAGGCGGCCAAGAGGCCGGCCGCGGAGGCCGCGCCCGAGCCGGTGCCGCCACCGCCCTACGACAGGACCATGTACGAGAACGCCTACGGCCGCCTGGGCCTCCTGCGAATCGCCAACGTGGTCGATCTGGGCTGCGGGCCGGGCAACTTCACCGGGGTCATGGTCAGCCGTCGCCAGAAGCCCGAGGTCTACCTGGGCGTGGACATGAGCCACAACAGCATCAGGATCGCCAAGGCCGCCTACCCCGGCTGGAACTTCATCTACGGCGACTTCCTCTCGCCCGGAGTCCGCCAGCAGTACGAGCGCTACGAGGGCTTCCTTCTCCTGAACATGATGGACGTCATGGAGGACGAGCTGGCCTTCCTGGACACGGTGCCCAGCCAGAAGCCGGTCCTTTTCTCCATGCCCCGCTTCCCAAAGGAGGGCTCCCTGAGGTATTATGACGACATGACCGCCTTGAGGGACCGCTATTCCAACCACCTGTCAATAAAGAGCGTCGGCCGCCTCTCCTTGGCCCAGGGCCAGTCCTACAGCATGGTGGTCGGGGTCCGCTGGTAGGGGCCCGTGCTCCCGGAGACCGGCAAGCTGGGCCCCAAGCGCCAGGCCCAGGCCCAGCGGCTGGCCGTCCTGGCCCAGGCCATGGACGTGGAGATACTGGCCCATTTCTACCAAAGGGCCGAGGTCAAGGCCCTGGCCGGATTCGTGGGCGGAAGCGCCGGCCTGTACCGCGCGGCCCTTGAGAGCAAGGCCAGGGCCCTGATGGTATGCGGGGTCGATTTTTTGGCCCAGGCCATCGGGCGCCTGAGGCCGGATCTGCCCATCCTGGTCCCCCGCCGGGACGCCGGCTGCCCCTTCAGCCAGACCGTTGGTCCCGGCGAGGTCGATCTCCTGAGACGGGAGCACCCTGGCTGCCTCCTGGTGGCCGACCTCAAGGCCTCCGGCCCGGTCAGGGACCTGTGTGACCTGAGCCTGGACGTCCCCGGCGGCTGGCCGGTGTCCGCCGCCGGGGAAACGGTCCTAGTCCTCCCGGCCCTCTCGGCCGGGAATCCGGCCGCGATGGGCCACATGGGCTGGCCTGGGGCCCTGTGCCAGGTCCATTTCCAGATAACGGCCGGGGAGGTCGAGGAGACCCTCCGGTCCCTGCCCGGGGCCAGGCTGGCCGTGAACTCCCTCTGCCGCCCCGAGGTGCGCCGGATGGCCGACTTCGTGGGCGACAGCCAGTCCATCCATGACTATTGCCGGCGCGCCCCCAGGGGCGAATACCTGGTCGTCTGCGAAAGCGGCCTGGCCGAGTCCCTGAGGCTCTCTTTCCCCGAGGGCCGGTTCCTGGAGACTGAGACCGAGATTTTCTGCCCCAACATGAAGCTGACCAACATAAAGGACATGCTGGCCTGCCTGGAGGCCCTTGGCGGGGCCAGGGCCGCCGGGACGGGCCAGGAAATCGCAGCGGAGGCCGGGCGATGATCTACCTTGACAACGGGGCCACCTCCTTTCCCAAGCCTCCCGGGGTGGGCGCGGCCGTCATGGCCGCCCTGGCAGCCCCGGCCAGCCCTGGCCGCTCGGGCCATGCCCCGGCCCTGGCCGCCAGCAGGGTCATCCACCGGGCCCGCAAGGCCCTGGCCAGACTCTTCGGCCTCGGGGACAACAGCCGGCTGTGCTTCGGCCCCAACGTCACCTGGGCCCTGAACGCGGCCCTGTCCGGTCTGGGCCTCGGGCGGGGCGACCATGTCCTCTCCGGGTCCCTGGAACACAACTCCACCGCCCGGCCCCTCATGCGCCTGAAGAACGAGGCCGGCGTCGACTGGGAGATAGTGCCGCCGATCGATGGCCGGATGGAGCCAGGGGAATTCCGGAGACGCCTCAGGCCCGACACCCGGCTGGTGGTCCTCAACCACGCCAGCAACGTCAGCGGGGCCCTGGCCCCGGCCAGGGCCATCAAGGAGGTCATCGGGCCGGTCCCCCTGCTCCTGGACACCGCCCAGACGGCCGGCTCGGTTCCCCTGGAGGACGCCGGGTCCTGGGCCGACATCCTGGCCTTCACCGGGCACAAGGGCCTGTTGGGGCCCACCGGCACCGGGGGGCTCTGGGTCAGGCCCGGCCTTTCCCTGAGGCCACTGGCCGTTGGCGGCAGCGGCAGCCTATCGGAGAGCCTGGGGCATCCTGATTTCCTGCCCGACGCCCTGGAGGCCGGGACGGCCAACACCCACGGGCTGGCGGGACTGGCCGCGGGGGTGGAGTACGTCCTGGAGACGGGGACCGGGGCCATAAGGGATCGCGAGCTGGCCCTGACCGGGCTCTTCCTGGAGGCCATAGGCGACATCAGGGGCCTGGGGCTCCTGGGCCCAGGCCCTGGGCAAGGGGACCGGGTGGCCACTGTGGCCCTGAACCTGGCGGGCTGGTCCTCCTCGGATCTGGCCGCGGCCCTGGAACGCGACCACGGCATCCTTACCAGGGCCGGCCTCCACTGCGCCCCGCTGACCCACCAGTGCCTGGGAACCTTCCCCGGCGGGGCGGTCAGGTTTTCCCTCGGGCCCTTCAACGACGAGGCCGAGATAGTCGCCGCGGCCAGGGCCCTGAGGACTCTGGCCGGCCAGAAGGCAGGCTAGGGGGTACCATGGGCGGGCCGGAGATCATATTGGTCTTTGCCTCCAACACGCTCATCCTGAACGCCGAGGACCTCCTGGAGGAAAAGGGGCTGCCCTTCACCCTGGTGCCGGTGCCCAAGGAGGTCAATCCCAACTGCGGCCTGGCCATAAGCCTCGTGGAGGGCGACCGCGGCCTGATCCTGCCGGCCCTGGAGGCGGCGGGCCTGAGGCCGGCCTCGGCCTACCGGCGCGACGGCGACGAGTTCTCCCCCTGGCCCCTTTCCCGGTGAGGGCTCGCCGGACTGCCGGTGCGTCCGGCCACCGCCCCCTTACCCCGGCCGACGTCCATGGGCCGCGGGGCCCTGGCCAGGCGCTCGCGGTGAGACGGGTCACGGCACGGCCGTGAGGGGCAAGACTCCTAACACGTGCCAAGCAAGGTCTGCCGGTGACAGGCCCTAGTCAGACATGGCAGCCCTGGCCGGCCTTGGGAGGCTGGATTTCCCAAAGAGGAAGTGGCGGCCCATGGCCTCGATCAGGCCCAATTGGCAGGCTCACGACTCTGGCAGGACGATGACACAGCTGGCTCCTGGAGATGAGGAATAGTGTCCGCAATATCAACGACTTAAGGCAGCCTAGGCACCCAGGGCCATGAATCAGACGTCTTGCTCCCTGGCTGGCAGGCCATGAACAAAAACCTCTTACCTCATCTCTTAGGGCGGGGCACGGGGCACCTTGAGCTGTTGACATTGATAGTGCCAGAGCCTGCCTATAATATGGTTAACTATAATGTTGTATATCTCAGGAATTCAAGCACTAAATTTACCATGCAAGCTACTTACTTGTGGTGATTGGCATCAATACTCAATGAATTGGAATAAACTAGACTTGTTCAATAGTGAAGACAGTGTATACGATGATTATGGCATAGAATTAAATTCATCAGTACCAAAAAATCCAGGGATACACTATGTCGCTAACCATATCCGGGCGTTGTTAGACCTTTTGGCTATTGGAAATCTATCATTGGCCCAGGGAATGAACAAGGACTATATTTGCAATGATATCTACACTGATGAGATTTTTCAAAAGGTTTCGCTCTTGAAAAACCTAGAAAATTGGCCGGATATCGATGCCTTCATGGGTCGGGAATATTACGCCAAATGGCTTAGGTTCAAGGAGAAATGGAATTTATGACTGGTGAGTTGACATGGCAGATCCAACATGGAAAAACTATAATATCATTTTTAAAGTATCTCAACAGCCAAACAAAAGATTTAATTCTGAAAGGTGGAACTGCTTTGCTTCTTTGTTATGAATTGGATAGGTTTTCTGAAGATATAGATTTAGATAGCAGATCATTAGAGATAGATATAGAAAAATTTGTATCTTTTTTTTGTAAAAAAAATAGTTATTCATATCGTATAGCAAAGAATACAAATATTGTTAAAAGATTTATGATACATTACGGCGTAGTTGGGAAGCCACTTAAAGTAGAAATATCTTTCCGTAGAAGTATTATTCCTGAAGACGATTATACTAATATTAATGGTTTTATAGTTTATACCCTAAATAGTTTATGTGCCCTAAAATCGTTAGCCTATAATGCCCGCGACAGAATCCGTGATTTATATGATCTATCTTTTATTTGCAAACGATGGTGGGACGATATTTCCGATACTTCTAAAGATATTATGCGTGGCGTTCTCCAATACAAGGGACTAGAACAATTTGACTATCTCATACAAACTCAGCCTGATGAATTAATTAATATTAAAAAACTAGCAGATGATTTTCTTGATATGTTTGATAAACTTGGATTGCTTTATGATGAAGAAGAAAAGAACATGCTAGACATTACAAAACTGAACTTATTATCATTAAATAATGATCATAAGGAAAACTCACCCCAACAAAATAAATCAACCAACCAAGATAAAGACGGCAGCTTAAATAATGTGTTACCACCTTTTCGTCCAAAATTTTGAAGAACAATTTCAGCACCTAAGATCATGGAAATAAATTCAAAATAGTTTTTCAGACAATGTTTCTAACAATATCATTGCCTTCATTTATATAATATTAAAATAATTTTGACAAATATTTTTATGGAAAAATATTTGTATAATTTATATATTATATCTAAAATTATTAAGAAACTATACTGTATTGAATATTTTAAATTATTCCAAATTATTATTTCCCTCATAATTCACGGAATTGCTCTTGGCCCCTGTCACGGCTATTGCCCAAGGGCCACTGGCTGTCGAGTCTGTCGCCCTGCCAGGGCTGCTCTTAGGCGAACTCCCCTTGATTCTCAAGAAATGAAGCGGCTCGGAGCGGGTGGCACTTTCACCTATGGTCCGCCCCGGCCCCAAGGCCTGCACTTTGCGGTCAGCGTTTATCAGACGCAGCCTCAGGGAAATGACCGTCGCCATGACCAGCCGGTCAGCCTGATCGCCGCGCATGGCGACCGAACCGCCCGGAATGGCACTGGCGAGGCATTCTCCTGGTGGCGAACAGCGGGCAGGCCATATTTTTAGCGGGGCCAATCCAGCAGCGGGCATGATGGTTCCAGTCGCATGCGCTGGAGGGGCATTGGGCATACAGACCAAGGCATGGGCGCAAAACACAATCGCCATCCTCCCCAAGCCAGGCCCCCGAGAACCTCTGGCGGCATTCCAGTCAGGCTCAATCGATCCAATGAACTTCTCACCGTAAACCGGAATCACGCCCTCGCGGAAAAAGTCAGACGGGACGCGGCCAGCCATACACGGCTGAAAACCAGACGGAAAACCCGCCGGATTGAAACCACGGCTGGCGACGGTGTGTTTTTCCTCACCTCCAGCCTCACAGGTTCCGACAGAGTCTGGGACGGCAAAAGCCCAGCTTTCCGGCGACCAAGGCCAGGTCGTCGGGCAATTCGGGCCCTATGGCTATATTGCCCGCCTTTTTCCCCCCTTTTTTTGGCTGGGCGAGGAATAACGGTAAAACCCCGCCAGGGGAAAAGCAGCCCCAAACCATTATGTGGGTCGCCTCCCCAAGGGCGTTTCCACCTGGTTCGTTTCCTTTTCCATGTCGTGCCCTCGACGCCACGGCCAGGGCAAACGCCGGGACTAGCCGGTAGTGACTTCCCGCCGGCAGGATGTCCGATGGGGCGAAGGGGGGCGTTCCTTTGCCAAATGCCGTGATGTGTGCTAGATTTACGCCTTACCGAAAGGGCCCCAAGTGGATGGCAGAACCGTCAGGATGCGCCAGATGGGTCCCATAAGCCATCATGCCTTATCAAAACCACATAACGAGGGTGTCAAATGGAAACCATTGCCAGGGACCAGGCCTGGGAACTTCTGACGAGGTACAACAAGGAACCTTTCCATCTCCAGCACGCCCAGACCGTGGAAGGGGTCATGCGCTGGTTCGCCAGGGACCTGGGATACGGGCAGGACGTCGAGTATTGGGGCGTGGTGGGCCTACTGCACGACATCGACTTCGAACTCTACCCTACCGAGCACTGCCTCAGGGCCCCGGAAATCCTCAAGGCGGCAGGCGTCGGCGATGACGTGGTCAGGGCCGTCATCAGCCACGCCTACGACATCACCGTGGACGTGAGGCCAGAGCACGAGATGGAGAAGGTCCTCTACGCCACCGACGAGCTGACCGGCCTCATCTGGGCCTCCGCCCTGATCCGGCCATCCAAGAGCGTCATGGACCTGGAGGTCAAGTCGGTCAGGAAGAAGTACAAGACCCTGACCTTCGCCGCGGGCTGCTCCAGGGAGGTCATCGAGAAAGGGGCCGCCATGCTGGGCTGGGATCTAGACCTGCTCATCGGGAAGACCATCCTGGCCATGCGGGAGGTCGAGCCCAAGCTGGCCGTATGAGTTTATTTCTGGCTGATTAATACATTTTAAAATAAAATATAGTATTTTTTATAAATTATACATATAGACAGCTAATAGAAAAATATTTACAAAATTAACACCATTTACATATTCTATTAATTAATATATTAGTCTAATTAATCTAATTTTTTAGTAAAAGCTACTGTCATCATTTGTAATATTTCTTATTTTGAATAAATTATAAAAAACAAATATCATACATATTACTATATTATTAAAAATAAAGAACACCGTCCCCGTGATCCGCGAGACAGGGGCCAATTATCTCCTTTGCCTGAAGGGCTTGCCAGCATTCCCCGCGCGATGAGGCCAAACTCCTTTTCCGGTAAGGGCTGCCAGGGAACGAGGCCGAACTCGTGGCGGAGACTCTCGTGTCGGGATGGGACATGGGACCATGGCCGGATCATAGGCATTCGATCACCGTGATCAGGCTCTCGACTGGAGCCACGAGGGAACAGGTCCCGTCGGCCCTTGGCTGGGAAGGACCAGACAGCCTGGCCATGGTGACGGGGGAAAGCCAGGACGCCGGCAAGGACGGGGAGCCGTCCGTGGAGAGCCGGCATTTCATCTCGAGCCTCGACCTGTCGGCGAGGAAAACCCTTGACTCGTCCATCAGGCACTGGACGGTCGAGACCGCGCACGATATTCTCGACATGAGCCATGGCGAGGACAAGAGCAGGATTGGCCGGGGCAACGCGCCCGCGCCGTTTCTCCCTGGCCAGGAAGATCGGGCTTGGCCTGGTGAGGCCCTTGGCGCGGAACGTGCCAAGAACCACCCATGCGTCCATCATGAGGCCCAGGAGGGACTGCCGCAAGTACCTGTACGCCGCCCTGACGAGAAAGCCATAAGGGTATCGCGCAGGTCAAGGAGTGGTCAAGGAAATGTCGTGACGAGACGCAACGCAATTGTGATGCCAAAAATGGCCCAAAAATATGCTTGGTATGATAAATTTTGACGCTTTTGCCCTGGACGGCGACGAGAATAATGTTGATCGCGTCCGGAGATCTGGTATAATTTACGTAACGTGGATGTGCTGCCAGTCGGCTCGGCCTGTCCTTGCAGCCAGATTGGCGACCAGGGGCCGCCAAAGGTATGGTAAGTTATGGCTACGACTACAAGATATTTTAGGAAAATTGACAAGAAAATTTTAGGCGGCGAATTCATAGATATTATCCCCTATGAAGTCGGCTCAAATCAGTTGTCGATATTTTTCAATGGCCTTTTATGTATTCCTGGAAGAGATTACCAATATATGGAAGTTGGCAAAATCGGAGAGAGGTCAGAAAAGATCCAAATAAGGTTCACGATGGATGAGGATGATGAATTTATGGCAATTGTCATTGTGTAATAAGCATAAAAGAGGCACAAAATGTCACAATACGATCCGATGATTAATATACAAGAAGTTTCACCTGACAATCAGCCCGAGACTCCATCCCCGGATAACTCACCGAAAAATACCGCCAGAAGAAACGGCTCCGGCAATGGGATATATACAATTGGAAGATCCATGGATAGGCTTACGGATAGGCTAGACAGAATAACCGAAGGAATCTATGAATTAAAAGGACTATACCAAGGATTAGACGCAAAAATAGACAAGGTGGAAACCAACCTAGAAGTCAAGATCGACAGGGTGGAAACCAACCTAAACGTCAAGATCGACAGGGTGGAAGCCAACCTGAACGCCAAGATCGACAGGGTGGACGCCAACCTGAACGCCAAGATCGACAAGGTGGACGCCAACCTGAACGCCAAGATCGACAAGGTGGAAGCCAACCTGAACGCCAAGATCGACAAGGTGGATAATCGAGTAGCTATAATGGAGAACAGTACGAAATATATAGAGAAATCCGTAGAGAATTGTCAATCAACTCAAAAATGGATTCTTATCACCATAATTTCTGGTATAATTTTATATATGATTTCGCCTTACTTGCCGCATTAAGTCAGCGGCCCTGCTATTGATGGCCCGATCCTTGAGGCCCCCATGGGAATGCTCCCATGGGGGCTTTCGTCTTGGATACGGGGGCTGCGGGAGTGGCGGCGGTGGTGGTGGTAGAGGCTTTGTGTATACTTGATGCCTATGTAAAAACCACTGGAAAGCCTGAACGTGAACGGATTTAAGACATATTACCAAGGCTTTATTTTAGCAGATCTCAGCAAAACAGGATTTTTACATCAGCATCATTTTTTTTCAGGCCCATGAACGGATACCTGGCATGGTAATGATAAAATTAAACATTTCTAAAAAAATACTCATACACAATATAATATTTAAAAAATATCAATTTTTGATAAACATACAACTAATAAATATTACAAATTTAATTTTAAATTTAGTCAAACGCATGAAAAATGTCTCGGCGTACCTTTCCTAGTTTTACCATACAATTTTAGTATACAGTCAATCAATGTCAACAACTTAAAGCTATTTTAGCCCACAGCACGCAATTCCCATGTCTCGGTTCCCTGCTTAACATCTTGAATTGACAGGAATTTTGAAAACGCCTGAAGTCAGCGGATCTCTTAAGTTGCTGACATTGTACAGTCAATCGCAGAAGCTGCCGAACCCTGCGAGACAATCGCTTTTGGCGGCTATCTACCGGACGAGGGGCCAGTCCCTGGGGGAGAGCCGGGGATCAGGAAAATCCAGGGACGCCCTTCCTGCGGCCCATGATAAGAAGGATTCTGGCCACCACCGCCAGCACGGGCAGCTCGACGAGGGGCCCGATTATCAGGGCCAGGGCCACCTTGGGCCGGTCGGGGAAGGCCCCGATGGCCACGGTCAGGGCCACCGGCGAGTTGCGGGCCAGGGTCGTCAGGCCCAGGCTCACGGCGTCCCGGAAGCCGAAGCGCATGAGGGAGGCGGCCATCTGGACGAGGACGAAGTTCAGGGCGAAGAAGAGGAGGACCGGGGCCAGGAGGAGCAGAAATATGTCTGGCTGGCCGACGATGGCCCCGCCCTCGGAGGCGAACATGCACAGGACGGCCAGAAAGAGGTACCAGAAGCGCGCCCCAGGGAAGACGGCCCGGAGAAGGCCGCCCAGCCGGCCCCGGCCGAGACGGGCCAGGACCCTGGCGGCCAGGAGCGGGACCAGGAGGACCAGGACCACCTGCCAGGCCAGGGCCAGGGGATCCGACCGGCCATAGAGGCCGCCGCAGAGCCACAGGTAGACAGGGAGCAGGAGGAGCTGGACGATGAGGTTCAGGGGCAGGATGGAGGCCGACAGTGGCACGTTGCCCCGGGCCATGGCCGTGAAGACCAGGTACCAGTCCGTGCAGGGCGTCACCAGGAGCATTACGTAGCCGATTCGGAGATCGGTGGAGCTGCCCAGGAAAATCCTGGCCAGGATGAAGCCCAGTATAGGTATCCAGATGAAGTTTATGGCCAGGGAGGTCGCCGCGAACTTGATGTCGGCGAAGCCCTGGCCAAGACTCTTGAAGGGGATATCCCAAAAAACACCAATCAACATTAAAATTAATAAAATCTGAACCCAAGGACCTAAAAAATTAGAAAATAAGCTAAAATGTCCCAAGGCCAGCCCAACCAGAGCCGCCACGGCTAGCAATATCGGCTCTAACTTTTCGATGAGACTCAATTTTGCTCCCCAAAACCACACATTATGGTTGATATCCCCGGCAAAAAAAAGATGGATGCCCGTGTATTTTGGGGCTTAATACATCATACTAGAATAAAGACCAATTTTTTTGGATAATTGTCAATGTATCGACTCATAATTCTATGGCAATCCTTAATCAAGGCCTAGCAAAAGAAAAAATATCCCAAAAGAGGGCCCTAGACCAATCATGTAAAAGTTTGCCCTGAAAACACCAAAGCATTTACAGGCTATCATGAATATGACCTCTGAAGTCGTTGTAAATTAACGGTCTATTAAGTGTTGACAAATTAATTGACAACTGGTATTTAATGGTCATGAAAAAATTACTCAGGATAGCGACCCTGATGGGCGGCCTCGGCCTGAAGGCGTCAGTGACCTTTCTGGTTCTGGGGCTGGCCACGGGCACGGCCCATCTGGAGCACCAGGCCCGGCTGGGCCTCGGCCAGGACGAGGCCGCCGCCTCGCGGGCCATGCCGGCCGGCCAGACCGAGAAACCTCGGGCCATGGCCCTGTCCACCGGCCTGGCCCCCAACCTCTTCCTCCTTGACCAGGTCAAGGAGCAGGCCTTCCAGAAACCGCTGTTCGACAAGAAGTCCTCGGCCTACGACAAGATGATCGAGGACGCCGCCAGGACCCACCGCATCTCCCCTGCCCTGGTCAAGGCCGTCATCCAGGCGGAGTCCAAGTTCGACGACCGGGCCGTCTCCTCCCAGGGGGCGGTCGGCCTCATGCAGATCCTCCCCAGCACGGCCCGCTCCATGGGCGTCTCCAGCCCCCAGGAGCCGCGCAACAACATCACCGCCGGTGTCCGCTACCTGAAGATGCTCCTGGAGGAGTTCGGCGACGACGAGTACCTGGCGCTGGCCGCCTACAACTGCGGCCCGGAGGCCATCAAGCGCTATGGCGGCAAGATGCCGCCATTCAGCGAGACCAGATCCTTCGTCTCCCAGGTGATGCGGTACTACCAGTCGCACATCGAGTCCTAGGGCCGCCCCGCGGCCTGGCCCTGGCCGCCGGCCAGGCCTGACGCCCTCCCCGGTCCAGAGGCGTTTCTGGCCAGAACCTCCCTCGTCCCCCCGTAAAGGAAATCCCCCCGCACAGTCCCTGGAATTGCCTGTCAAGGTCCACGAGGTGGGGACCTTGGCCAGGGTGCCGTCCCCCTGCCCCCAGGACCGCCTGGCCCCGTCCAGGTCCGGCGAGAGGCCAGGCCAGACGTTGGGCGCTGGTAGGCCCTGATGGACATGGGGTCCTGGCCGGGGGCGACCGTCAGGCGATATCCGTCGCCGCGGACCTGATCGTCCCTCTCGGGAGGGCGGCGTTCTCGCCGAAGCCCGCCAGCTTGAACGCTGGGACCGGCAGGCCGGCCCTTCTGGCCAGTTCCAGGCAGAAGGGCCCGTTCAGGCGGGGGAACTGGCACTGGCCCGCGTCGGGCTTCAGGAAGGGCGTCGGTCGGGGCCGGCGAGCCCTGGCCGGGAAGGAAACGCCTCCCCGCCTGGCCAGGACGACGCCGGGCAGGAAGGGGCCGGCGGCGGCGGCGTGATGGGCGCCCCGGCCGGGAAAAGGTCGGTGGTCGGGATGGTGGCCACGGGCACCAGGCCCACGGGGCCTGGGCCGGCCTGGAGTCTTTTCTGGGCCAAAGAAGGAATCGGTCCCCTATGTGGCCATATGTTTCCTCTGGGATTGGCGACGGCTGGGAAATGGGGGCCCCAGTTTCTCCCATCAATAGCCATATGTCAATCAGGCAAAGCCATCATTCTTGTCTGTTGACATACTGCCCACAAGCTCACTCCCATACGGCAATCTATCCGCCAATCTCGCCGCTTGGCTGGATTATGCCCGCGCGTTCAGCCCTGGGCGGCCTTTTGCGAGTCGTCACGGCGTATGGAGGGGGGGCTGGGCCAATCAGGGCGAACAAGGCGGACTGTTCCCGAACGTCGCCGCGTTTTTTGGGGCGTCCGGGGGGGAAGCGGAATCCGGGCTGGCGGCCAGCCGCCAGCCCGGGCGAGAAAACGGACAAAAACAAAAAAGCCCCGGGCCCGGCTAGGGCAGGAATATGGCCGGCTCCTTGCGGTCAAGGTTGGCCGCCGCCAGGGCGGCCATGTCGTCGCAGAAGTCGTCGTCGCCGATGGACTTGGCCCTTTCCGGGCAGAGCTTTATGCAGGCGGCGCACAGGATGCACTTGTCCAGGTTGACGTTGCGGGGATCCCCGTCGATGAAGGCGCCCACGGGGCAGAGCTTCACGCAGGACAGGCAGTTGGCGCAGCGCCGGGAGGTGACCGGCCCGAAGGGCAGCTTCGAGAGATATGACCGATAGGGTCGCCGCCCCTTGGCCAGAAGGGGCTTTTCCTTAAGGTAGGAGTCGACCAGCATGGTCTGGCGGACGGCCAGCCCGAAACAGCGGGCCCGCTCCTCGTCGGCCGGATCGGGCCTGTTCTTGCCCATGACGTGGGAATAGGAGTGCTCGCCGACGAAGGCCCCGGCGCCCACGACCTCATAGCCCTTGGCCACGCACAGGTCATAGAGTTCCAGTAGGGCGTCCTCGTAGTCGCGGTTGCCGTAGACCACCACGGCCACCACCGGCCGGCGGCCGGAGGCCAGGCGGTCGAAGAAATCCCTGGCCAGGATGGGGAGACGTCCGCCGTAGACCGGGGAGGCCAGGATCAGGAGCTCGTCCCTCTCCAGGCTGACGCCCCGTTCCCTGGCCGAGGGCAGCGTCACGTCGAAGTCCCTTGGCCGCATCGACAGTCCCTGGGATATGCCCCTGACGACCCTGCGGGTCGTGCCCGTCGGGCTGAAGTAGACGCTGGTGCACTGAATAACCTGCCGACCCATCGTTGGAGGCCTCCCTTAGCAGATCTTTAAGGCCAGAAAGCCCAGCGGCGGAAGGTTCAGCTCCAGGCTCTGGGGATGGCCGTGGGACGCGATGGGCTGGCTGTGGCGGCCTCCGCCCAGGCCCACGTTGCTGCCACCGTAGGCGAAGGAGTCGGAGTTGAGGAGCTCCCGCCAGTAGCCAGGCCGCGGCGCGCCAAGGCGGTAGCCCTGGCGGGGGACCGGGGTGAAGTTGAAGACGAACAGGATCGTCTGGCCTGGATCGCGGCCTTTCCTCAGGAAGCTCACCACCGTGGAATCGGAGTCCCTGAAATCGACCCACTCGAAGCCGCGCCAGTCATAGTCCAGCTCATGGAGGGCCGGCTCGGAGGAATAAAGCCTGTTCAGATCCCTGGTGAAGTCCCTGAGGCCCTGGTGCTGGGGCCTGTCCATCAGCTCCCATGAAAGCTGGCTGGCGTGGTCCCACTCGTTGATCTGCCCGAACTCGCCGCCCATGAAGAGGAGCTTCTTGCCTGGCTCGGCGAACATGTAGCCCAGCAGGAGCCGGAGGTTAGCGCACTTGCGCCAGTAGTCGCCCGGCATCTTGTCGAAAAGCGAGCGCTTGCCGTAGACGACCTCGTCATGGGACAGGGGCAGGCAAAAATTCTCGTGGAAGGCGTACAGGAGGGCGAAGGTCAGGCACTCCATGTTGTAGCGCCGGTAGACGGGATCCTTGGACATGAAGTCGAGCATGTCGTGCATCCAGCCCATGTTCCACTTGAACATGAAGCCCAGGCCGCCCAGGTGGACCGGTCGGGAGACGGCCGGGAAGGCCGTAGACTCCTCGGCGATTGTCATGGCCCCCGGGAAAAGCTCGTAGAGCTTGGTGTTAAGGGTCTTGAGCATCTCGATGGCCTCGATGTTCTCCCGGCCGCCGTACCTGTTGGGAATCCACTCCCCCTCCTTGCGGGAGTAGTCGAGATAGATCATCGAGGCCACCGCGTCCACCCTCAGGCCGTCGACGTGGAACTGGTCGACGAAAAAGAGGGCGTTGGCCACCAGAAAGTTCTTGACCTCGTTGCGGCCGTAGTTGAAGACCAGCGTGCCCCAGTCCGAGTGGGCCCCCTGGCGGGGGTCGGCGTGCTCGTAGAGATGGGTCCCGTCGAAGAACTCCAAGGCGAAGGAGTCGCGGGGGAAGTGGGCCGGCACCCAGTCGAGGATGACCCCGATCCCGGCCTGGTGGCATCTATCGACCAGGTAGCGGAAATCATCCGGCGTCCCGAAGCGGGAGGTCACGGCGAAGTAGCCCGTCACCTGGTAGCCCCAGGACGCGTCGAAGGGATGCTCGGCGATGGGCATCATCTCCAGCCAGTTGAAGCCCAGGCCCTTGAGATAGGGAACCAGCTGGTCGGCCAGCTCCCTGTAGGTGAGCCAGGAGCCGTCCGGGTGGCGTCTCCACGACCCCAGATGCATCTCGTAGATGGACATGGGGCTGGACAGAAAGTTGGTCCTGGGGCGCTCGTAGAGCCACTGGCCGTCGTTCCACCGGTACCGGCCCATGTCGTAGACCCTGGAGGCGGTCTTGGGCCTCATCTCCATGGCGAAGCCCACTGGATCGGCCTTGATCAGGAGATCGCCGGCCTGGGTGGCAATCTCGTACTTGTAGAGGTCGCCGTGGCCGAAATGGGGGGCGAATAGCTCCCAGACCCCCGAGGATCCCCGTGGCCGCATGGGGAGGCGCCGGCCGTCCCACAGGTTGCGGTCCCCGACCAGGCAAACCTTCCTGGCCGAGGGGGCCCAGACGGCGAAGTGGGTCCCCTGGACCCCCTGGTGGACCATCGGGTGGGCCCCCAGCTTGTGGTACATCTGGTAGTGGTTGCCCTGGTTCCACAGAAACAGGTCCAGCTCGCCCAGGACCGGCTGGAAGCTGAAGGCGTCGTAGAAGACGACGGCCCTGCGGCCCTGGCCGAACCAGGCCCGTATCCTATAGGGCAGGTACTCGCGGTCGCCCGCCTTGAAGCCCTCGAAGAAATCGGCCCCCGCCTCGCCCTTGGGCCCCTGGGGCCTCAGGGGCAAGACCTCGTCGGGGGCCAATAGGACCTCGGCCCTGGTCGCCGACGGCAGGTAGGCCCTGAAGATGACCCCCAGGCGGCCGCCGACGTAGGCCGGTCTGGCCCCCAGGACGGAGAAGGGGTCCCCTGTCTTGCCGTCCACGAAATCCTGGCACGCCGCTCTGTCCATCAACACGCCTCCCTTGCCCCTTGCCCCGGCCGGCCCAGGGGCACTCCCGATGGGCCCGCCCGCAGCCAAAAGCCCCCGCGGTCCCCTGGAAAGAGCACCTTTGAAACTGGATAATTGTATCATATAATGGCCCGGAGAGATAGAATCCGGCCGCCGCCTGGCCAAGACCATCGCGGCTGCCCCGGCCTGGGCCGCTGAGGGGCGGCCCGTCCCCTGTCCCTGTCTTGGGGCCGGCCAAGGTCGAAGTCAGGCCCGCGTCTGCCTATGGGATATAGTCGTGGTTGCCGTCATCCTAGAACAAAGAGGTCCCAGCGGGAGCGCACCAGCTGGCCCCACGGGCCATACAGCAAAAAAGGCGGGAACCATGGCTTTCGTGCCGGGCGGAAATGCAGGGCCATTTGCGCCTGGCCCGGACCAACGCGCGCGGCGAGCTTTATGTCCGATAAGCGGCACGGATCCCCAAAATATACCCGTCCACGATCCGTTCGATCCCATATAGATTGAAAACACACTATTTTCAAAGAACTGCGCCATACGTTTCCTGTCATGACTTATCATCGTCCTGAGAAGCACGGCATGGGGCTCGGGAGCGGTTCTGGAATCGGTCCCCTCATGCGGGGAAAACTCGGTAGGCCGCCTGGATTGGCCATCGAGCAATTTCGAGATACCGGCACGCCAGCCGATATCGACGAAGTCAAGGGGGACGTGAAACCCATGGGATCGTCGGATTATGATTTGAGGGCGGTACCCCATACGTCCCTGGTTTCATGGCAATGGGACAGATTGGGCATATGACGCCTGAATTGCGCGTACGCCAGGATGACGCCGGCCTCAAGCCGCTTTTGGGCCAGATGAGGGACGTGAAGCCGGATTAGGGGATCGTGGCTCCAAAGCAAGGAATGCCGCCGGCCGGGGGGGACCCAGCCGCCAGATTTGGGGCTTGGGGGCGAGGGGCGAAAGATCCCTGAAAAACCCGCGGCGCTTAGCGGGCATGGGAGGGACGTTCCTGGCCGCCACACGGGGAGCCACCACCCCATCACCGCGACGACAGGCGGGAGGGTTGGCCTGCCCATAGGGCGACAGCCAGGCGTCAATCATCAGCGGGGAGACTCGGCCGGCCATGGGATCGGGGGGGTTATCCGCAGGAAGGGGGGCACTTGCGCGCCTGTCGCGGCAAGGATTGGGTCACATGGGTAAATCGCCCACGTCGTCCCCTGGCCCAAGGGCGGCCCAGGCAATGCCGGCGAAGGTCAAGGCCCGCGCCATGGGGCCGCCTGGGTACGGGGCCGCCGTCAACGGGGCGGGCAAAGAGCCGAGCGACGGCAGCCTGGCTCGCCCACAGGGGTGGCCTGGCCATGTTTGGCGTGCCCGGGGCATGCCCGCGCTGGTCCGACGTCCGGAGCCCATGACGGGAAAAAACCGGCCTTGGCCGTCAAGTCTGGCGGCGGAGGCCCCATTGGCTGGCCATCCCCGGCGGGCATGGCAGGGCGAGGGGCCACCCCGGGCCGGAAAATTCCCCCGGCCTACCGGCCGGCGATACCGTCAAGGCACTCGGCGGAAGGCGAATTCGCTGGCGAGCAAGCCGGCTGGGCAGCCACGGGGCCAGGCGGGGCCCCCGATACCCGGACAACAAAAGGTGGTTTGACCGCTGCCGGCCACCAAAACCGCGGCCTGCCTCGACGGCCTGACGGCCACGCTTTGCGGCCTTTCTACCAAATCCAAGGGAGGATAGCCATCCCCGGGCCGAGGCCCGGTATCAGTTGGCTGGAAGACGATGAACACCGCCCTCATGATCTCGGCCGCCTTCGTCCTGGTCATCCTCAACGCCCTGTTCGTGGCCGCCGAGTTCGCCTTCGTCAAGGTCAGGCCGACCCGGCTGGAGCTTCTGGCCCAGTCGGGCCACAGGAGGGCCAAGGCGGCCCTTTTCGGCCTTGACAACCTGGAGGACTACCTCTCGGTCTGCCAGCTGGGCATCACCCTGGCCAGCCTGGGCCTGGGCTGGCTGGGTGAGCCGGCGGTGGCCTCCGTTCTGCGGCCGGCCCTGGCCCTGGCTGGGCTCCAGAACCCTACCCTGGTCCACTCCTTGTCGGTGGCCACCGGCTTCGTCATCATCACCTTCATCCACGTCACTTTCGGGGAACTGGCCCCCAAAAACCTCTCCATCCGCGGGGCCGAGGCCACGGCCCTGATGCTGGCCATCCCCATGCGCCTTTTCCACGTCCTCTTCCTGCCGGCAGTGAAAGTCCTGAATTTCTCGGCCATGCTCATCCTCTGGGCGCTCAGGGCCTCGAGGCTGCAGGAGTCGGCCGCCCACTCCACCGAGGAGCTCAAGCTCCTGATCGCCGAGTCCAAGAGCGATGGGCAGCTGGACGAGAACGAGGAAATCCTCCTCAACAACATCTTCAACCTCGACCGCCGCACGGCCAGGGACATAATGGTCCACAGGACGAAGGTCGCCTCCCTGCCGGCCTCGGCCACCATAGAGGAGGCCGTCGAGATGATAAGGCTCAACGGCCACACCCGCCTGCCGGTCTACGACCGAGACAAGGACAACCTGATCGGCTTCATCCACGCCAAGGACCTACTTCTGGACAAAAAACGGCAGACCCTCAAAAGCCTCATAAGGCCGGCCCTCTACGTCTACGACCACCTCACCATCGACGCCATCCTGGAGCTCATGCGCCGGGAGAGGACGAGGCTGGGGCTGGTATGGGACGAGTACGGGAGCTGGCAGGGCCTCCTGACCATGGAGGACATCCTGGAGGCCATCGTCGGGGAGATACAGGACGAGTTCGACCACGAGGAGCCGCCCATCGTCAGGGAGGCCGACGGCTCGTTCCTGGTCTTGACCACCGTTTCCCTGGAGGAGCTGAGGCACAGCCTGGATCTTGACCTGGGCCCCGACTCTTGGGAACACTACCGGACTCTGGCCGCAATCCTGGGAGACAAGTTCGGCCAGGCGCCGGCCCTTGGCGACAGCTACGAGGCCTACGGGGCCAGGTTCGAGGTCGACAGGATCAGCGGCCTGGCCGTGACCAGGGTCAAGGCCTCCAAACTGCCCGTCCCCCCGCCGGCCGCGCCGGGCCCTTGACGCCGGAAAGGCGGCCCTGGGCCGCCTTTCCGGATGCGCTTCCCGCCGCGAGGCCGGGCGCGCCAGCAAAAAACTACCCTAATAGCGGGTATCCTGGACGTCGGTCACGGTGAAGGGCGAGTTGTACTCGCTCGGCCTCTGGTTGCCCTCGTCTATCTCCCCTTTGGCCACAAGGTCGCGGTATTCGGCTATGTAGTTGTAGGCCCTCTGGTGGTAGCCGGAGTCGGGGTAGAGGGTGATGATGCCCATGAAACGGTTGATGGCCGCCCGGTAGTCCTTGCGCTTGTAGTAGAACTCCCCGATGTAGAACTCGTGGCCGGCCAGGTTGTTCTGGGCCTCGGCGATCCGGGCCTTGCCCATGGCCGCGTACTTGCTTTCGGGGTAGGTCTCAACCAGGTTGGCGAAGGTGCGGATGGCTATGACCGAGGGGGTCTGGTCCCTGTCGACGCCCTTCATCTGCATGAAATGGCACATCCCCTCCTGATAGAGCGCATAGGGGATGGCGTCGCTGGTGGGGTGCCGCTCCTCGAAGGTCCGGTAGGCAGCGTAGGCCTCGATGTACTTCTCGTCCAGATAGTAGGCGTCGCCCAGCTTCAGGTCGGCCAGGATGGCCAGGCGGCTGTAGGGATACTGGTCCCTTAGCTGCTGGTACAGCTGGGCGGCGTCGGAATAGTCGTCGGCGTCCATGCGCTCCTGGGCCCTGGTCGCCAGGTTGACCGACTCGTCCCCCATGGGCGCCCCGTCCCCGGAGCCAAAGCCGAAGAAGCTCTTGATGTAGTCGAGCGGCTTGGAGCCGCAACCGGGGGCCAGGGCCAAAATGGCCATGAGAAACAGGGCGGCCAAAGGCCTCTGGACCCGCCCCGTCCAGGAGCCGCTGGTTGACGGGAGGTTCACAGCATCTTCTCCAGTTCGGCCTGCAGGATCTGCTTTCCCTTGTGGCCCACCACCCGGCCGAGCTCCTCGCCCTTGCGGAAGACGATGAGGCAGGGAATGGAACGGACCTTGAACTTGCCTGGGGTGGCGGGGTTCTCGTCCACGTTCATCTTGGCAAAGCAAAGCTTGGAGCCCATCTCCGCCGACAGCTCGGCCAAGATGGGCGCGACGGCGCGGCATGGTCCGCACCACGGGGCCCAGAAGTCGACCAGCACTGGCAGGGGGCTGTCGGCCACGGCCTGGTCGAAAGTGTCGTCCGTCAGGACCTGAATATTTTCAGACATCTTTGGATCTCCTCAAAAACAAGTGCAGCCAAATCCGGAAACCTAATGGGAAAGACAAGAAAGCCCGCAGCGGCTCCTTGCCAAGCCCAAAAGGCCATGATAGGATCCCATCCGCCGCAAAACAGGGCCTGCGGCGATGGGCGGGACAGTCAAAAAAAAACAGCGGGGGAACCAAACCCAGCAAGGCAGGAGGCCAAATCGGAAGGTTTTCCGGGCGCATTTCAAGGGACTTGTGGCCAATGGCTTGCCACCGCCTTTTCCGAGTCTGATGCCATATAGCTTAAACCGCCAACCTGTGTTCGTCAAGCCCAAATTTGACCGCCCCGGCCCCTGGCCGGGCCGGCCAGCCACCGGGGAGGAACCGACCCATGGATTACGCGGTCATCGCCGTCTGCCTCCTGGCCATGCTCGTCGGGCTGGCCGGGACCATCGTCCCCGTCATCCCCAGCCTGCCCCTGATCTTCGCCGCCTTCCTGGGCTACGGGCTCTTCGACCACTGGCGGTCCTACGGTCTCTGGACCATGGTGGCCGTCGGGGCCGTGGTGGCCGCGACCGTGGTCCTGGACCACCTGGCCTCAGTGCTCGGGGCCAAGAAAATGGGGGCCGGACGGGCCGGCATGGTCGGGTCCCTCGTCCTGGGCATCATCGGCCTGGTCTTCCTGAACCTGCCAGGACTCATACTGGGGGCCTTCGCCGGGGCGGTCGCCTTCGAGATGGTCTTCAGCCACAAGGAGCTGGGCCTGGCCATGAAGGCCGGCTGGGGCGCGCTGCTCGGCCTCCTGGTGGGCTCCCTCTTCAAATTCGTCGTCGGGCTGGTCCTGACGCTGGCCTTCGTCTGGAAGGTCTTCAGCGGCTGAGGGGCCGACAGGGGCCTAGACGCTGAACTGGTGCTCCAGGTCGATTATCAGCTCCACCTCCCCCCGGTGGAGCTTGGCCTTCACGGCGATGTCCTCCACGCTCAGGCCCTTTTTTGCCAGCTGCAGGACCATGGCCCTGACCTCCGGGGCCGCCGGGTTCGACTTTGGCTGCCCCAGGGGCGCGTCCTGGGGCCAGGCCTTGGCGCCCATCTCCCCGCCCAGCCCCGAGAGCCTTTCCTCCGCCCCCCTGACCGCCTCCTCCGTGGCCTCCAGAAGCTGCCGGTAATCGGCCAGCCGGCGATCCAGCTTGAGGATGAGGTCCTGGGACAGATCCTTCTTGTCCTTGAGGTTGGCCTGGAAGGTCGCGGAAATCTTTTCCGACTCGGCCAGAAAGCGCTCGACGCCCTCCCTCAGGCCCTCGGGGAGGGCGACGCCCCCGCCGGCCCCTGGCCTCCGCCTGGAGCGCCACAGGAGGACCACCAGCAGAAGGACCAGGCAGCCCTCCAGGACGATCTGGAGGAGCATGAGCGATTTTAGGTCAAGCAGCAACCTTCGCCAGCCTTTCCCCGGGCCCCTAGACCCTCAGATCCACCACGGCCTCGGCCGGCCCGAACTCATCGGCCCGCTGCCCCTGCCCTGGCCGACGCCGCTTTTGGCCGGTACGTTCCCGGCCCCCATGGACGGGCTCGATGGCCGCCCCGGCCTTGGCCTCGGCCACCACCTCGACCACGTCCCGGTGGAGGTTTCTGGCCTCCTCCAGGCGGGCCTGGCGCCTCAGCGCCTCCTCGGCCCCGACCTGACCGGCCACCAGGCCGCCCAGGGCCGGCAGGTGGAGGATCAGCTGGTTTATGTGGTGGAGGGGCGCGGTCATGGTCATTTTGATTGATGGGGGAAAATTTAAAGATAAGCGATGCGAGAA
>JAISEK010000018.1 GCA_031264145.1 Deltaproteobacteria bacterium
CGGCCTAGAAATTCAGCCGGGTGAAGGCCAGAAAATTGACCAGCGCCGTGAGGATCCAGAGCCTGGTCGAGGCCCCGATGTCCTCCGAGGCCACCTTGAGGGGGTCGAAGGACATGCCCTTCCCGGCGTCCAGCACCAGGTGGGAAAGGACGCCCAGGATGGCCACCAGCCAGACGGCCATGACCGTCCGGCCTCCGGCCGCCGAGACCATGGCGGCCCAGATGCCCCCGTACAGGAAGGGCACGGCCAGGGAATGGAACAGGCCCCTGTGCCTGGTCCGCTTTCTGAGGATCTCCAGGAAGATGGTGTTGAACAGGAAGAAGGAGCCCACGGCCGCCAGGATCGTGGAGCCCGTCGGCCAGGGCCGGTTCAGGAAATAGCCCGGCGAGGTCACGTAGCCGACCACGGCCGCCGAGCAGCCCAGGCCGGCCATGGCGCCGGCCAGCCTGAGGGGCTTTGACTCGTTATGGTCCAAGTCAGGGACGAAGCCACCCGCGAGGCCGGCCAGGAAGGCCAGCGAGGAGGCGCTGCTGTCCCAGCCGAACCTGGCCGCCCCGAAGGCCACCCCCAGGGCCGAGGCTATGGCCGCCACGGCGGCATGGGTCTCGAAATTCGGCAAACGTTCTCCCCTCCCGGGAAACGGCCAGGCCGGCGGCTCTGGCTCGGCTGGGGGCCCGCATTTGGAGCCGATTGATTATACTCAAGATTGGGAAATATTGCCACTTCTATTTAGGTAGACCCTTCTGGCCCAGAATTTAGGTCCATCGGGCGCCAGGCCCTGCCGGGGGCTGGGTCCGAGGGCCGACTTCGGGTATAATGGCCCTGGCCGGGCGGTCCTGGCCAGCCATCCCCACATCCCGGAGAAACCCCGTCCCATGAAAAAAGGGGCCGTCATCACCAACGTCGCTCCGCTGCCCCTGGCGCCCATAGTGGCCGACAAGCCCTGGGGCTCCGTCTGCCGCTCCTCCTTCAACGTCCCCTCCCGGTCCGAGGGCGTCCGCTGGGGCGAGATCTGGCTGGCCTCCGAGGACTTCGGCCTGGTCTCCAAGGTCGCCTCCGGCCCCAGGGCCGGCCAGTCCCTGGCCGCGGTCAGGGCCGAGTGGGGCTCCCTGCTGACCGGCGAGGACGATCAGGGCAGAAGCCGGCAGACCCTTACCCTCAGCTTCCGTCTCGAGCGGACCGGCGAGACGCCCGGTCCCGTCAGGGCCATCGGCGGCGACGAGTTCTGGTACGTCCTGGAGGCCGGGCCCGACTCCTGGCTGGGGGCCGGCACCTCCCGGGAGGATGGCCCCTGGGGCCAGAGGCTCAACAGGCTCACGGTCGAGGCCGGGGACCGCTTCCTCGTCCCCCAGGGCCTGGTCCGCTGCCAGGGGCCCTCGGCCACCATCCTCAAGGTCCTGCCCTCTGGCTCAATGGTCCAGACCGTCCACGACTGGGACCGCCCGGCCGACCCCTGGGACTTCACGGCCCCGCCATGGCCGGTGCCCATAAGGAACGTTCCCCTCCCCACCCTCCAGACCGTCTGCAGCGGCCGGGACCGGATCCTCCTGCGGGGCCGCGGCTACACGGCCACGCTGGTCAACACGGGCTTCTTCACGGCCACGGGCCGGGCGCTCTCGGTCATCTGCCCGTGCCGGGGCCGGGGCAGCATCGAGACCTCGGGCCTCAAGGAGACCGTCCGGCTGCATCCCGGGGGGGCCGTGGTCATCCCGGCCGGGATTGGCCGCTACTCCATCAAGTCCAGCACCCTGGTGAGCTACCTCCTCTTCGAGCTGGACCCAGCCCGGCCCTTGGGGGGCCGTGACCCGCGACGAGGCCGCCAGCCATGAAGAGCTTCCGCCAGGAACTGACCCTCAACCTCCCCTCCCGCAGGGGCTTCAGGAACATCACCCCGGAGGTCCAGAGGGCCGTCGAGCAAAGCCGCGTCCAGGAGGGGCTGTGCCTGGTCAACGCCATGCACATAACGGCCAGCGTCTTCATAAACGACGACGAGCCTGGCCTCCTGCGCGACTTCGAGCGCTGGCTGGAGGGCCTGGCCCCGGAAAAGCCCCACGACCGCTACGAGCACAACGGCCACGAGGACAACGGGGACGCCCACCTCAAGAGGACCGTCATGGGCCGGGAGGTGGTCGTGGCCATAACCAGGGGACGCCTGGATTTCGGGACCTGGGAGAGGATATTCTACGGCGAGTTCGACGGCCGGAGGGACAAGAGGATCCTGGTCAAGATCATCGGCGAGTGAGGACGTCGCTGGGAGGGGCCGGATACCGCCGGGGGAATGGCCGCCCTCGCCCATCCAGGGCCCAACGCCGTCCTTGGTTTGGCGGGCAGGGATGCCTCGGGCCAACCTGGCCAGGCCGACGCCGAGACCCGGGGAGATCGGGCCGGCCTTGACCCGACGTCGCCGGACGGACGGGGCGTCAGGGGCCCTGGCCTCCCGGTGGCCTGGCTCCGGAACCATCGCCGGACGGCCTTCCCCCCGGTGACGGCCCCGGGCGCCGTCCTGCCCCCGGCGACCAGGCGGAAAGGGCGTCTACGGCCTGGTCCACATCCAGACCAGCAGCAGCGCGACCAGGATGACGGGCCACCAGATGGCGTTGCCCAGCCGCCGTCCCGAAAGGGCGCGCCTCTCGGCCCGGTCCCTCTTGCGGCCCAAGAAATACAGGAACAGGGCGGTAAAAAACATCCTGGGTATACCCAGGAGGCCCTTGGGGCCGCCGCCGTTGGCCCAGCGCATGATCCTGGCCACTATGGCGATTTCCCTGGGCTGCCCGCCCTCCACGGCGCTCAGGAGCATGGACATGAGGCTCTCGGCGGTCCTGCTGCCCTGGTCCGCAGCCAGCTGGTTCAGCCTGACGGCCTCGTCGATGTCCTGGTCCAGGCCGTAGCCGCCCATGAGAAAGGCGGCCAGCAGGGCCTGGGCCTCGGCATGGCCCTTATCCGCCGCCACCCTGGCCAGCCTGGCCGCGCGGGGGAGGTCACTTTTCAGGCCATCGCCGGCGGCGAGCGCCTTGGCGAGCACCGTCTGCCCCTCCGGGTCGCCGTGCTCGGCGCCCTGGGCCATGAGCTCGAGCCCCCTGGCCTTGTCCCTGGGCAGTCCGTCGCCCTTGTAGAGCTTGATGCCGAGGTACATCTGGGCCATCGTCTCGCCCTTGTCGGCCGCCTTGCGCAGCAAGTCGAGCGCCTTGTCCCTGTCCGGGGCGACGCCCAGGCCCTCGTCATACATAACGCCAAGTTTGGTCATGGCCTGGGCGTCCCCGCGCCGCGCCGCCCGGACCAGCGATTGGCCGTTCTCGGGCAAGTCCCCGGGCAAGTCCCCGATCGCGTCGTCCGCCAGGTCGGCGGACGGCGGGTCGCCGTCGCCGTGGCCCATCCTCTCGATTTCCCTGGTGGCCCAGAGGAGCATCTTGTCGCCCCTGGCCTTGTCCCCGGGCAGGCCGCCGCCCTCGAGGAATTTGAGGCCGAGGTACGACTGGGCGATTTCCTCGCCCCGGTCGGCGGCCCGGAACAGCAGATCGAGCGCCCTGCCCCTTTCCCTGGGCCCGCCCCTCCCCTGGTCATACAATATGCCAAGCCTGGCCATGGCCCCGGCATCGCCCCTGCCCGAGGCCCGGACCAGCTTTTTGGGATCCCAGTCCCCGTCCTCGTCCTCTCCCGACAGGTCCTGGAACAGCTTGCCGGTGACCTTGATGCCCGCCTTCTTGATTTCCCTGGCGACCATGAGGAGCATCCTGTCGGACTTGGCCTTGTCGCGCGGCTGGCCGCCACTGCCCCCCACGTAGCGCAGGGCGAGGATCAGCTTGGCCCCCTTGTGGCCCTGTTTGGCCGCGAGGCGGAACCACTTGGCCGCCTCGGCCTCGTCCTGGGGCACGCCCTGGCCATTCTCCAGCATGACCCCCAGGGCGTACTGGGCTTCCGCGTCGCCCTGCCCGGCCGCGAGGCGGTGCCACTTGGCCGCCTCGGCCTCGTCCTGGGGCGCGCCCTGGCCGGCCCCCGGCATGTCCCCCAGGGCGTCCGCGCCGTCCGGCCCGGCCGCGAGGAGGTACCGCCGCCTGGCCGCCTCTGCCCCTTCCTGGGGCGCGCCGCCGGACCCGAGCTCGAAGGCCAGGAGGCGCCCGGCATGGTCATCGCCCAGTTCCGCGGCCCTGCGAAGCAGCCTGATTCCCCTGGCCTGGTCCCGGGGCACGCCGTCGCCCAGGCAGTACAGGCAGCCGAGGCAGCCGGTGGAGCCCGCGTGGCCCTGCCTGGCCGCCTGCCGGTGCCATTTGGCCGACTTGGCCTTGTCCTGGGCGACGCCGTCGCCAAGAAAGTACATGATGCCGACGTTGCTCTGGGCGATGGCCTCCCCCTGCCTGGCGGCCATGAGGAACAGCCTGAAGGCCCTGGCCCTGTCCTGGGCGACGCCGTCGCCCGCCAGATACATGTTGGCCAGCTCGATTTGGGCCAGCGGCTCGCCCATATTGGCCCTGGCATGGATAGAGTTCAATCTTTTGCCCATATGCTTCCCTGAAGACAAGACGTTTGACGCGGTGGCCAGGCTCCCCAGGCCCTGTCCCGGGACAGGCCGTCTCCCCTGGAAGGACTCCCGGCGATGCCGGTCACTCGTCGCGGGCCACCCTGAAGCCGATGTTGAGGCTGCGCAGGCCGGGGAGGTCGCTCTCGCGCCAGGCGGCCTGGCAGGTCTTGGGGTCGCTGGCGAAGGCCCCGCCCCGGTGGACCTTCTCCTCGCCGCTGGCCGGGCCCCTGGGATCGCGGGAGGCCTTCGGGCCGTAGTAGGACGGGGAGAACCAGTCGGCGACCCACTCGGAGACGTTCCCCAGCATGTCGTGGAGGCCAAACTGGTTTGGCTCCCTGGTCATGACCGGGTGGGTCCCGCCCTGGGCGAAGCCCTCGCCGCACCAGGCGAAGGCGGCCATCCCGGCCGGGTCGTCCCCGAAGAAGTAGGCCGTCGCGGTGCCGGCCCTGGCGGCGTACTCCCACTCGGCCTCCGTGGGGAGGCGGTATTTGGAGGTGCCCTCCAGCTCGTTGAGCCGGGCGACGAACTCGGTCGCGTCCTCCCAGGACACGTTGTCGATGGGGACCAGGCCCCGCTGGCCCTTGCGGCCCTTCTCGCCGTAGAACCTTACCCCGCCCATGACCCTGTTCCACTGCTCGAAGGTGACCTCGCCGCGGGAGAGGCGGAAGGGCCTGGAGATGGAGACCTCGTGGGCCGGCCGCTCGTACTCGCCGTCGCCCCGGAAGCCTGGGCCGGCCCCCATGAGGAAGCGCCCGGCCGGGACCAGGACGAAGGTCATGTCGACCGAGTTGGTGACGATGGGGGCCCGGGCGTCGCCCTGGGCCCAGGCCTGGCCGGCCTGAAGGAGGAGGGCCGCCAGGAGGGCCAGGAAGGCGGCCGGGTGGCCAGTGGGGGTTCCTCTCAAGATGCGGCCTCCAAGTCGTTCTGGCCGGCCGCGGCTCCCCCGGCGGCCACGGCGCCCCGGGAGGGGCGGGAGGGGCAGGCCAGGAGGCCGCAGTCGGGACACCGTGGGCCTCGGGCCAGGCACAGGGAGCGCCCGTGGCTGATGGCCTGGTGGGAGAAGCGGGTCCACAGGCCCTGGGGCACCAGGGCCATGAGGTCGCGCTCGACGGCCTCGGCCCGGGCCGCGCGGCTGAGCCCCAGCCGCCGGCTGACCCGGCCCAGGTGGGTGTCCACGGTGAGCCCCGGCTGGCCGAAGGCGTCGCCCAGGACGACGTTGGCCGTCTTGCGCCCCACCCCGGGGAGGGCCGTCAGCTCGGGGAGGCTCTCCGGGACGCGCCCGCCGTGGCTCTTGACCAGGATCCCGGCCATCTCGCGGATGTTCCGGGCCTTGGCCCGGAAGAGCCCGCAGGTCCTGACCAGGGCCTCGATGTCCGCCAGGTCGGCCCGGGCCATGGCCGACGGGTCCGGGAAGGCGGCGAAGAGGCCGGGCGTGACCAGGTTGACCCTCCGGTCGGAGCACTGGGCCGAGAGGATGGTGGCCACCAGGAGCTGGAAGGGGCTCCCGAAGTCCAGGCCGCACCTCGGGTCGGGGTAGGCCCGGTCGAAGAAGGCGATGACCTCGCGGATGGGGGCCTGGGCCATCCCCGGGGAGGGGACGGCCCGCCCGGCCTTGGGGGCGTCTGGCATGGGGATGGGCCTCCACTGGGCCGCCCGGGGCCGGAAGGGCCCCGGCGTCCTAGAACAGCGACTCGGCCAGGCTGGCCACGTTTTCGGGGGTAAAGCCCAGCTTCCCGAAGATGGTCCCGGCCGGGGCCGAGCGGCCGAAGCCCTCGATGGAGAGGATCTTGCCCCGCGGGCCGGCGAAGCGCTCCCAGCCCATGGAGCGGCCGGCCTCCAGGGCCAGGCGGCGGGTGAGGCCCTCCGGCAGGACCGTCTCCCGGTACTCGGGCGACTGCCGGTCCCACAGTTCCCAGCTGGGGAGCGAGACCACCCTCAGGGCCCTCCGCCCCGCGAGGAGCGCCTGGGCGGCCAGGGCCAGGTGGACCTCGGAGCCGCTGGCCACGACTATGGCCTCCGGCCGGCCGCCGGGGGCCTCGCTAAGGACGTAGCCTCCCCTGGCCACCCCGTCCCTGAGGGCCGGGAAGTCCCCCGGTGGCAGGACCGGGAGGTTCTGGCGCGAGAGGACCAGGGCCGTGGGCCCGGGGTTGTCGAGGGCCAGGCCCCAGGCGGCGGCGGTCTCGAAGGCGTCGGCCGGCCGGATGACCAGGAGGTTGGGGATGACCCGGAGGGCGGCCAGGTGCTCCACGGGCTGGTGGGTCGGGCCGTCCTCGCCGACGCCCACGCTGTCGTGGGTCAGGACGTAGACGGCCCTTAGGGACATGAGGGCCGAGAGCCTCAGGGCCGGGCGCAGGAAGTCGGAGAAGACCAGGAAGGTGCCGCCGAAGGGGATGAGGCCCCCGTGGAGGGCCAGGCCGTTGAGGATGGCCCCCATGGCCTGCTCCCTGACCCCGAAGTGGACGTTGCGGGCGGCCGGCCGCAGCGGGCTCACGTAGTCCTCGCCCTCGATGGCCGTCTTGTTGGAGGGGGCCAGATCGGCGCTGCCGCCGATGAGCTCGGGCAGATCCCTGGCCGCGAGGTTCAGGATTTTCCCGGAGGCCACCCTGGTGGCCACCTGGGCGTCCCGGGGGAAGAGGCCGGCCGCGGCCTCCATGAGGCCCTGGGCCAGGGAGTCGGGGAGCCTCGAGGCCAGGCGCCTCCCCAGCTCGGCGCGGAGGTCGGGGAACTTCTCCCCGTAGGCAGCGAGCGTGGCCTCCCACTCGGTCCTCTTGGCGGCGGCGGCCCTGGCCCTGGCCAGGAAGTTGGCGGCCACCCTCTCGTCCACGAAGAAGGGCTCCTGGCCGGCGAAGCCGTAGTTGGCCCTGGTGGCGGCCAGGGCCTCGGCCCCGAGGGGCTCGCCGTGGGCCCCGGGGGTGTCCTCCTTGGGGCTGCCGGCCCCCAGCCTGGTCCGGCACATGATGAGGGTCGGCCGCTCGGTCTCCTGGATGGCGTTGTCGATGGCCAGCCAGACCGACGGCAGGTCGCCGCCGTCGGAGACGACCGAGACGTGCCAGCCGTAGGCCAGGAAGCGGCCCCGGACGTCCTCGGAGAAGGCCAGGTCGGTGTGCCCCTCTATGGTCATGTGGTTGTCGTCGTAGACGTAGACGAGCTTGCCCAGGCCCTGGGTGCCGGCCAGGGAGGCCGCCTCGGCGCCCACCCCCTCCATCAGGTCGCCGTCGGAGACCAGGGCGTAGGTGTGGTGGTCGAAGATCTCGAAGCCGGGCCGGTTGAAGCGCCGGGCCATGCTCCTCTCGGCCATGGCCAGGCCCACGCCCATGGCCAGGCCGTGCCCCAGGGGGCCGGTGGTCGCCTCCACCCCCGGGGTCAGGCCCAGCTCGGGGTGGCCGGGGGTCGGGCTGCCCCACTGCCTGAAGTTCCTGAGGTCGTCCAGGGAGAGGCCGTAGCCCGACAAGTGAAGAAAGGCGTAGAGGAGGGCCGACCCGTGGCCGGGGGAGAGGACGAAGCGGTCGCGGTCGGGCCAGCCGGGGCAGCCGGGATCGTGCCTCAGGAACCTGGTCCACAGGACGTAGGCCATCGGGGCGGCCCCCAGGGGAAACCCGGGGTGCCCGCTGCGGGCCCTCTCGACCATGTCGACGGCCAGGAGCCTCAGGGTGTCCACCGAGGCCTGGTCCTTGCGGTTGAACGCCGAAGCGTGCGCTGCCTTCATGATGCCTCCGTCCGGCGTCCCGGGCCGGGAGCCGGGACGCCGCGCCTTAGGCCTTGACCACCGTCGGGGCCGCCGGGAAGGCGCCCCTGGTGTCGATGACCAGATTCGAGTGTTTCAGGATAAAGGGCTTGTCGAAGGCCCTGTGGTCGGTCAGGAGGACCGCGGCGTCAAAGGAGGCCAGCGACTCGGGGGTCAGGGGCACGCTCCTGAGGCCGAAGTCGCCCCTCCTGGTCCGGGGCATCAGGGGCACGTGGGGGTCGCTGTACTCCACCTGGGCGCCGGCCTGGGCCAGCAGCCCCAGGACCTCAAGCGAGGGGCTCTCGCGCATGTCCTCGACGTTCTTCTTGTAGGCCATGCCCAGAAGCAGGATCCTCGAGCCCCTCAGGGGCTTCGAGCGGTCGTTCAGGGCGGCGGAGATCTTGTCGACCACGTAGCGGGGCATGCCGGCGTTTATCTCGCCGGCCAGCTCGATGAAGCGGGTGTGGACCCCGTAGCCCCGGGCCTTCCAGGTCAGGTAGAAGGGATCGATGGGGATGCAGTGGCCCCCGATGCCCGGGCCGGGATAGAAGGGCGTGTAGCCGAAGGGCTTGGTGGCCGCGGCGTTGATGATCTCGTGTATGTCCAGGCCCATCCTGGAGGCCACGACCTTGAGCTCGTTGACCAGCCCGATGTTGACGGCCCGGTAGATGTTCTCCAGGAGCTTGGTCAGCTCAGCCGCCCTGGTGGAGCTGACCGGGACCATGCGCTCCACCACCTGGCCGTAGAGGGCCAGGCCGACCCTGGCCGAGGACTCGGTGGAGCCTCCCAGGACCTTGGGGATGGTCTGCGTCTGGAAGTCGGGGTTGGCCGGATCCTCGCGCTCCGGGGAGTAGACCAGGAAAAAATCCTTCCCGATGGTGAGCCCCCTGGCCTCGATGGGCGGCCTGAGCACCTCCTCGGTCGTCCCGGGGAAGGTGGTGCTCTCCAGCGAGAGCAGCTGGCCCGGCCGCAGGTGGTCCAGCAGGGCCGCGAGGGTGCCCTCCACGAAGGCCAGATCCGGCTCCCGCTCCCTGGTGAGCGGGGTCGGGACGCAGATTATGAGGGCGTCGGCCTCCCTGGCCAGGTGGAAGTCGGTCGAGGCCGAGAAGAGGTTGGCCGACCCCTTGAGGCGCTCGTCGGAGATGTGGCCGATGTAGCTCTCCCGCCGGCCTATCTTCCTTATCTTTTCCTCGTCGATGTCCAGGCCCAGGACCTGGAAGCCCACCTCGGCGAAGGAGAGGGCCAGCGGGAGCCCGACGTAGCCCAGGCCGGCGATGGCGACGATGGCCTTGCGGTCGGCTATTCTCTTGATAAAGGCCTCTTCGTGGTTGGTCATGCGCCTCGTCCCTTCCGCCCCCTAGGGGAAATCAGCGTCGCCAGGCCTAGCGGCCCGCGACCTCCAGGGCCTCCAGGAGGGCGGCCACGACCCTGTCCTGGTCGGCCGGCCCCAGGTATGGGTGCATCGGCAGGCTCATGACCTCGCTGGCGGCCTTCTCGGCCTGGGGGAGCTGGCCCGGTCGGCCGCCCAGGCTGGCGAAGACTGGCTGGAGATGCAGGCACTTGGGGTAGTAGACCATGGTCGGCACCCCAAGGCCCCGCATGTGCTCCATGATGGCCGCCCGCCTCTCGGCCGGCACCCGCACGGTGTACTGGGCCCAGGCGGACAGAAGCCCGCCCGGGACGGCCGGGGCCGAGGGGACCAGGCCGGCCAGGGCCCGCTCGTAGCGGAGGGCCACCTCCTGCCTGGCGTCCAGCTCGGCCGGGAAGGCGTCGAGCTTGACCAGAAGGACGGCCGCCTGGAGCGTGTCGAGGCGGGAGTTGAGGCCCAGCCGGATGTGCTCGTAGCGGTGCCCGCCTGTCCCGTGGGCCCTGGAGCTGCGGATGACGTCGGCCAGCTCCACGTTGTTGGTGAAGACGGCCCCGCCGTCGCCGTAGCAGCCCAGAGGCTTGGCCGGGAAGAAGCTCGTCGCCCCGACCTGGCCCAGGGACCCGGCCTTCCGGCCCCCGTACACGCCCCCGAAGCCCTGGGCCGCGTCCTCCAGGATGACCAGGCCGTGCCGGTCGGCTATCCGGGCCACGGCCTCGTAGTCGTACGGCAGGCCGAACAGATCCACCGGGATGACGGCCCTGGGGACCAGGAGGCCCTCCCTCTGGACCCGGCCTATCATCTCCTCCAGGCTCGCGGGATCGATGTTGAAGGTGACCGGGTTCACGTCCACGAAGATGGGCGTGGCCCCCCTCAGGGCCACCACCTCGGCGGTGGAGAAGAAGGTGAAGGCCGGGCAGAAGACGGCCTCCCCGGGCCCCACGTCCCAGGCCAGGAGGGCCAGCATGAGGGCGTCGGTCCCGTTGGCGCAGGCCACGCACTCCCTGACCCCTACGTACTCGGCCAGGGCCTCCTCGAGCCTCCTGACCTGGGGCCCCAGGATGTACTGGGCCGAGCCGGCCGCCGCCAGCAGGGCCTCCCTCAGGGCCGGCTCAAGCCGCAGGAACTGTTTCCGGAGATCGATGAAGGGAAGGCTGTCCACCTTTTCTTGGGACGTCATTGGGGTCCTTTCTCCCGGCTCGGTTAGTGTCTCTTTGGGCCTCAGTCCCCGGCCTCCCTGGGCTCGAGGGGCCCCAGGCCCCCAGGGCCCTCCCGGAAGGCCAGGCCGCACGAGGGGCAGACCAGGGACCCGGGCAGTTCCAGGCCGCACTGGCAGATCCAGCCCCTGCGCCTGGCCGGCACGCCCACCATGAGCGCGTAGTCGGGGACGTCGGAGGCCACCACGGCCCCGGCCCCGATGAAGCTGAAGCGTCCCAGCGTGTGGCCGCAGACTATGGTGGCGTTGGCCCCGATGGACGCCCCATACCTGACCAGGGTCGGCCTCAGCTCGCCCATGCGGCTGATGAAGGCCCTGGGGTTGTGGACGTTGGTGAAGACCATGCTGGGGCCGCAGAAGACGCGGTCCTCCAGGGTCACGCCCTCGTACACGCTCACGTTGTTCTGGATCTTGCAGCCGTCCCCTATGACGGCCCGGGGCCCGACGACCACGTTCTGGCCTATGTTGGTGCCGGCCCCCACGCGAGCCCCGGCCATGACGTGGGAAAAGTGCCAGATCCTGGTCCCCGGGCCCACGCTGGCCCCGGGATCGACTATGGCCGTGGGGTGGGCGAAGAAGCCCCGCTGGCCGTCGCCAGCCTCGGCCGCGCCCGCCTGGGCGGTTACGGATCCCCTGGCCGGCCGGCCCCTGTTCTCCCTGAGGGCCAGGTCGAGGGCCAAAAGGACCTTCATGACCTCCAGGGCCTCCCTCCCGTGGCTGTCGGGCGGCTCGGCCCGGCTCGCGACGCAGCCCAGGAAGGCCAGGCACTGCTCCCTGAGGGACTCCCGCGGCTCCAGGGCGATGGTCCGGCCGGCGGCGTCCCTGACGGCCTCAGGGGTCTGGCCCCTCCAGGCCACCCTGTGGCCGTAGACGGCCAGCTTGGCCTCCCAGGGCGCCGTGTCGTCGAAGACGGCCATCCCCTCGGTCCCGATGACGGCCAGGCGCTGCTCCTTGAAGGGGTTCAGCCAGCTCAGGGAAAGGTGGGCCGTGGTCCCGTCGTCGAAGCCCAGGCTGCCCTCGACGATGTCCTCGACCCCGCTGGTCAGATAGCTGGCCCCGTTGGCCTCGACCGACGTGGGGCTCCGGCCGACGAGGCCCAGGATCATCGCGACGTCGTGCGGGGCGAATGACCAGGCGACGTTCTCGTCCTTCCTTATCTTGCCGAAGTTGTGGCGCCTGGACCAGACCCTCAGGACCCGCCCCAGCTCGCCGGCGGCGACCATGCGCCTCAGCTCGGCGTAGGCCGGGTGGCGGTTGAGGAGGTGGTCGACCATGAGGATGCGCCCGTTCCGGCGGGCGGCCTCGACCATGGCCTCGCCGTCCTCGACGCTGAGGGCCAGGGGCTTCTCCACGAACACGTCGCGGCCGGCGGCCAGGGCCCGCAGGGCCAGGCCGGCGTGGGTGGGGGCCGGGGTGGCGATGGCCACGGCCGCTATCCCGGCGTCCTCCAGGACCGCGCCGAGGCCGTCCACGGTCCTGAGGCCGGGATAGGCCGCCTCGATGGCCGAGCGGGTCCCCGGGTCGGGGTCGCAGACGAGCCCCAGGGCCCCCAGGGCGTGGAAATCGCGGACCAGGTTACGGCCCCAGTAGCCGGCGCCGACGACGGCCACCCTGGGCGGGGGCTTTGGTTGGGTCATAGAGGCGTCCCCTCAGGTCGATCGAGGTAACGGGGGTGGAAAAGGCCGGCGCACGGGCAGGAGGCTTCCCCCCTGGCTGGCCGATCCTCGAAGAACTTGCTCATTCCCGGCCGAGGGGCCGCCCGCCCAGCGGCCTACCGGTTCCCCAGCCCGGCCAGGGCCTGGGCCCGATCCCGGAAGGCCCTGACCTTGTTGTCCAGCGACCAGACCTCCAGGGCCCGCCAAAAATCCGGCTGCCCCTCCCTGTCAGGCACCAGGACCACCCTGTCGCCGTCCAGGAGGGCCAGATCCCTGATGGTCCTCATCTCGCCGAAGCCGAGGGAGGTCAGGGCGCCCACGTCCAGGAGCAGGAAGCCGCGCCCGCTTTCCAGGAACGACAGGCAGTCCGGCCCCTCGGCGGCCAGCTGCCCGTCCGCCAGGCCCAGGACCCAGTCGCCCTCGGCCGGGGGGCCGGCGGGGGAGGGCCCTGCCGCGCCTGCCGGGGGGACGTCCGGGGACGCCTGTCCCGGGGAGGCCTCGGGCAGCGCCGGCGAGCCGGCCAGCGCAGGCTGGGCCTCGGGCCGTCCCAGGGAGGCCTCGGCCTCGGCGATGGCCTGGTTCAAGGCCGGCAGCCAGTCGACCTCCTCGCCCTCGCCGGCCTCCAGCCTCGAGAGCAGGGCCTCGACCGCGTCCAGGACCTGAAAAAGCTGGTTTATTATGGCGGGCGGGCAGACGTGGCCGGGGGCGTCGCGAACGGTCTGGAGCAGGTTCTCGGCCCCGTGGAGCATGCCGTAGAGCCCGCGGAGGTTGACGAAGCCGCTGTTGCCCTTGATGGTGTGGAGGGTGCCCATGAGGGAGTTCAGGTCATCCAGCGATCCCGGCTGCCTCTCCAGCTCCAGCAGTTGGGTCCCGGCCGTGGTCAGGTGATCCCTCGCGTCAAAAATGAACTCGTCCATCAACTCGCTGGCCACGATTCCGCCTCCAACCCAACAGGGGGCATCAAGGAAGGGCCGCCAGGGCCCTAATGGTGGGGACCGGGGGCCGCCCCCAAAAACCAGCCTGGGCCCCTCCGGAGGCCGTAAGGCTCCCTGACAGGCCCAGCCGCGGCCGAGGTGGTCCTAATCCGCGGAGATTATAGCATGACTCGGGCGCCTGTCGCCACCTCGCCCTGGCCCGGCCGGCCCTGGCGGCCGGCGACAGGCACCCCGCGAGAGCAATGGCCCACTCGATCCCAAAATAGCGCCGTTATCGCCATCCGGCCCTTAACGGAGCTTGCCAATGGGCATTCTCCTCCCGGATGGCAATATGTGGCCTGGCAGCCAACGGTCAGGGGACAGTTTTGACCAAGGGGCCAGAGCGGGTCCCGGAAACCAAGGAGCGTCATGTTGACTATCCGGTGTCTCATTTCAAATGTGACTTAACTTTAAATGAAATCTATAAACCGCCACTTAAAGCTATTCTTGGCGACCTCCTCGGCTAAGATAGTCGAACATCGCAAAAATTAAAAAAATTTAGTTGACAGGGATAACTTTTTTGACTACACTTCGTCCCACGTGGTTACTATGCATACCTAGCGCCTAGGCGTAGCTTTCTTGTTCGCCTAATTTCCATACACAACCCCTCCTGAGCCAAAACAAGACAATGGCAAAGGGTCATGAATTCCATCCGCGCCCGGGCCTTACTGGCCGCCACCGGGCCGGGGCTTTACGTTTCCTGGCACGATCCGGGGCCAGTTCGATCCCAAAGTACCACTATTATCATCAGCCCACACTTAACAAAGCTTGCAAAAAATAAATTCTCCTCTCAGATGACAATATGTGGCTTGACAGACAAAGGATAATTTTGACCAAGGCCCAAAGGACCCCAGAAACCATACCAGAAATTAAGGCGTGTCATATTGACTATCAAGCCATTGCCGTATTTCAAATGTCATTTAGCCTTATATGAAGTCCACGAAACCTCAACTTAAAGCCATTCTTTTGGTCCACCTCGGCTAAGATGGTCGAACATCGCAAAAATAAAAAAAATTTAGTTGACAAGGACAAATTTTTAGATTACACTTCGCCTCACGTGGTTACTATGCATGCCTAGTGCCTAGGTGTGGTTTTCTTGTTCGTCTAATTTCCATATACGACTCTTCTAGAGCCAAAACAAGATAACGGCAAAGGGGCAGGATTTCCGTCCATGCCCGGGCCTTTCGGGACAATCCCGGATCGGGCCCCGGGCCGTCCCTCCCAGATACTGGGCCCCTGGCCTGTGACCCGGCAGCCGCCGGGTCACAGGCCAGGGCGTCCTGGTTTCCGGGGATCCTGGCCGCCCATGGCCCGGATCCGCATACCTTCCCAAGCCCGGCGTGGGGCCGGCTTTAGGGAAAACATCCATAAACGCCTCTAAACACAAGGAGAAACACGATGCAGGAACCCGCCAAAGTCAATCCCCAGGCCTTCGCCACGGCCAGAAAGTCACAGCTCCTGGACAAGAATTCCCTGGCCCGCATGGCCGGCGTGTCCTCTCTGACCATCACCCGCCTGGAGACAGGCAAGCCCGTCCTCCTGAGCAACATCAAGAAGGTCATGCAGGCCCTGGGCTACACCGTGGCCGACAAGGATCGCTTCTTCATGTAGGCCCAGGGACCCGCCCGTTCTTCCCGGCCCGAAGGCGCCCCCTGGCCTTTGGGCCGTTTTTTCTCAGCCCCCGGCCTGCCAGGCTGGGTCTTGATATTTTGGCCAGAATGGCGTTTAATGTCGCAAGCGGCTCCAAGCCCAGGCACGCACTGGCACTGGCGTCCGTAGCCAGGCCAGGGGAGGCGAAAGACGCCTTGCCGGACTCTCGATCTGGCTAAATCAATGGAAAACCGATCAAAAAATTATTAAAGACGCCAATTGATATATACTATCGAACCATGAGCTAAAAAGGAATCATGCCTGTAGCCATCAAATATGACTTGCCTGGCGGCCTCGTATATCCTCGGATCCTAATGCCTGAGGCGAGTCCGCCGATCGCCCGGGTGCGGACATCCCCTTGGGCGGCCTTCGCCATAGGTTGGCGCTCATGCTGACGACCAAAAATGACCTGGCTTGAAGCCCATTATTGATTCTTTAATCTGGCAAAGACATGGCCTTTGCGTGACCGGCGAGATTGATTCGGACTTGAAAACACCCTTCCAGAGAACCTAACTCCCATTAATTTTTGGTTCCCTCGCGCGCCATCCCTGACTGGTGGCGTGAGTCCTTCCCATTTTTCTGCCAGGCCCGTTCCCTTCCCGTTGTCAGGGGGGAGCCGGTTCGATCCCCGCCCGCGAGGCGGCGATGGATGGTTCTCGCCGCCCGGCCCGCGACGGCATCCTCCCGACGCCTCACCGGACGGCCGCGGGCGAGGGGGCCGCGGCCCACTCCACTCGCCCGGGGGGTCGGGTACCCCCATGGACGACGTGGCGTTAGCCCAGGACTAGCCTCCTCCGCGCCGCCCCTGGCGCGGAGTTTCCCGGTCCGTCCGCCGCCCCCTGGGCCGGGGGGCTTTTTGCGGCCCAGGCGCGGGACAGGCCCCAACGAGAGGCCCACGATGCCACCTCCCCCACCCCAGGAGCCCTCCCAGGAGCCCGTCTTCGGCGGCCCCAAGCCCCCGCTGTGGACGCCGACCTTCGCGACCTTCATCCTGATAAACTTCTTCATATTCCTGGGCTTCGACATGCTCCTGCCGACGTTGTCGGTGTATCTGGACGCCCAGGGCTGCTCGAAGGAGGAGATCGGCCTGATCTTCGGCTCCTTCGCCGTCTCCTCGGTCTTCAGCCGCCTGATGAGCGCCCGCCTCTCCCGCCGGCTGGGGGCCACCAGGGTCCTGAGGTGCGGGCTGGCCATCTGCTTCGTGGGCTCGATTACCTTCTTCCTGGTCCCCCACCAGCTCTTCTACGCCCTGGCCAGGCTCCTCCACGGGGCCGGGGTGGGCCTGACCTCCACGCTCATGGTCTCCATGGCCGCCCAGGTCATCCCGCCCCAGCGCCTTGGCGAGGGCCTGGGCTACCTCGGCCTGGGGGCCACGGTGGCCCTGGCCATCGGCCCGCTGGTGGGCCTGGACCTGGCCCAGACCCACGGCTACAGGGCCATGTTCTCGTCGGTCGCCCTGTGCTCGGTCATCGCCGGGCTCATCAGCCTCTCGCTGCCCTTCATCCGCCTGGCCTCGGACCTGGCCCCCGATCCCCCCGGCCTCGGGTCCCTCATAGAGACCAGGGCCCTGGCGCCGGCCTCGCTGATCTTCATCATGGGCTCGGCCTCCTGCGCCGTGACCGCCTTTTTGGCCATCTACTGCCAGGAGATCGGCCAGGGCGACGCGGCCATTTTCTTCGTGGTCTCGACCATCGGGACCCTCTCGGCCAGGATGACCACCGGGCGGCTCTATGACCGCTACGGCCCGGCCATGGTCATCCCCCCGGGGGCCGTGGTCCTCATCGCCTCCATCCTCATGCTGGTGGCCTTCCCGTCCAGGGGCCCCATGACCGTCGCGGCCATAGTCTACGGCCTGGGCATAGGCTCCCTCTTCCCGGCCATCCAGGCCCTCACCCTGGCCTCGGTCCCCGCCGGCCGCCGCACGGCCGCCTCCGCGGCCTTCTTCATCTGCTTCGATCTGGGCATAGGCCTGGGCACCCTGTCCCTGGGCCTCCTGGCCGGCCACTTCGGCACCTTCAGGGTGGTGTACCTGGCCTCGCCGGTCATGCTGGCCTTCCTGGTCGTGGCCTTCTTCGCCATCGTCCCCAGGCGGGCCGGGCCCGGGCACCCAGGGGCCTCTGGCTGATGGCGGGCCGGGACCACAGGGTCCTGAAGGCCTGGCCCCAGGCCGCCTCGGCCAGCCTGTCCTTCGATGGCCGCCCGGCCCCCGGGCTAAAGCCGGGACGCCCGGTCTCGCGGGGGCAGCTGCTGGCCATCTCCAGGGCCGCCGGCCAGGGCGACCTGCGGGCCCCGTTCAGCGGCACCGTGGCCAGCCTCTCCCCCGGCCTGGTCGAGCTGGCCTTCCGGGAGGGCGTCTCGGGCCAGGTGCCCCGCCCCCTTGACCTGGGATCGGTCGGGGGCGCCGATCTGGCCCCGGCCCTGAAGTCCCTGGGCCTGGATCTGCCCCGGCCGGCCCCCCCTGGCCAGCCGGCCCTCATATCCGCCCTGGACCCCGAGCCGGGCCTTGGCCTGGCCAGGGCCCTGTGGCAGGACCAGAGGACGACCCTCCAGCGGGGCCTGGCCCTCCTGGGCCGCCTTTGGCCGGACAGCGAGCTGGTCGAGATCCTGCCGCCCAGGCTCGATCCCCTTGGCGCCGGCCGGGCCTTGCGGTTCAGGGAGGGCTTCCCCATGACCCTCCCGTCCCTCCTGAGGATGAGGGTCCTGGGCCTTCCCTGGCCCAGCCCGGACGGGGTGGTCGGGCCGGAGCGGCTCTGGGCCCTGGGGACGGTGGCCCGCTCGGGCCTCCCCCTGACCCTCGTCCCCGTCTCCGTGCAGGGCTTCCACTACCTGGCCCCGCCGGGCCTCAGGCTCTCCGAGGTCCTGGCGGCCGTGAACCTCAAGCCCCTCCTGGGCGATTTGGCCCTCCTGGGCGGCCTGGCCACCGGCCGGCCCACGGCCAGGCTCGGGCGCGGCCTGCGGGCCTCCGACTTGTCCCTCCGGCTCATCAGGGCCGGCCGCCTGCCCCGCCCCCCGGCCCCCTGCAGGCTCTGCGGCCTCTGCCGCCAGGCCTGCCCCCTGGGGCTCCAGGTGGATCTGGCCGGCCAGTTCCCCCTGGAGGGGTGGGCCAGGCTGCCGGCCAAGGTCCTCGGCGCCCTGGCCGGCTGCGCCGGCTGCGGGGCCTGCGCCCTGGCCTGCCCCAGCCTGAGGCCCCTGCTGGCGCTGGCCCAGGCGGCCGGGGCCGACGACCCCTACGGGCGGGCCCCCTGGGGCCCCCCGGCTGGCCCCGGCCCGCGGCAGCAGTGACCGGGCCGATCCTGAGGCTGAGGCCTGGGCCCTACGCCGTCCGCGGCCCCCTGGGACAGGAGGCCGCGATGGCCCTGGCCCTGGCCCCCTGGCTGGCGGCCCTGGCCCTGGCCGGACCAGCCTGGCCGCTCATGGCCCCCCTGGCCGCCCTTCTGGCCGCGGCCGCCCTGGGGCCGGAGCCTGGCCGGGGACGGCCGCTGGGCCGCGCGGTTCTCGGCGCCGGGCTCGCGACCGTCCTGGCCGGCCCACTCCTGGGGCCGGCCCCCGCCGCCCTGTCCGGCCTGGTCCTGGCCCTGACGGCCAGGGGGGGCGGCCTCTTCAGGCACCCATTCCTCCCGGCCGCCCTGGCGGGCCTGCTGGCCGGCCTGGTGGCCCCCGGCCCCCAGCCGGGGTCCTGCCCCCCCGTCTGGCCGGCCCTCCTGCCGGCCGCCCTGGCCTCGCTGGCCCTGGGCCGCCAGAGGCCGGCCGCCGCCCTCCTCCCCTTCCCCCTCTGGATCCTGGCCGCCCTCCTCGGCCCCAGCCTGGGCCTCGGGCCAGCGGACCTGCCGTCCCTCCTGCCCTTCTGGCTGGGCCTGGCCTTCTGCCTGGGCCGCCAGTTCTGGCCCACGGGGAGGCTGGCCCCGCCGGCCGTCCTCGTCACCGTGGCCGGGCTGGCCCCGGTCCTCGGGCCCGGAATGAGGATCCCGGCCCTGGCCCTCCTGTGCCTCGCAGAGACCGCCCTGAGCCTCCGGGCCAGACGGGCGGCCGGGCGTCTGGCCGCCAGCGACGGGGAGGGCCGCGAATGGCCCGAGGACCCGCTCCTGGTGGCCATCAGGCTGTGCGGGAGGGAGGCGGACGACCCGGCGGCCCTCTACCAGGGGCCGCCCGGCTGCCGTCTGGCGGCGACCCTGGACGGCGGGCCCCAGAACTGCCCCCAGGGCTGCCTCTCCTTCGGGGACTGCCTGGCCGCGTGCCCCCACGGGGCCATGAGGCCGGCCGGGCCGGGCCTTCCGCCCAGGCTGGACAAGGCCCGCTGCCGGGGCTGCGGGGCCTGCGTCCCGGCCTGCCCCAAGGGGCTGATGGTCCTGCGGCCCAGGACGGCCTCCTTCTCGGTGGCCTGCCGGGGGGCGGCCAGGCTCAGGGACATGGACCGGCTCTGCCCCAGGGGCTGCCTCGGCTGCGGACGCTGCCGCAAGGCCTGCCCTTCCGGGGCCATCGGCCGCCTGGGCCTCCTGGCCCCGCCGGAGGCCGACCCGGACATCTGCCGGGAGAGCCTCCCCGGCTGCGGCCTGGCCTGCCGAAGGGCCTGCCCCCGCTCTCTCCCCGGCCCGGCCATGGGCCGCTTCGACGGGGAGCGGGAGGCGGCCCAGGCGCCAGGGGCCGGCGTCCCAGACCGGCCAGGCCAGGGCCGGTAGGGCGGGGGCGCGCCGCTGGGCCAAGGGATCGCCGGGGCATGCCCGGCCCCCCCGCCAGATAAGGGCCACTGGCCGCGGGCCGCCGGCCCGCCCCTGGCCAATCCCGACACATAGCCACATATATTTAATTATTTATAATATTAATATAATTTTAACAGCCAAATAGTTCTATCTATATCACAATCACCACCTTAGACCTGGCGGACAGTCACCCCTGGTCTTGCATTTCAGGGCCATTTATGGTAACAATGCCCTCGCAAGGCCCCGACGGCCCAGGCCGGTGGCCGGGATGACGCCTAAGTCCCGAGTCTCATGGACACGCCAGAACCCCTGGAAAACCTGCAACTGACCAGTCTTGATGCTTATTATCAGGGCTTTTTCTAAGCAGATTTCAAAAAGGCAGGCTTTTCACATCCTCATCAAATTTGACATCATAAGGTCGCAATATTGTAAACTTTTTTGATTTTCGTTTTTTTCTGATCCCACAGGAATCCCTAGAAACCCGCTCCTGGCCCTCTTTCAACGGTCCAAAAAAATTTTTGACGGCCCAATATAATTTTGTCTTGCCATGGGATCTAAAAAGTGCTATTTTAATTCCGCTTTCTCGTTAGTTCCTGGCCTAGTTTGGCCACAAACGGCTCGAACGTTTTTTTCATGAAATATATAATCCTAATCGGCGACGGCATGGGCGACCGGCCCATCGCCTCGCTCGGCGGACGGACCCCCCTGGCCCAGGCCTCGACGCCCTGCCTGGACCGGCTGGCCTCAGGGGGGCGGCTGGGCCTGGCCCAGACCATTCCCGAGGGCATGCCCCCGGGCTCGGACGTGGCCATCATGTCCCTTCTGGGCTACGATCCCCGGGGGGTCCTGACCGGCCGGGGGCCCCTGGAGGCCCTGGCCCTGGGCGTGCCCCTGGCCGACGGCGACCTGGCCTTCCGCCTGAACCTGGTCACGCTGGAGTTCGGCCGCGAGACGGTCATGCGCAACCATGCGGCCGGGGACATCGGCTCCCAGGAGGCTGGTGGCCTAATCGCGGCCCTCGCGGGAAGGATGCCCTTGGAGCCGGGCCAGGCCATCCACCAGGGCGTCTCCTATCGGAACGTCCTCGTCTGGCCGGGGGCCCCTGAGGGCCTCGCCTCCATCCCGCCCCACGACCACCTCGACCGGCCCATCGACGGGATCCTCGACCTGGATGGCTACCAGCCGATCTCTAGGCTGGTCAGGGCCTCCTGGCCCATACTGGCCGGGTGCCCCGAGAACCGGGCCCGGGCCGCGGCGGGCCAGCCCCAGGCCAATTCCATCTGGCTGTGGGGCCAGGGCCGGACCCCCAGGGTCAGGACCTACCTCGAGCGCTGGGGCCTCACGGGGGCCACCGTCTCGGCCGTGGACATCATCCGCGGGCTGGGCCTGGCCACGGGGCTCTCGCCCATCCCCGTCCCCGGGGCCACGGGCGGGCTCGACACCAACTACGCCGGCAAGGTAGAGGCGGCCCAAAGGGCCCTGGCCGGCTCCGATCTGGCCGTCCTGCACCTGGAGGCCCCTGACGAGACCTCCCACCAGGGCCAGCTGGGGCAGAAGCTCCAGGCCATCGAGAACTTTGACCGGCTGGTAGTCGGGCCCATGCTGGAGGGCCTCGGCCGTGCCGGGGCCGACTACAGGGTCCTGGCCGCCTGCGACCACTACACGCCCATAGAGCTGAAGACGCACACGGCCGATCCAGTGCCCTTCATCCTCTACGACAGCCGCGGGCCCCAGCCCGGGGACGGGGGGCCGGACCGAGGGCTCGGGGCGGCGGCCTACAGCGAGGCGGAGGCCGCCTCGACGGGCCTAGTCATCCCCGACGGGACCAGCCTTGGCCGGCTCCTGTTCGGGCCCGAGATTGGCGGCTAGACCGCGCCACCTGGGGGACCGCCAGACGGAAACATGCGCCAGACGAAAAGCCCAGACGCCAGCCAGGCCCCAGTCTCCACCAGCTGGTACCGGGTCCTCTACGTTGACACCGACACCATGGGGATTGTCAACAATGGCCACTATTTCAGGTTTTTCGAGCTGGCCAGGAACGACTTTCTGCGCCACCTGGGCCTGCCGTACTCCGAGGTGGAAAGAAGGGGCATAAGGACCCCCCTGACCGAGGCCGGGGCCCATTTTTTCGCGTCCTTCCACTACGACGACCTGATCCGCATCGAGTGCTGGATCTCCCAGGTCAAGAGGGCCAGCTTCCGCTTCGAGTACCTCCTGTTCCTGGAGGGGGACGCGAGCCCCAGGGTCTCGGGCCACACGGTCCACGCCACCCTGGCCGAGGATCTCAGGGTGGTCAAGATCCCTGACTGGCTCAGGGCAACCATCTGCCCGGCCGACGCGGGCCAGCCTGGCCGGGCCCGGCGGTAGCGCGCCCCGGCCCCCAAGAATTTCCGCCTCCCGCCCGCCTAGGCCAACGCCAGCCAAGCCGTCGGCCGGGAGCCAGGACGAGACAACCGGAGCCCTTTTTTGTCCCCCAGCCGCGGGCCGGCCCCGGGCGGGACAAGAGACGGCCACCAGGCTTTTCCCGAGACCTCCGTCCCCTCGCGGCGCGGACACGGTCCCCATCATAGCGTTCCCAGGGCTTCCAGCCATCGGCTGGCCTGCCGGACTCTGGTCTTGGCCTTTTGCCCCCAAACCCAGTGAATCATTTGGGATTGGTCGAAGCAACGTAGGATCGGCCCCCGGCCGGTCGCCGTAACAACAGACCGCCCCACCCCTGGCCCGCGGCCACCGGGGCGGCACATGACACACAAACAGGAGAATACACGATGAAGGTCAATGGCGCGGCTTTTAAGAAGATGAGGGAGAACCGCCTCTTGGGCCCCTATAATCTTGCCAAGCTGGCTGGGATCTCGCCCAGCATTATCAAATCCATAGAGCAGGGCGGCTCGCCCCGGCTCGAGTCCATACGGAAGGTCCTGGCCGCCCTCGATCTCACGGTGCAGGACGCCTACCAGCATAAGATGCTCGAGGACTGACCGTCGGCCCCGCCACTGGGGCCGCCAAAGGCCAGGACGCTCCCCCGGCCCACGGGGGCGACCCGCGCCCGGCCTGGAAACACCTTCCCCCACGCCCGGCCCGAGGGTCGTTGCCGCGAATCCCGCCGTCAATGACCCTAGGCCCTGCCCAACGCCCCGGCAAGGCTTGCCGGCGTCACGGGGCCCCCGCCCCGCCTGGCGCCTTCGGGAGACCGGCCGGGCCCGTCCCTGCCCGCCTTGACGCCCTTGCCCGTCCCACGGACAATTTTGGGCCTTTCCCCCTTTCCCGCCGGGCTTTCGCCTCGCCGGGAACCGGCGCCGGGGCCGCATCCAGCGCGGCCGGCGCGCCCGCTTCCAGGGAGCAGGCCTTAGCGGCCCCACCGTACCACATCCCGCATCCCCCGCCCCAGCCCTGCGCCGCGATGGTCCCAGCGGCGACGAGGCGGCCCGAGGTTTTCGGACGTCTCTGCGCCAGTCGACCGGCCGCCGCGCAATGGCCATCTTGAGGCAGACCTCGCGCTGAATGGCGTAACCGGGGCCGCCGCGCTGACCCAGCCACCACCGAAGCGGCCATCCCAGGGCCATGGGCTGGACCAGAACGCCTGCCTGCCCGGCGGCAGTCACTCCGGCGGGGCGCTGGAGCCAGCCGCGGACGCGACCAGGAAAAACGGCCCGGCCACCCAGCCCGGCAGGGCGGCGGAGGCATTTTCGACTCGGCCGGGGCAAGGGCCTGGGTGCCCGCTGGCCTCGACGGGCCCCTCGGCGGTCTTCCAGGGCAGGCGCGCCTTCTTCCTGGGCCCCATGCGCTCATCGGGCGTCACGGGCCGGTCCAGCCCAGGGCGGCGACGATCCCCTGGGCGATGCCGGATCCCCCCGAGGGCCATCCCCCGGATGCGGCGCGCCGGCATCCGGGGGATGGCCGCCAGGATCGGTTCCGGCGGGTTGGCGGCGCGGGGAGGCCTGAAAGGCGCCACGGCCGCATTCCGGGACATCGTGGCCCCCATTGTCCAGGGCCCAGCCCTGGCATCACCGGGATCCAGCTCGATCGCCCGCTGGTTGCCCGACCGATCCTCGACTGACTGGACTTTGGCCTGTTCGGGCGGGAAGGCGCCCTGGCGTAGGCCTTCCGGCAAACGGCCGGCCCAAAGGCGCGAAAAACGAAAAAAGTAATCCTTGACACGAGCCTCCGCTTTGGGGTAATATTCCAAGGCTATGCCGCCCAAGCCAAACCCTGGCCCCACGAGGCAAGCCCGGAAAGGCCCTGAGCGGGGCCAAGGTCCAGAATACAGGAGTTCCCGATGCCCAAGATGAAGAGCAACCGCGGCGCCGCCAAGCGCTTCAAGACCACCGGCAGCGGCAAGGTCAAGCGCAACCGGGCCTACGCCAGGCACATACTGACGACCAAGACCACAAAGCAGAAGCGCGGCCTGCGTTCCCCGGCCCTCGTGGACCCCTCCAACGTGAAATCCATCAAGAAGCTCCTGCCCTACCTGGGCATCTAGCCACCGGTTCCCGGCCGCCCAGGTGGGCCGCCCGGGGAATGACCGCCGGCCGGCTGGGCCCCTGGCGGAACCATAAGGAGATTAGCCATGCGCGTCAAGGGCGGATTGCAAGCCAAGAAACGCCACAAGAAATATTTGTCCATGGCCAAGGGCTTCCGGGCCGGCCGGCGCACCCTCTACCGCAGCGCCCGCGAGGGCGTCGAGCGCGGGCTGTGCTACGCCTATCGCGACCGCAGGGTCCGCAAGCGCGAGATGCGCTCCCTGTGGATCGTCCGCATATCCGCCGCGGCCAAGGAACTGGGCACCTCCTACTCCAGGCTCATTGACGCCCTGAACAAGGCCAACATGGCCATCGACCGCAAGATGCTCTCCGAGTTGGCCACCACCGACCCCCAGGGCTTCGCCAGCCTGGTCAAGACGGCCCAGGCCGCCTAGGGGATCGCTGGCCCATGCCCGGCGCCCCCATGCCAAAGGAGCCCCGGAGCCGGGGCACCAAGGACCGAGGGAAGCCGCGCCCCGGCTTGGCCGGCAAGGCCGACCCCGTCAGGGACAACCATTGAAAGGCCGCCTGGTCTTGTGCCGGACGGTCTTTTCTCTTTTTATGCGCGCCGGTCTGCCTTCCAGGGGGGACGTCTCCGGCCCAGGGCGGGCGATCCCGGCCGCCGGGCCAGAGCCGGCCCATGCCCGGCGGCCGGCCTATCCGAATCCCCATTCACGCCATGACTTGACGGCATCCCCGCAGCCGGCCGCCTTCTGGCCAGCCAGCCTGGATTTGGGCACATGATGAGCGACGTTCTTGAAGACATTGAGCGGACCAGGCAGGAGGCCCTCAGGGCCATCGGTGCGGCGGCCGACGCCGAGGCCCTGGAACGGACGCGGATAGACTTTCTGGGCTCCAAGGGCCGGCTGACCGAGCTCACGCGCTCGCTGGGCTCCCTCCCAAGGGAGGAACGGCCGGCGGCCGGCCAGGCGGCCAACAGGGCCAAGGAGGAGGTCGCCCGGGCCCACAAGGCCGCGCTGGAGGCCTTGGGCCCTGCCCGGCCCGAGGCCCCGGAGCTCGACGTCTCCCTGCCCGGCCGCAGGCCGGCCATGGGCCACCGGCACCTCATCTCCAGGACCGCGCACGAGATCTGCCAGATCTTCGCCAAGCTGGGCCTCTCGGTGGTCGAGGGCCCGGAGGTCGAGACCGACTACTACAATTTCGAGGCCCTGAACTTTCCCCGCGACCATCCCTCCAGGGACATGCAGGAGACCTTGTTCGTGGGCGACGGGCTTCTCCTCCGGACCCACACCTCCCCGGTCCAGATAAGGACCATGGAAAAGAGCGGGCCGCCCGTCTGGATCGTGGTCCCCGGCAAGACCTACCGCCGGGACGACGACATAACCCACTCCCCCATGTTCAACCAGATTGAGGGCCTGGTGGTCGACAAGGGCATCACCATGGCCGATCTCAAGGGCGTCCTGACAGCCTTCGCCTCCTCCTTCTTCTCGGCGGACACCAGGATACGCCTCAGGCCGAGCTTCTTTCCCTTCACCGAGCCCTCGGCCGAGGTGGACATCGCCTGCGTCCTCTGCGGCGGCCGGGGCTGCCGCCTGTGCAAGGGCTCCGGCTGGCTGGAACTCCTGGGCAGCGGGATGGTCGATCCGGCCCTCTACGGCTTCGTGGGCTACGACCCCGGCGAGGTCAGCGGCTTCGCCTTCGGCCTGGGCGTTGACCGGGCGGCCATGCTCAAGTATGGCCTCTCGAGCATCCGCCACCTCTACGAGGGCGATCTGCGCTTCTCCAGACAGTTCTGAACAATCGGCGCCCCGGCCGCTGGTGGCCGTCCCCGCTGGACCGCCCGGCGGCTCCGGCTCCGGCGCGGATCGTCTTCTCGCCCATCGGCATGTCCTGTCGCCACGGCCCCCGCGGCTATGGGGACGGACATCGCCTGTTGCCTGGGGTCAGGAGTAATCCCCGTGCGCCCCGGCCGCCGGCGAATGTCCCGCGGCCACGGCCTGGGGGCCCAGGGCACCACCGGCGTCAGCCTTTCAATCCGCGTCCGCTTTAAGTATAATATGATTTGTCTTGATACCATGTGGCTACCCTCAAGTGTTCTGGTGACTGAAAATAAACCTGTTCGTCATACAATACACTAACGGCATTCCCGCCCATTGCCCACTGTCCCGCCCGGAGGGCCCTGGGACCGATTGGAGGGTACCAGTCCTATGCGCGCCCTATACGCCATCATATATACCTTGGCCTTCTGCCTGGCCACCCCCTACTGGCTGGTCCGGGGTCTCCTCAACCCCTCCTACCTTAGGACGCTCAAGGCCCGCTTCATCGGGCCGGGCAAGGTCCTGCCCAAGATGGACGGCCAGAGGCGGGTATGGGTCTGGGCCCTCTCCCTGGGCGAGGTCCTGTCGGCCAGGGAGCTGGTCAAGGAGCTTATCGATGGCGGCTACGACGTGGTCGTCACGGCCACGACCCTCTCCGGCCTGGCCCAGGCCAGGGCCATCTGGCCCAAGCTGGCCATCTTCCCCTCGCCCCTGGATTTCCGGCTCTCCACCCGCCGCTTCCTGGATCTGGTCGACCCGGACAGGCTCATCCTGGTGGAGACGGACATCTGGCCCGGCATCCTGATGGGCCTCAAACGCCGCAACCTCCCCGCGCACCTCGTCTCGGCCCGCCTCTCCCCCAGATCCTTCAAGAACTACCGCCGCATTTCGTTCTTCTGGGGCAAGGTCCTGAGGCACTTCGACTCCATCTCGGCCCAGACGGCCGAGGACAGGGAGAAGTTCCTGGCCCTGGGGGCGGATCCGGCCAGGGTCTCGGTGACCGGCAACCTCAAGTTTGACCAGCCGTCGGTCAAGGCCAGCTCGGAGGAAAAGCTGGCCATCCTGGAGGAGACCGGCTGGCCCGACGGACGCTGGCTAGTGGCGGGCAGCACCCATATCGGCGAGGAGGACCTGATCATGTCCTCCTTCGTCGAGCTCTGGCCCAGGCACGGGGACCTGCGCCTTCTCATAGCCCCCAGGGACCGGCACAAGTTCGGGCTGACCTGGCGGATAGTGAGCGAGGCCTTCCCCAAGGACTCGGCCAGGCGCAGCAGGCCAGGCCCGTCCGACTCAGGGGCCAGGGTCTTTCTCCTCGACACCCTGGGCGATCTGGAGCGCTACTACTCCCTGGCCGAGGTGGCACTCATCGGCAAGAGCTGGCCGGGACCACATGACGGGGGCGGCCATAACCCCCTGGAGGCCGCCGCCAGGGGCAAGCCCGTCGTCTCCGGGCCCCGGGTCTCCAACTTCAAGTGGATGTACAAGGCCCTGGCCGAGGCCGGGGCGGCCAGGACAGTCGACAAGTCCGAGCTGACGGCCGTCCTGGACGAGCTTTTGTCCACGCCGGGACTGGCCGAGTCCATGGGCCGAAAGGGCCGTGAGTTCGTGGAATCCCACCGTGGGGCGGCCGGCGAGACCATCAAGTCCCTCCTGCCCCCCCTTGAGCTGAAGTGACCCATCCCGCCGCCCGGTACCGCTTTCTGGCCCCGAGGCCGGCCCTGCGGCCCCTGGGCGCCATCTGGGGCTGGCTCATGGAGCTGCGCCGCCGGGCCTACGGGAAGGGCCTCCTGCCGTCCAGGAGGGTGGCCCGCCCGGTGCTATCGGTGGGCAACCTGACCCTGGGCGGCAACGGCAAGACGCCCATGTGCGTCTTCCTGGCCCAGGCCCTGGAGAGGAGGGGCCTCAGGACGGCCATCCTCTCCCGCGGCTACGGCCGCCGGCCCAGAAGGGGCCACCCCGAGCCGCTCGTGGTATCCCTGGGCCAAGGCCCCCTGCTCCCGGTCGCCGAAAGCGGCGACGAGCCCTTCCTCATGGCCCAGCGGACGCGGGCCCTCATAGTGCTGGCCAGGAGGCGGGCCCTGGCCGCCGACCTGGCCATAGGGCTGGGGGCCGAAGTGCTCATCCTTGACGACGGCTTCCAGCACCTGTCCCTGGAGAGGGACCTGGACATCCTCATGCTCCAGGCCGGCCGCGACCTGGCTGACGATTTCGTCATCCCCGCCGGCTTCTTGAGGGAAAGGGCCGCGACACTGGCCAAGGCCGACCTCCTGGTGGCCCTGGGCCGCGATCTCCCCCCGGCCCTCTCCAGGCTGGCCGCCGGCCGGCCCCTCTTCCTGGCCAGGGCGGCCCCCTCCGGCCTCCGGGCCCTCAGTAGCGGACTGCCCGTCGACCCGGCCTCCCTCAAGGGCAAGCGCCTGGCCGCCTTCTGCGGTCTGGCCCGGCCTGGGTCCTTCTTCGGGTCCCTCTCCGAGATGGGCCTTCGGGCCGGCTCCCACCTTTGCCTGCCGGATCACGAGGGCTACGGCCCAAAGACCATTGGCCGCCTCGGGGAGTTCAGGGCCCTCAGCCAGGCCGACTTCCTACTGACGACCGCCAAGGACGCCGTCAAGCTCCCCTCCGGCCTGCCTCTGCCCGTCCTGACCCTGGAGTCGGACCTGGTCCTGGAGAGGCCCGAGGATTTCATTTCCGAGACCCTCCGCCGTTTGGGGCACCTTACCTGGCTTGCCGGAAAAGATGAGCCCAAAGACCCTCATTGAAAAACCAGGCCCGCTCCTCGTCAGAGGCCTCAACTGGCTGGGGGACGCCGTCATGAGCTTCCCGGCCCTCGTGGCCGTCGCCGGGGCCCTGCCGGGCCGCAGGATTGTCGTCCTGGCCAGGCCCGGCTCGGCCGATGCCTACGCCGGCCTGGGCTGCGTCTCCGAGGTCCTCACCGAGGACCGCTCCCTCTCCTCCCGCCTCTCAGCGGCCAAAAGGATCCGGGCCCTGGCCCCCTCCGGGGCCCTCGTCCTGCCCAACTCTTTCTCCTCGGCCTTCTTCGCCTTCCTCACCGGGGCCCCGGTAAGGGTCGGGACCGCCCGCAACCTGAGATCACCCTTGCTGACCCGGCCAGTGGGGCTAGCGCCCCGGGAGGAGGCGGCCCACGAGTGCTTCAGGTTCCTGCGCCTGGCCGAGGAGCTGGGCCTCCAGGCCCCGTTCTCCAGGCCCTCCCTGGAGGCTCCGCCTCTTCCGCCGGGACTGGTCCTCCCAGCCGGCCTGAGGCTGGCCGTGGCCCCCGGTGCCGCCTTCGGCGGGGCCAAGCGCTGGCCGGCCGAGCATTTCGCCAAGACGGCGAGGCTGATCCTGGAGGGCCGCCAGGGCGTGGTGGTCATCCTTGGCGGCCCGGCCGAGGCCGGCGCGGCCAGGATGGTCGAGGAGGGCCTGTCCACCGGCCCCCCTGTCCTCAACCTGGCCGGCAGGACAAGGCTCGGGGAAGCCATGGCCGTCCTGGCCCGCTGCCATCTCACCCTTTCCAACGACTCGGGCCTCATGCACCTCTCAGGGGCCCTGGACGTGCCCGTTGTGGCCGTCTTCGGCCCGACCAACCCGGTCAGGACCTCGCCCCTGGCCCGGCGGCTGGCCATCCTGCGCCACCCGGCCCCCTGCTCGCCCTGCCGCTTCAGGGAATGCCCCAGGGAAAGACGCATCTGCTTCGATGATCTGACCCCCAGGGAGGCTGCCCAGGCGGCCTCCGTCCTCCTGAGCCCAGTGGAGAAGGGCCGCCGGCAGATCTTCTGGAGCCCAACCGACGATCAGATCTGGCCCGACCGGCCGCCCCGGGACTTCGTCTTTTTTTCCCCGGCCACGGAAATCGCCAAGGCCGGCGGCAAGCCCGCCTCGGCCCCGGCCTGGGTCAAGGTCATCTGGAAGCCCCTGGAGGACGTGAGCGACTGGCGGGGCCTCATCCACGAATACAGGCTAGATCCCTCGTCCTCCTTCTGGCTGGGAGACGACGGCCGCCACGTGAGGCTGGCCAGGAGCCTGGGCGGACGCTCGGTCCTGGTCATGACCGGGCGGGCCCGCGGCGAGATCCCAGCCCTCCTGGCCGAGGGCGCCATCCCGGATCTGGCCGCGCCCGACCTGGCCCGGGCCATGGAATGGATGGCCTCGGTCTAGGGGCGAACGATGGTGGACTTCCAACGCATCCTGATCATCAAGATGAGCGCCCTGGGCGACATCGTCCATGCCCTGCCATCCCTGGCGGCCCTTCGCCTCCTCTTTCCCCGGGCCACCATAAGCTGGCTGGTCGAGCCCCAGTTCGCCGCCCTCCTACCTGGGCCGCCCTACATCGACGATGTCATCGTCTTCCGCAAGAACGCCCTCCGGAAAATGGCCCTCCGGGAAAAGGCGAGGTACCTCTGGAACCTTAGGGGGGAGCTACACGCCCGCCGCTTCGATCTGGTCCTGGATCTCCAGGGCCTCCTCAAAAGCACCCTGATCGCCCTCCTGAGCGGCTGCCGCCGCCGTTACGGCTACTGCGAGATGCGGGAGGGGAGCTTTCTATTCACCAGGCCCATCCGCGGCCCCCATGCCCGGGGACACGTCATCGAGCGCTACCGGGACGTGGTCCGCTTCCTGGGCCCCGTCCCGGACGAGGTCACCTTCCCCCTCCCCGATTTTTCCGCCCCCAGGGCCCGACTGGCCGCCGACCTGGCCTCCATGGGCCTCAGGAGCCCCCTGGCCCTCCTCTTCCCAGGGGCAGGCTGGGAATCCAAGCTCTGGCCACTCCAGAAATACGCCGTTTTGGCCCAAAGTCTCGCCGCCGACGGTCTTTCCGTGGCCATCGGCGGCACCGCCGGGGACGGTCCCCTGGCCCAGGGCATCATCCGGCTCTGCCCGCCGCCCGTCCCGGCGGATCTTACCGGCAAGACCGATCTGGCCGGCCTCATGGCCCTGACAAGCCTGGCCTCGGTCTGCCTGGGGGCCGACACCGGCCCCCTCCACCTGGCCGCGGCCGCCGGCACCCCGACCGTTTCCCTTTTCGGGCCCAGCAGCGGGGAGAGGGCCGGTACCTATGGCCCCCTGGGCCGCTACGTCTCCACGCCCGCCCCCTGTTCGCCCTGCTTCAAGCGCCGCTGTCCAGGCCAGTTCGTCTGCATGGACCAAGTCGGGGTCGGCCAGGTCCTCGATAAATGCCGCGAGGTCCTGGCCCTCGTCGGCCCCAAGCCCCTGGGGCCGCCCCAGAGCTAGGGACACCATCCGCCCATGGAGGCTTCCCTCCCCAGCCCTAGACAGGGCACCCGCCCCAAAAGCCGCCTGAAGGCGGCCCGCTCCTTGCCTGTGCGCTGGGCCTCGGCACCACCGGCAACTCGCCCCGTAGCCTGGCGGGATGGTGCTGTTTGGCCTAAATGGCAGGATTGCCTGCCCCCCCCCGGGAAGCGGCCAGTTTTGCGGGCTAGCGGCGGCGACGCCTCGGTGCCCCCAATGGCCCGGCGTCCCACTGGCCAGCCACAGCGACTTGTGGCCGGGAAGGAAAACCCGATAAGCCGGCCAAGCTTTTCCCTGGCCCCAGCCCAAGGGTATCGTCAATGCCAACATCCGGCATTACGGCCCTGTGGTCCCTTACCGAACGCCGCCAGTCTTTCCTCTTGGCCACCAGCCAGTCGGGATCGCCGCCTCTCTCGTGGCTCCAGCCGCAGATCTCCCCCATGGACAGTTCGCCATGGCCACGGCCCTTTGCAGCTGCCTCGCCCTTGGCGCATAAAGAGCTTCCAGGCAAATGGACGCAAACACGGTGCCCGAGTCAAGTGGCGATAAACCCAAATCCGATCTTGACAAACAACCTCGCGGCGCTTATTCTCTTCAATGGCCAGGGCAGCCCACCTCTCGACCCGCCCCCACGGCTGCCAGTTGCTGGCCAATTTGCAAAACGAGCAAAAAAATACCATGAAGTATCTTAAGGCAATATCGAGACCATAATATAGATAAATGCATATATGAGAAGTCAAGACCACCTTCTAATATATAGCTAATATCTCCGGGCGGCCACTTAATGAAGTGGCCGCTCTTAGCGACAATGGTAAAGCTGTGGTGTAAGCTGTCGTCCCCCCTGGACAGCCATTCACCATAATTATTCTGGTACCACATATCACTCACAGCTTTCTGCTGGAAATATAGCGCCCAAATCGAAAGTTCATCCTTTCTGTCAGGCATTTTTCCAGACCCTGTCCCGCATCAGGTTGGTATATCGCACTTTTTTTATCGTGCTGTTCTTTAGCATTAATCCCTCTACCCAATGGAAAATTGGGCCAAAAATAAGCGAGGAGTGCCTTCAATCATGCCTATATACGAATTTGAATGCGCCAAGTGCCATCAGGTGACTGAAGCCTTGCTCAAATTTTCCGACCAGCCTCTTTCGGTCTGCCCAAACTGTGGCGGCCCGATGTCCAAGCTCATGAGCATGAACAGCTTCCAGCTCAAGGGCGGCGGCTGGTACGCAACCGACTACGCCAGGAAAACCGACAAGCCCGCAGCCAGCCACGCCAAGCCCGACGATAAGCCCGCCGAAAAGGCCTGCTCGTCCACCGAAAGTGCCCCCGCCGCCCCGGTCAAGGACAAGCCGGCCAAGGAGGCCTAGGCATTCAACTCCTTGAACAAGGACAGGGCAGAAGACACCTGGCCCGAAAGTCCGTCACCGCACGCTAGGGCCAGGAAAAAGCCAACCCCGTTCCCAGGCCAAGCTTTTGGGCTCCCAGACACAGAAAAGACTGGACCCTCCGTCATCCCTGCGCCCTACCTGCCCCAGACTGGACGAGACATGGCCTGGTCCTCATATTTTCCTTACCCGTGAGGTAGGCGCCATGCCGTCAACCGATCTAACCGCTTATGAGAAGCAGTTAGCTGAGCAATTGTCGGAAGATCCTATTTTTTGCCAAGCGTATTTCCTTTCTTGACCTCATCAGGCAGACATATTGGCCAATTTTTCCCATAGCTCCGCTTTGTAAATTAAAAGTTAATTTATATTCCTAAATAACGATAATATCAAACTATATACCAGATACAATAATTTTATATTAGCAAGAATCTAAAAAGACTACTTTTTAAGATCTCTTAAAACTTTATAATGTCTAGGAGTGGGTGTATGATAGGATGGAGTATGATTCCTACGGCAACGACCCTGTGAAGGAACCTGTCGGCCCGCCATCAGACAGTTATCACGTCATCGTGGGTGCAGCTGGAAACTAAGCACCTTTGGGTGCCACTCGAGCCGCCGTGACGGCGTATTCCATAAAGAACGCGCCAACGCCCTCGGCTTCCGGCTGGCCTTAAGTCCATAGTAGCGACCAGCGTGAATCGCCGCATCGAACACCGGAGAGCACCAAGGCATATATCCATTCAAAAACCTTTGCCGTCACCAAGTGACTATGCCAACTCTATCCGCACCTAATTCTCTCCACCAAACAGACAGCTCCTACTTTTCTTTGACGCCCCGACAACCCCAGCTCAACCTGACCAGAATCTTGACACCTCGCACCACCCGTCGAGGCAAATTCCCCTCTCCGCGGGCGTGCCCCTTGGCATGGCTGCTGTTGGCTTAGGCGAACCTCTGCGGTTTTGAAAGATATTTTTTGTGTTAAAATAGATTTGCTATTCATGGTATTTTTTAAAAATTTAATAACTATATATATAGTTATTAAATTTTAAATATAAAATTTATGTATGTATGTATGTATAATTTAAAGATAGTTTTACCTTGACTTATTGATCAAATCAAGGTACTACCACGAACGATGTTCAGGGGAGGCAGGAAATATGGCGTTTTTGGACAAAAAGGCCTCGCATTGCCGGCTCCTGGCATTCCCGTGGAGGTTCCTTGGCCCTGGGGAACGTTCCTGCCGGATGAATAAGGCCAAATGTCTGGCGTCGGCCAGAGAAACGGGTCTTAGTGGAAAGCCAGGTCGGCCGGAAAAAACAAAGCCAAATGCCCACGAAGGGTTACATTTGGCTTTTACGTTATGGCGATAATTGAATCTGGGCCTTGGGCACCCCACGGGACCCTGGCCCAAAACCCGAGATTGGCCGGGCCTGGTTTACCCTGGACGGGGAGAGTCAAGGCTTGGGGGCAAGGATCATGATTATGGAGCGGCCCTCCAGTTTGGGCATGGACTCAGGCTGGCCGGCCTCGGCCACGTCCTTGATGACCTTCTCCATGAACTGTTGGCCAAGGTAGGCGTGGGCGATCTCGCGGCCCTTGAACATCAAGGACACCTTGATCTTGTTCTTTTCGGCCAGAAACTTCAGAATGTTCCTGAGCTTGAACTGGTAGTCGTGCTCGTCGGTCTTGGGGCGGAACTTGATTTCCTTAACTTCTATGACGTTGGCCTTCTTCTTGGACTCGGAGAGCTTCTTGCTCTGCTGGTACTTGTAACGCCCAAAGTCCATAATCCGACAGACTGGCGGATCGGCTTCTGGGGCGACCTCAACCAAGTCCAACCCGGCGGTCCTGGCGGCCTCGAGGGCCTTGGCCAGGACCAAGATGCCCAACTGCTCGCCTTCGTCGCTGATGACGCGGACCTGCGGGCTCCTGATGGAGTTATTGACGTTGACCCGCTTGTTGTCCGAGTCTTTCCTCTTGATGTTAATCTTGGCACCTCCCTGACTGGTGGAAAAGGAAAACAGTCCCTCGACGCATGCCCCTTGGTCTTCCCAAGATCCAAACCGGCAAACATCCTGGCCCCTGACATTATATAGGGCCCGGTCAACTTTTTAAAGGTTTTTTGAAGGCTTTTTTAATGCTTTTGGGGGCCAATTAATCCCAGGAAGGGGTGGCCGCCTCCTTGAGCAGCAGCTCCTGGAAGGCCAGGGGATCCATCGGGCCCAGTTCCTCCCCTCCCCGCCTCCTGACGGAGGCTGTCCCGGCCTGCACCTCCTTGTCGCCGAAGACGAGCATGAAGGGTATTTTGGCTAGACGGGCTTCGCGTATTTTATAGCCTAGCTTCTCGTTTCGCAAGTCCGTCTCGACCCTCAGGCCGGCCTTGGACAGACGGGCCTGGAAATCCAGGGCCTGCTCGTCGGCCCGATTGGTCACGGTCAGAAGGATCGCCTGGACGGGGGCCAGCCAGACGGGAAAGGCCCCGGCGTAGTGCTCAATCAGGATGCCTATGAATCTCTCCAGGCTGCCGAAGACCGTGCGGTGGAGCATGACCGGCCGCTTCTTCTGGTTGTCGTTGTCGGTGTATGTGAGGTCAAAGCGTTCAGGGAGGGTAAAGTCGCACTGGATGGTGCCACACTGCCAGCTGCGGCCAAGGGCGTCCTTGAGCTTAACGTCGATCTTGGGGCCATAGAAGGCCCCGTCGCCCTCGTTGATCTCGTAGCCGGCCCCCAGCGACCCAAGGGCCTCCTTCAAGGCCGCCGTGGCCATTTCCCAGTCCTCATCTGTCCCTATGCTCTTGGCAGGCCTGGTGGAGAGCTCCATCTCGAAAGGGAAGTCGAAGACGCCCATAAGATCGGAGATGAGCCTAAGGACGCCCTTAATTTCGTCGGCCACCTGCCCCGGCGTGCAGAAAAGGTGGCTGTCGTCCTGGGTGAACTGCCGTACCCTGGTAAGGCCATGCAGGACGCCGCTCTTCTCGTGTCTCTGGACCGTTCCCAGCTCGAAGAGCCTCAGAGGCAGATCCCTAAAGGATCTGAGCCGGGAGCGATAGATGAACATATGGGCTAGACAGTTCATGGGCTTTATCGCATAGCCCTGGCCATCGATCTCGGTAAAGTACATGTTCTCTGAGTAATAGTCCAGGTGGCCACTCTTGCGCCAGAGTTCCGACCTCAGTATCTGTGGCCCCATGACCACCTGGTAACCGCGCCTCAGATGTTCCTGGCGCTCGAAATTTTCCAAGATCGTCCTCAGGAGGGCACCCTTCGGGTGCCAGACGACCAGGCCACCGCCTATCTCCTCGTGGACGGAAAAAAGATCCAGTTCCCGGCCCAGCCTTCGGTGGTCGCGACGTTTGGCCTCCTCGAGCATGTCCAGATGGGCCTTGAGATCCTTTGGGCTGAAGAAGGCCGTCCCATAAATGCGCTGAAGCATGGGGCGCTTCTCGTCGCCCCGCCAGTAGGCCCCGGCGACGCTCAGGAGCTTGAAGGCCGCCCCCAGGGAGGTATCGGCGATGTGTGGCCCCCGGCACAGGTCGGTAAAGTCGCCGCACCGATAAAGGCTGACCTTGGTCTCCCCTGCCTTGACCAGATCCTCTATGAGCTCGGCCTTGTAGATCTCGCCCTTGGCCCTGAACATCTCTGCCGCCTCGCCGGCGGGTAGCTCAGAGCGGCTGAAAGTCTGGGCCTCGGCCACTATGCTCTCCATGGCCTTGGAAATCCGCTCCAAATCGTCGAGGGTGAAAGGCTCTGGGAGGTCAAAGTCATAATAGAAGCCGTCCTGGATGGACGGACCTATGGCCACCTTGACCCCTGGGAAGAGTCTCGTGACGGCCTCGGCCATGACGTGGGAGACGCTGTGCCGCAGAAGATCCAGTGCCTCAGGATCCACCTGCAGGACTGGCTCAATCGGCGTCCCAGGTTCCAAGGTGGCCGACAGATCCGCCAGACGTCCTCCGACCCTGGCCGCCAGGGGCTTGCCAGGCCCCTTGCGCGGCAGCCCGGCCAGCGCGAATAGCTCCAGGGCCGTGGGGCTGGCCTCCTTGGTCCACTCGACGTCGTCCAGCCGGCCGGCATTCAGAACCTGATAAACGCTCATTTTTTTTCACCTCTGGCACAGACTATGCTTGGGCCGCCAAGGCTCCCAAGGTCCTCCGGGCCACGGCATCATACAGGATGGCCGGAAAAAATCAGAAACTTAAGGGCCGGGCCAGGATCGTCAGGTCCCGGGCCCGCCTCACGATAACCTTATTGAGGCGCAACCACCCTGCCAAGTTTGAAAAAGTAGCACAAGGACGAGCCCTTTGCAAGAAATTTCAATGCCTCTTCCGCCAATCCACGGCCAGGCCGCGCTGACTTAGTGCCAGACCAGCCAAGAAACCGGCCCCTCATGGATGACGGCTTCATTTCATTGTCAGGGAACATCCGGCTAACGATGAAGCTGGCCGTGGGTGGCAACTAAACCCTAGCCACGTCTTCCCGCCAAGCTTGCGGCCATGTGGCCTAGATACGGCCTCCGGCCCTTCGCCCAAGGTCCAAAGATAATTTTACCGTCCAGTCAGTAATAATGGTAACGAGAAGAAAGTGGACAGTCTTCTTGGCGACAAGGCCAGATTATTTTGACGGTTTGATGCCGATAAGTTCGTCGACTTTATGTCAGTACCGGGGCTGAAGGAAAGGCGGCATAAATATGGCAAATGTTTTGGGAACCGGGTATATCTATTTGCAGTAATTTTAGAGACTACTGTTGCTCTACAAGTAGTATTTAACCCAAATCAATCAGCGAATAGCTGTACGATAAGATTAATGGCATTTGTGGACGTTCTGGAGCGAAAATATGCGGTCCCGTGAGTAGTCGAGAATGTTTTGTTACAACATCGACAGTACAGAAGAACGCCGTCATGATTTTTCCGTATCTGGCACGAATAGATATGTTGCCAGAACGGCGTATATTGTAAAATTTACAGCTATTATTTCTGTAATAAAAATTATTCAAATCTATATCGGCCATAAAAGACCTTATAGGCATAAAAATAGATCTTTATACCTAGTAAAGTCTCAGGCGTCAAATTTTATTAATGGAGCTAGACCACGACCCGCTAACGCCGAGGCGCCTCCTTCTCGTACGACCGCAGCCGCTGCCCTCAAAAAAGATAGGACAATCTCAGGCGGACAATTTGGAACGGTATATGTGGCTGCCGAGAGTTGGTGTAATACCGCATTTGTCAAATGAATAAAAACGTAAAATTACGTCTTATAACTCTATTAATTAACGTGGCTTGGTTTTCAGGCGTTAGTTTTTATCCCGCATGAGAAGCGAAGTAGAATATTTTCCATTGGTTATTGCCTAAGTGGCGCAAAGTAATGCGAAGCAGCGTTGGCCCTGTAAATTCAACGCTGACACCATATATTTCCACCTCTGAACCTCTAAGCCAACGACGCAGACGGTTGCCATTAGTCTGAAGCGGATGCGTGTAGGCAAACTGATAGCCAGAGCAGCATATTTCAAACAACGCTATTTTTATGAACTCTTCCAGTGTTTTCCCTGTGTAAATATTCTTCTGCGTCAGTTCAAAAGCCTTTTCGAATTCTTTTTCATTAACATAGCTAATGAAGTCGGCGGCAATTTGGCACTGAGAGGAAAAGTCATACGGCATTTTAAGCCAATAGACGCCGCCAAGAGACAACGCTGCCAAGGTGAATAATGAAATCGCAATTATATGTCTGCGTGATATATTCATAAGCTATAGAGTGTTATGGGGTTTTGGCATACTTCCTATGGCTAAAGACCGTGGGATTCTGGTCTCTGCAAAGAAAGCCAGTCGAAACCGGTCTTACGGCTTCTCCCCCACTAGCCGATGCCCCGACTTGCGGATTGTTCACAGCGGCGTTGATGTCCCGGTCATGCTGAGCTCCGCGATCTTTCAAATATGCCCTGGCTGCCGGATCGGGATAGCACTTACCATGTACCCAAATCACGAGGTGGAGAGGATTAGCGGAAGCCCCGGGCCGAGACGTATGCCCTTCACAACCACACGCTCGGGTACGCAAACAACCAGGCCAGACACTCCATCCTTAGAAGCGGCCGAGTCGTTTTTTGTCCGGTGGCCGCCTGGCGGCTGGCCACGCTTCGGCTCCTGTCAGGGCTTGATTAAGCCAGTGAGAATTCCAACACAGTAAAGACCGTCTGCTCTTTTGGATCAATAAGACCGGCCACGTGGCCGCATATAGCGGGTCTCAGCGAGCCTTTCAAGTCTGAGGACTGTCGTGGGTCATCAGCCTCGAGGCTATAGCGCAGCGGATAATCCGGCCGTTGTACTGGCACCAGCGGTCAGTATCCACCGTTCCTCTGGTCTCGACATTCCTGATAACAAAGCTCCGAAGAAGTGATTCCATTAACGGCTCTGTCCGCTGAAAAGGGAACAGCTTGTTTTCCTCCCGCCCCCAGATCCTTTAAGTATAGCTTCCTTTTTTTTCTGTCAAGCCACTCTCTGGCAACTACTTCAAAGGAATTTAGCGCCTCGGTGACGCTAAGCGTTTTTAGGCCTCTTTTTTGAAGTTTTTTCGAAGCCTTGGATCAATTTCGGAAATAAGGGAACGTTTAACGTCAATAAGTTTTTCTCGCGCCTCTCTCTCTCTCTCTCTCTCTCTCTGATAAATATATAACTTGTAAGTTCCGAAAGCGAGAGTCAACCTCTGCCCTTGAAACTCATAGCCAAATCCCCGCAACTTCAGGGCTGCCGGAGACAAACAGATACTGGCCGTCAGAACCGAGGATTATATTGCCCTCTCCAGGTGCCTGAGATTCTTGACGCAAGTATCGGTCAGACTCAGGACGGTACTGCTTTCAAAAAAATCCAAGATACCTTCCTAGAGCACCTGTTAAGGGTTCTGGTCGGAACGGGGCAGGACACACACAAAAAAAGGCCGAGAGCCTCGATTTCAAGGGGCTTTCGGCCTATATGGGATGAGCCTGGATTGTCAAATGGTAGGCGTGAAGAGATTTGAACTCTTGACCACTACCGTGTCAGGGTAGTGCTCTCCCACTGAGCTACACGCCTTTGCTGGCCATTACTAGGAACGGCCAGGCACATTATGTCCCAGGCCCCCCCTGTTTGTCAAGGCCAAAATCAGCTCAGGGACTGCCCAAGGGAAGGGGGTCTCCTTCCCTTAGGGCTATCTGTCCCCTCCCTGGGCCTCAGATGTTGATGGGGATTATGTTGGCGGTGATGAAGATGAGCATCTCGGACTTGTTGTTGGTAATGGCCCTGTTCTGGAAGAGCCAGCCGAAGAGCGGGATGTTGTGGAGCCCAGGCACACGGCCGGAGGTGTTGTTCTGGGTATCGGAGATGATTCCGCCGATGACGACCGTCTCCCCGTCCTTGACCATGAGCTTGGTGCGGGCCTCGCGCTTGTCGATGGCCGGCTCGCTGGAGCCGCTGAGGGTGGTGGGGCTGTCCTTGGTCAGGGTTATGTCCAGCGTCACGATCTGGCCGTTTTCCTCGATGTGTGGGGTGACCCTCAGCTCCATGACCGCATCCTTGAACTCGGTGTTGGAGGGGGTGCTGGAGGAGGCACCGCTCTTGTAGGGGATCTCGAAGCCCTGCTTGATGTAGACTTCCTGGTCGTTGGAGGCCATGATGCGGGGCGAGGATATGATCCTGGTCTGGCCCACCGCCTCGGAGGCCCTAAGCTCGGCCGTGAGGGCCAATGTCCCGGCCTTGTTGAGGAAGGCACCGCCAAGCCGGCTAATGCCATCAGGATTGACGTCAATCGCCCCGAGCAGTTCCCGAGGCCTCAATGTGAGGTCATCGGGGAAAGCGTTGTAGTCCTTGGCGGGGCGACTCTCGTTGGAGAGGTCAAGGCGGTCGTAGGCTCCGGCCCAACGTACGCCCAGCTCCTGGGTGAAGTTGTTCGTGGCCTCCACGATCCGGGCCTCAATCAGGATCTGCTTGGTGACCCTGTCGTTGCGGATGAAGATCTGGGTTATGGCCGCGATGGTCGAGATGTCGTCCTCGACGTAGATGTCGTTGCCGATGACCC
>JAISEK010000057.1 GCA_031264145.1 Deltaproteobacteria bacterium
CCAAGCTCGTTTCAAAGAGATGGACGACAGAAATCACGTCACGGGACAGGATGTTTCTCACGAAAATGGGAGTCAGGCTGCCTTTTTGATTTGAGTATAGGTTATCCAACTTTTAGGATCATACCGCCAGACCTGATTTCGCAACCACCCTGGTCTTACTTCCCAGACCCGCATCATTTTCGCTTGCCCGACAGTTATCCCCTTGTCACCAATCACAACCATCGCCGCTTCCCAAAAGACATCGCTTTCCTCGAAGATTTTGGACGTCTTGATGGGCTTTTTGGCCAACCTCCGGTCTCTTGGGCCCTGCCAGCCCCACTCCACACTGAGGAGGAAACAACCGGCATGGCACCGTATAAAGACGATCACCGCAAAGGACACCTAGCGTGGCTCTGCCGGGATAGAGTCCATAACTCTTCGACGCTTTTGCCCCGACCAGGAAAACCCTTTGGGGATGAAATTGTGTATAATGGCCCCGGCCTATAAAAACGACGCCTAAGGGCCGCCTGGCCAGGGCCAGCCACCTGGCCGGTCAGTCTATTCGCGCGAGGAGCCGGCCGGCATCCGGCAGGACAAGCACACAGATTTGTCTTCCGGGACACGGTTTCAATAAAAACAGGCTTAATTATGTTTCCCGCATCAGGCCTTTGGCCACCCCAGGCACGCCCATGCGCCAGGAACCTAGATTCACCCGCTCGGCCGTAGTCGCCTGGGCCAGGGACGAGGGACTGGACAACCTTTCCTCATCGGTGCTGGAGGAGGCCCTGGGGCCGACAATCGAGCGGCTGAGGCTCCCGAGGGGCCTTTTGTCCTCCATGACCGGCATCAACCGCCGGCAGCTCTACCCATCGGACTGGCCGCCAAGCCGGGGGGGCATCAGGGCCGCCGAGAGGCTGTTCTCCAAGGGCCTGGACCGCTCCATGGTCGACAGCCTCTACTCCACCTCGGTTGGCCGCGACTTCCTGGAGCCCTCCACGGCCTCCATAATCCAGTCCAGCCTGGGCCTGGGCCCGGAGGTCAAGAGCCTGGATCTGGGCAGCGCCTGCCTGGGGTTCATCGATGGCCTGGAGCTGGCCGCCCTCAAGATAGAGGCCGGGCTTTCTGAATACGCCCTAGTGGTGGCCGGGGAGAACAGCCGCCCCCTCCTGGAGAACACCATCTCCAGCCTCCTCGCCCCGGAGGCCACGGTCAAGGACTTCTTCGACAACTTCGCCTCCCTGACCCTGGGCAGCGGCGGGGCGGCCATGGTCGTGGGCCCGTCCGAGCGGCACCCGGCGGCGCCCAGGCTGGTCTCAGCCGCCAGCCTTTCCGACGCCTCAAACAACCACCTCTGCCGAGGCGACTTCAGGGGCATGGTCACCGACTCGACCGGGCTCCTGGAGGCCGGGGTCGGCCTGGCCAAGGCCACCTTCGACCGCGGGGCCGGCCTGTTCGGCTGGACCCCAGGGACCTTCGACCTCATTGTCTGCCACCAGGTCAGCGAGGTCAACACCAGGCGCTTCTGCCAGACCCTGGGCCTGGACCCGGCGAGGCTGGTCGAGACCTTCCCGGACTACGGCAACATGGGCCCAGTCGCCGTGCCCTTCACCTTCGATCTGGCCTGGGAGAAGGGCCTGATCCGCAAAGGCCGCCGCCTGGGGCTGATGGGCATAGGCTCGGGGCTCTGCTGCTCGATGATGGAGGTCCTGGTGCCCTGATGGCTCCCTCCCCACCACCACCCCTCCACGCCAGGCGGGATGCTCCCCAACCAATCCAGGAGGGCCAATGACCGAGAAGCAACCGGCGGAAGCCGCCGCCAACCCCAAGCCGCTCCCCAGGCCGGCCGGCCTCCCCCTGGGCCTGGCCCTGGCCCTGGCCGCCTCCGGTGGCCTGGCCCAGACGCTGGCCTGGCCCAGGTTCGGCCTCTGGCCCCTGACCTTCCTCTGCCTGGTGCCCCTGTGGATGGCCATCCATGGCCAGGGCTTCCGGAGGGCCTTTCTCTTCGGCTGGGTCTACGGCCTGGCCCTGGGCCTGTCGGGCTTCTACTGGCTGGCCGGGGTCATGGCCGGCTACGGTGGCCTGGGAGCTGCCGGCGGCTTCCTCGTCCTCCTGCTCCTGGCCGCCTTCCTGGCCCTCTACCAGGCCCTTTGGGCCGGCCTGATGGCCAGGTTCACGGTCAGGGAGGCCCCCCTGGACGGCCGGCTGGCCGGCGTCCCCCTCCTGGGCGCCTGCCTGTGGGCCGGCCTGGACTACCTGAAGAACTTCGTCCTGACCGGCTTCAACTGGACCCCTTTGGCGGGGGGCCTTGCCGGCAGCCTCGAGTTCGTGGGGGCCGCCGATCTGTTCGGCGTCTACGGCCTCACGCTCCCCGTGGCCCTGATCTCCCTTTTCCTGGCCCAGGCCCACAAGGCCAGGGCCAGGCCAGGCCTGGCCCTGGCCTCGGCCGTGGCGGCCGTAGCCCTGGCGGCCGCCCTGTTCGGCTACGGGCGCCACAGGCTGGCCGAACTCGACCGCGAGGCCACCCAGGCCCCCTCCCCGCCCAGGACCTTGGCCATCATCCAGGCCTCTGTGCCCCAGGACCACAAGTGGGACATAAGGTTTCGGGACGAGATCCTGGCCCGCTTCGAGGCCCTGCTCGAGAGGACAGGGCAAAGCCGGCCCTGGCTCGCCATCTGGCCGGAGACGGCTGTCCCGTTCCTCTACGCCCTGGACCTGGTTGAGACGGCCTGGCTCGACGATCTCATTGGCCGGCATGACTTCCCCATGCTGGTGGGCCTGGCCTCGGGCGACTACGACGAGGACGGGTACCTGAGGCTACACAACCGGGCCTGGCTGGTCGAGGGACAAAAAGTCATCGGCGGCTACGACAAGACCCACCTGGTGCCCTTCGGCGAGTACGTTCCCCTGGCCGATGTCCTGCCTTTCCTCAAATGGCCATTTCTACAAGGACTCCTGGGAGCCGCCGGTACCTACAGCCCCGGCCTTCGGCGGCCGCCCATGGTCTTGGACGGCGTCCAGCTTGGCCAGATGATCTGCTTTGAGTCGATCTTTCCCTACATGGCCTACGACCTGGCCAAGAACGGTGCCCGGCTCCTGGTCGTCACGACCAACGACGCCTGGTTCGGCCTTTCCATGGCCCCGGACCAGCATCTCGCCCATTCGGTCATGCGGGCCGTTGAGACGAGGCTGCCCCTGGCCAGGGCCGCCAACAACGGCATATCGGCCCTGATCGCCCCCTCTGGCCGGATACTGGAGCGCTCGGTCCAGAACGAGGTCAGATCCTACGTCTGGCCCCTTAGGCTGCCGGCGCAGAGCCCGAAAACCCTGTTCAGCCGGGGTGGGTACCTGGTCGCGCCGGCTATGGGGATATTGGCGGCCATCTACGCCCTCTGGAGACTGGTCGAAGGCAGGTTCCTGGCCAATGTCAACAACTTAAGGCGGTCTGACAACCCGGCTACTTTGGCACCCGGAACAAAAAATGTGTAATCGTCATCAATTAGCAGTCTATGGGCAGACCACGTATTTCGTACTAGGGAGAAGCGGTCTCATTAAGTTGTTGACAGTGGGTTCCTGGCCCGCGGGCCCAGAGCGGCCGGGAAAGGTCCCGTTGGAGGCAGGCCTGTGATGGCTCCCCGGGGAGGCGCTAATAGTGGAAAAAAATCTGTCGGGGCGGCCAATTAACCCAACAGCCCGGATTGTCTGTCTTTTAGGCATCAATCCGGCCCGGTCCCGCATCTTTTTCATCCATAACGCCCTAAAATGTTTGAAAAAACACCTTCCGGCCACCCTGTGCCCTGGTCTGGTCGGGCAGTCCTTTGGCCCCAAATCCAGCTTCCGTCAACCCAATGGCGGGGCCCCAAAACAGGCCAAACATTTATTTTCTTTATATTTACCAGCATAAAAACATTAATACAATTTTTTTATTTCATATTTTAAATTTTTTATATTAAAAATATGTTAATACTTTAAAAAGTATTTCTTTTAATCATCAACATGTTTATTAGTTTTAAAAAACTTATTTTTATGAATATTTATTTTTATTAGATCTTTAATTTATTTTTTAAATATTTTTTTATACTTAATTAACTATTAATTTTAATTTTAAAGTTTCTTAGACCCAAAGAGAAATCAGGAACCTTAAAAAAAATTCTTGAGACCCTAGACGTTTACTGGTAATATTACCGAAGTCGTGGGGTCTGGGTAGCCTGCTTTCCGCAATCTCGATCATGGCCGTGGCCTTCCAGCCATAATCGGCCCCATGCCTGGACCCGTTTGGCCCTCAAGCCCCGCTTTGCCTGGCGTGGGCCAGATGTCAACCTGTTAGGTGGGGATTTTCGTCCCAAAGACGAGCGAACGCTTGTTATCCCTATCTTCTCCTGCCCTGACCCATCTGGCGTGGTCGGAGCGGAAATGACCGTTGCCAGGAACCCGACGGGCTGGGAAGGTCGTTATCCAAGGTGCCGTAAAACCTTGGTCCCAGGCCGAGGGTGTAAGGCGCGATTCTTTCGCGCCTTAGAAGATTTGGTTTATATTTTCAAAATATTGCGCACTAAACTCATCCTGACGGCTGGACAAGCCGTGTCTGCCTGTGGAGGATTGGACGCAGGTCCGCCGACGAGGCAGGAACCCACCGAGGAGACCAGAAGCGGCAACGTTTCTGGCTCAGTGTCAACCACCTCGCCTTTAGGCTGGGTGAGGATGTCAAGGACCTGGGGTTTTCACGGGCGAGAAAAATTCCGGGCAATTTTGGAGAAACCTTTCCCTTCCCTGGCCGGCGTCCGCCGGGCCAGGGCCCCTTGGCCTGGCCAAAGGCGGAAAGAGGGTGGCTCGGTTTGGCCCATGGGTAGGCCAAAGACACGATCCGTCCCTTGCCTGGAACACCAAAGGCCGGCCGCCAAAGTGAGACCTCTGGGAAACGACTCTTCAAGTCACGTTATTCCTTACATTACAGGCGTTTTCGGCTTTGACCGATCGTCCTTCATCCCCTGGCCCCCGGCCAGGTAATTCCGAGCAAGGAAGTTACGATGAAAACCAAGTTCTTGATTTTGGCGATTCTGGCAGTCGCAGCCCTGGGCCTGGCCCCTTATTCGGCCTCGGCCCAGATGTCTGGCGAGACTCTCCACATCAGCCTCATGGGCGGCTACCTGTTCCCCAACAATCGGATCGCCGTCGACAACGGCGGCGTCTTTGGCCTGGGCCTCGGCTACAACTTCACCAAGAACTGGGGCATAGAGGCCTTCGGCTACTTCGCCCCCAACCTTGACGACGACGGCGTCCTGCCGGGCTTCGGCACCACAGCGTTGAACTTCGACAACGACGTGACCATGGCCCGCATCAGTGCCCTGTACCATTTCGACACGGGCACCAAGTTCACGCCTTACGTGTCCCTTGGCCTCGGCGGCCAGTGGATCTCCCGCGATCGCCCCGACTACGACAACTACAGCTCCTTCGCGGCCAACGCCGGACTGGGCTTCAAGCTCTTCTTCAACGAGGTTATCGCCCTCAGGATGGAGGTCAACGACTCATACGGCTTCCGCCGGGTCCAGGGTGCCCGCTTCAACGCCCCCATGGTCACCGCCGGTCTGACCTTCCAGGTTGGCGCCAACCCCGCCTGCCCCGACTCGGATAACGATGGCGTCTGCGATGCCTACGACAAATGCCCAGGCACCCCGGCCGGCTACAAGGTAGACGCCGACGGCTGCCCCATCACCGTGACCATCAGGATGGACATCAAGTTCGACTTCGACAAGGCCGTTGTCAAGAGGCAGTATCTGCCCGAGGTCAAGAAGGTGGCCGACTTCCTGAACGCCCACCCAGGCTCGACCGCCGTGGTCGAGGGCCACACGGACAGCCGAGGCTCCGATGTGTATAACCAGAAACTCTCCGAGCGCCGGGCCAAGGCCGTCCGCGACACCCTGGTCTCCGACTTCGGCGTCAGCTCCGAGAAGGTCTCCTCAGTGGGCTATGGCGAGTCCCGGCCCATCGCCACCAACGACACCGAGGCCGGCCGGGCTGAGAACCGCCGCGTTGTCGGCGTCTTCAGCGGCACCGACGTGGAGTAGCCTTGGGCCTTCCCCTGGTCCGGCCTGACGGGCCAGGGGGATCAGTCCCTTCCAAAGCCAGGGCCCCCCTCGGGGGCCCTGGCTTTTTAATTCCGCAATGCCTTGTGTTGAATCAGCCGGTAATAGGCCAGATTAGTCACCAACGCCGGCGACCCAGCGGGCCATGTTTATGTTGCCTTGGGAGGGCCCGGGCCGGACTTTCCGAAAAAGGGCGCGAATCTCGGGACCATGGCTCCATGAGCATGCCGGATGGCCTTCCGGGCAGACGTCAACGATCCACCAGATCGTCTGCATCGCACGCCCCCGATCGCCATCCACCCATCCCCTCGGCTGGCCGCGGCGTGACGTCGCCAAGGCACTCTCCCCCGACACAGGCCTTACAATGGAAGGCCATGGACAGACACACAAAACAGTGGATTTTGGCCCAAGCCTCTTGATACAATCGTCAGGACTGAATTCCTTGGACGAATTAATCCAAGAACCACGCCAGCTCCGCCATCTGGCCAGGAACAGCCAAAACCTTTCGATTGTCCTTCATCAGTTTTCCAGGGACGACATGACCATAAGCGCGGAAAAAAAATTCAACACCGTCGGGACATGCAATCCGTCGAAACACTATATGCTGCCGGTCATCCAGCGACAGCCCGGCATTGGCGAAATGATCGAAAACGAGTATTATTTCACTCTCCACGCCCCACGGCAGACAGGCAAGACGACTTGCCTCAATTTCCTGACTGACACAATCAACAATGAGGGCCAGTGGTATGCCCTGAACTGCTCCCTGGCCACCCTAAGAAACACGGTCGCTGAAAACGAGACCATGACCAAGGTAGTTTCCCAGATAAATGCGGCCATGGACTCGTCGGGAGTCGAGGTCATCAGGGAAAAGGCCTTCACCTACAATTCCTTGCCCGGAATGGATGCCCCTGACTATAAAGTCAGAAAAATCCTTAATCAATTGTGCCGGGATCTGGACAAGGACCTGGTGGTCTTCTTCGACGAGGCGGACCTCCTTTCCGGCCAGGGCCTGTTATCTTTCTTGGCCCAGGTCAGGGACGGCTACCTTTACCGCGACGAGACCGTCAACAGATTCCCCAGATCGATGGCCCTCGTGGGCATGCGGGACATATTGGACTGCCTGATCAAGGTCCGGCCCGACGATGAGTCCCCTGGGGAAGGCAGCCCCTTCAACGTCAATAAGGAATCGCTCACCCTCTCCAATTTCTCCAGGGACGAAATCAGGGCCTTGTACGGGCAGCATTCCGCGGCCGCGGGCCAGCAATTCGACGACTCGGCCATGGACAGGGCCTGGGACTGGACTGAAGGCCAGCCATGGCTGGTAAACGCCCTGGCCGACCAGATCGTCTCGGTCCAGCTCAAGAACGACCACCGGGAAACCATTACCGTCGGTCATTTCGACCAGGCAGCGGAGACCCTTGTCAAGGGCAGGAGCACGCACGTCGGCTCGCTTCTGGCGCGCCTCAGGGAGCCAAGGGTCATCAGGGTCATGGACGCCGTGTTTGCCGGCAACGATTTGACTATTCCCGTTAACAGCGATGACCGGCGATTCTGCCTGGACCTGGGACTGCTTTCCGAAAACGAGGATCGGACCCTTCGGCCGGCCAACAAGATATACGGGGAGGCCATGTCGAGGGCATTGACCGACGAGATAGAGCACTTTTTGGACATCGACGTTGAGACAAAAAGCTGGACCGATGGCCGGATCCTGCACATGTCGGGGCTTTTGAGGGAATTCCAGATATTCTGGCGACAAGGCTCTGATTCCTTCCCCTTCAGACACGGTGATTTCGCCGCCTTCAAATATGACGAGGCGATCTATTCCTTCATGCTCCTGGCGTATCTGCAAAAAATCGTCAACAGCGGCGGCCTGGTCTACCGGGAGTACGCCGAGGGCCGCGGGGCCGTCGACATCGCCATCCATTACGGCGGGCATGAGTATCTGGTCGAGGTGAAGCTCAAGGGGGAGAAAACGCTCGATGACTGGCAAAGGCAGCTGGCCGGATATCTTGACGCTGCCGGCCAGGACGAGGGCTGGCTGGTGATTTTCGACCGTGACAGGAACAAGGCCTGGGAGGAGAAGATTTATTGGGAGAACACACTGTTCCTTGGCAAGACCATGCATCTCGTCGGTTGTTGACGTACTGGCCATGCATTTATCTTCGCTGGGCAATGTTTTTGTCTTGCCTGGCCGACAGTTCATGCCCCATGGCATCCGCATCTCTTTACGTGTCTTCCCTGGCTTAAAGATATGCACGTGCAGCCTTCTTGTCACTGCGCCAACGACTATATTTTGTGCGGCAAGACAATCGCATTTTCAATATCCTGGCCATCCTCGGGATGATTGCCGCTCAGCCGTCCCTGGTCACGCCACGGGCCATATTTCATCAATTGCCGTCAAACATGGTCTCTCTTGAGCCTAATGCGTTTTGGCCGCCAAGAGGACAGGCCACGATTGAGACGGCTTTTCCCGACACCTTAACAGAATCAAGGTACAATAGGCACCATGGCCCCTGTCTGGGACATAGATCCCGTAATCTTCCAGCTGCCCGGCACCGGGCTCGCTGTCCGCTACTACGGCCTCATCTTCTCCCTGGTCTTCCTGGGCGGCTTCGTCCTTTTCCTCTGGCAGACCAGGAGGGCCGGCGGCACGGCCGACCAGGCCTACGACATCATCCTGCCGGGCTTCGTTGGCCTCCTCCTGGGTGCCCGCCTGGGCCACGTGCTCTTCTACAACTTCGACCGCTTCCTGGCCGAGCCTTCATGGCTCCTAAGGGTCTGGGAAGGAGGGCTGACCAGCCACGGCGCTGCCCTGGGCCTGGTCCTGGCCCTCTGGTACTACGCCCGCCGTCACGGGCTGCCGCTTCTATCCGTGACCGACCGCTTCTCCTTTTCCGCCGCCCTGGGAGCCGCCATGGTCAGGCTGGGCAATTTCTTCAATTCCGAGATAGTCGGCCGAGTGACCCAGGGCCGCCTCGGGGTCAAGTTTCCCCTCTATGACCAGCTGCCGCCGGAACTCTGCCCGGCCCGCTACCCTAGCCAGCTGGTCGAGTTCGGCCTGGGCCTTTCCATCCTGGCCATCCTCCTGGCGGCCGACCGCCGCCTAGGCCGCCAGGACAGGCCCAGGGGCGTCCTCTCGGCCCTCTTCCTGGTCCTCTACTTCCTGGGCCGCTTCCTGGTCGAGTTTATCAAGGAGCGCCAGGGGCCTTCGGACGACCTCCTTCTCAGCAAGGGCCAGCTCCTGTCCCTGCCGGCCCTGGCCGTGGGCCTGCTCCTTCTCTTGCGCTGCCTGGCCCGGCCCGTCCGAGACGAGCCGACAACGAAAAAGCCCGCCAAGGACAGGGAGGCCACCGCCAGCAAAGCCCCCAAGGCCAAGAGGCGAAAAAAGGGTCGGCCACAGGCCCCCACTAGGCCCAGGCCCACCGGAAGGCCCTAGGAGACGGGCCCCTTTCTTGGGGCACACTGTCCAAAAGACCAACCGGCCACATCAGCGAGCCGAACCTGAAAGCCAAGAGACCCTGGTCCAGGGGACATTTGGCTCCCGCAACGGGGCATTTCCTGGATGACGCCAACCAGCGACGCCACGACATGCGGGCTTGTCCCTTACCGGGGCCAAACCCCAAATCTTGCCCATGAACCAGATCATTGCGCCGCGGTACCTTCTCACGGCCAATCGGGTGCCCTGGATGCCCCCCTGCCTTATCCATGCTCCCGTGAGTGACTCCTCGGGCTCCCTAGCCAGGGTCACGGATCGGTGCCAGATGCGCCTTCAGGTAGGCCTTTGGCCGCCAGTCACATTTGTGGCGTCGCCCTCTATGTCTGTTCATATTCCATGTTAACGAGTCTCTGCTTCTTTGTTATTTTTACTTGTTTCTACACGTATTACCGACATTTGCGCTGGATAAGGAACTATCTTTCCATTGATATTCCTCGGCCGCTTGTTGTCCGGCTGGAGCTGGCTGGCCGAGCGTCCTGACTCGCCCTACAAATACTATTTTAGACATGACCCGCTACATGATTATGCCAAGGCAGGCGAAATCGCCAAGGAATTGCCGGAAAACGGGGACGTCATCCCGCTGCCAGCATCGTTGAATGCGGGGCGTTGCCAGCAAGGATCTAACTGCGCGATAATTGGTCCAAGATCAGTGGGAGGGACCATTGAGCTTCGATGACAGGGCTAGGGATGGAGAATCGACATGAAAGAACTTCCAGCCGGCTTGCAGACATTCAATAAAATAATTTAAGGCGGCTACCACTATACTACAGCGTTCATCTTATTACGAATAATTTACCAATGACTATATAGACCATAATAGAATCGGACAAATTCGATGGACCCAGCTATTGTTCAGAACATGGGGACCAGAGAGCCATGAAATATGATGCTCTCCACAGTTCAAGCAATAGGAGGATAATGATCGAAATGTTGACGAATATCACGAGCAATATACCCAAAATGAATGAGTTATTTTGATTAATCACTGAAAATATTGATAATATACAAAATTTACTTCCATCATATTTATCCATATACAAACCTTGTTTTACCCAATAGTGCGCAATTTATCCATTTTCATGAATATCGTCCTGGTTTGTCATCCACACCAGATAGAAAATCAATGGAACCCAGCGCATTACAAACACATGGCGACCTAGGGCGAGTGGATTTGCCCATGGCCCCGAGGTTTTTCTTGAAAAGATCGCCGTGCTCGCTGGAAACGATGGGCGAGATCCATCGACGCAAGCTTGCCGGCCTGGTATCGCATGGTGGCGCGATGCTCACGCTGGATGCCCGTGGACAAATCCATCCGGCAGCATATGGTCATTTCAAGGTAGGCACTGACACTCAGTTTGATGTCGATACAATAGGTGTGACTCCTAAACCTTCAGCACTGGTTTTTGATAGATGCACGTGAAAGTTGTAGTATTAATTATCGGCTGCCTACTTTTGTCCGGCGAGAGTTGGCCGGCCGATCGTCCAGTATCGCCCTACAGATACTACTTTGGGCATGGCGTCCCCCAGGATTACGCCAGGGCCTACGAAATCGCCAGAGAATTGGCGGAAAGCAGGGACGTCATCTCGTGGTTCGTCCTGGGAAAGCTGTACGAAAATGGCCAGGCCGTTGGCAAAGACATGGATGAGGCCATGAGATGGTACCGCCAGGCCGCCGAGCGGGGCCTGGTTCTGGCCCAATTCCGTCTGGCCGCCATTTATCTTGGAGGCGACGGGATCGGCAGGAACGTTGGCGAGGCCATCAAATGGCTCCGCCTAGCCGCCGCTGATGACTACATGCATGCGCAGTATGCCCTTGGAATGATACATCGGATCGGGGATGGGACTGAACGGGACGAGGCCCAGGCCCGCAAATGGTTCCGACGTGCCGCCAACCAAGGGCATCTCCAGGCTGTGTTCGCCATCAAGGATGGGTCCTTCACGGACGGGCAATATATCAAGGATGCCAGCTCAGCCATTCCCGTTGGCGACATGAAAATACTCTTTGCGACGGAAAAAGGAAGAAATTATAAGCCTCCAAAGATATTGCTGTATATTGCCATAGCTATATTAATTTTCCTCGAGATAAAATCTAAACACAAATATATATTTACAATTAAACCTATTCTACTCACCTGGCAGCGGAAACGCAAAGACTGTTCTCCACCTCCTGAGAGACCACCATGACCTGGCCCCAAAGGACCACCTGCCTGAGTAAGCGATGCTTCACGCCTATATGCCGGCTATGGGAATTTAGTCATGTCGTCCGGCAATGGCATCGATCCGGTGCGCCAGGTCGCGGAAATGGGCACAGCGGTGGGACGGGGGGAGGCAGGAACCATCTTCTTGGCGCGCCATTTATAGGCTATTTCAGACCTGGCCCTAAGGCACGCCAAACCCAGGGAAAACCCAGCGCCTTGCTTTTCTTGATCTGGCTGGAGGCGATTCCATCCGCCGGATAATCCGTCAAAGCCGGCGTCTGTTCTGGCGAAGTGGAGCCACGCTTGACCGTCACTTTTGAAAGACAAGGAACGGACAGCGGCTGGTTACTGGACCGGCACGCTCACTGGCCCCCAAGCCAGGCCCTGGAAGGCGCGATGAAGACGGCCTCGCGGCATGTGGCGAGCGGCACGTTTGCCTGGCTGCCTGGCTTTGGCCAACCACGGGGCATTTTCCCATTGGCGACAGCCCAGTTACTCGGCCCAAGGCGCATTGTCGTCCGCCCGCTGTCCACCTCAACGGACAGTCGGCGTTGATGGTGGCTGGCCATTTCCCCTTAGGCTCTCACCATTCAGGTGATGGGTATCTCGCTGGCGCAGTTGGCAAGCTTTCATTGAGGCTAACGAAAGTACATCAAGCAGCACGGTTAAAAATGGCTATTCCTCAAAGCAGCAAACTGCCAATGATGTGTCGTCTGAAAATTGTGGCAATTTGTCTCGGGAACGCAAAAAATACCATCATGCGATGAATGTTTTTCATCATCTTGTGACGGCTACGAGGCTTGAAAAAGACTGGACACGAAATCCGTGGCCTCGGGGTCAGCGCTTAAAAGCCCAGGCACAAGAACATTGCTGTAGGCTAATGAGTACAGATTACTCACGCTACCGCTCTCGGCTCCAGCGGCGACAAAAGCTCTGACAACAGCATCGGACTGTCCCAATAGTACGTGTTATTTTCATTTTTTTGTACTATAAACTATTTTCGACCTTTTTTTTCGGTGGTCGGCCACGCTTACGCTTTTGTATCTTGCGTGATTTGTATAGCGGAGAACAACCGTCAGGTATCTCAAAACCAAAAGCTTCGCATATGTCCAATTGCGCCCCTATGAATGGCGTGATCATTTTTGCTTTGTTTGCATATTCTACGAATCGTATCGACCTCATCTCATCAACTATGTCCAGAGATGAAGAAAATATATCATGCAGTTTCGTGCTTTTCCAGATATGGCGCACATATGAACCTAAAATGAGAGACACAAATAATATGAAGAGACGTCCCGTTTTGCCCTCCTCTGACCAATTTCTCTGTCTGTCCGAGACCATTTGATCTTTCATCTGCTGAAAATATTTTTCCTGCTCATCCCGAAGGCGGTATGTATTGAATATTCTCATCGCATCGAAGTCAAGACCATGGGTTATGATCGAAAAAAAACCTGAAAATTTCCTAGCCTTGGCGACTTTTTTTAAATTTAACTCAAATGATTTTATTAAATTTGTGTCATCGTCAAGGATAACATCATAATAACTAAAATCGTTTTTAATGTTATTTATATCTTCAATTAAATTTTTATTGTCAAATAGTTCTTTAAGGCCAATTTCCTGGAAGCTCAAGGCAATGTCTAGCTCCATCAATTCACGGCTTCGGCGGATTGAATCAAAATATAAGTATAGTCTCAGTTTTTTTGATTCCTTCACTTTCCTGGCGGCGCTCTCGACTTCATATTCTATATCATGCTGGCTGTAATATAGCTTGGCGTCAGAATCTATCCTCATCGCCTCAGGCCTGGCGCTGAATTCGCCCAGCCGCGCGATGGCGTCGGAAACATCCTTCTGGCTCGTATTGGCGCACATTATCACTGATTGCCCGAGCGATATCAACCGCTCCAGGTTCCGAAGAGTTTCATAGCCGCGATCGGTGATCAAGACCAGATTCTTGAAACCGGCATTTCCCAGATCCGTCAGGATTACCCCAAGGCTTCGAGAATCAGGCATGTTGCCAGGAAACGTCCTATAGTAGACAGGCATGTGGCTGGAAAGCGTATACACCACGACTTCCATTGTCTGTTCCAGCGGGAGGTTTTCCTTGTTCTTGCCCCATCTGATGTCGGCGAGGCTGTCCCCATACGCGGATCTGCTCGTGGAATCGACGGAGCAAAGCTCGTCTTTCCCAAGCCTGGCTGAGCGAAGCTTGAGAAGATCCATGCGATGTCGCTCCGTGACGGACTGGGTCAGCCGCGTGATCGCGGAAGGCGTGAGCTCTCTGGAGGAAGGACTCCTCACGATCCTCTGCCATCTGGCGACACGGTTATAGGTGAACTTCGTGAGGTATGGGAACATGGCGAGGGTAAGGAGATCATCGACGATCTCGCGGTTGCCGCTGAAAACCTTCTCCAGATCCCGGCGAATGCCTGTTTTCTCGGCAATCTTTTCCAGCAACCAGACGTCGCCGTACAGACGATTCTCGCAATCATCGGAAAAAGTTGGCCTTCCTGGCTTTTTGAGCCCTGAGAATTTGACCGCCTCGCTCATGTCCCAACCTTCGGGAAAGACAAGCCGGGCACGTTCTTCCGTGGAGGCCAGATAAAACGTTTGCCCAGGTATAAACTTGAGATTTTCATCGACCCTGCCCCAATGCTTGTAGCGAAATTTCTTTTTCCCGGTCACTGGATCTATGCTTGAAGGCTGAGTGCTTGCGTAAGTGTACCCGTTATTCACATGTGTCTTGACTCTATACTGGGCGTTCGGATCTACTGGCCTGGCCATTATGGGCCTCCTCAATTTTTACTATATAATTGTACAGTAAAAATTATCGCAAGGCAAGCCCATGATTCTTAAAATAACATCAATTATTACGCATAATTATTAATTTTGACTTGAGTTTACAGGACAAAAAAATGTAAAACTCACGTTCGGAAAGGGACAACCGCGGCTTGGCGAACCGCCATTTGGGGCCAGGGGTGAGGCCCGGATCGATGGCATCGTGGATGGGAACGCTGACGCATGGGCTTGGCGCTTCTGGCGTTATTTTTCTCCCAGAAGGCAATTTCGACAGCCTAAGGTGCCCCAAGACATGGACATGAAACAACGGTATCCGTCCATGGCCCGCTAACTGGGGGGCAAGACGTGTGATTTCCGCACTGGGCGCCGAGATTGGCCTAAGTCGTTGTTGGGATTGCCTTAGAGGTCGAAGAACGCCCCTGCTGGCATCACATGGATATTGATTCGCCCGCAAATCCTTGTGGGGCGGAGCATTTTTGCGAGGTCAATCCACCATGGATTCCAACCGGGCCAGGGCGTCCACGCCCGGTGTTCCTGGTCTGGGCCCAAGGGCGTTTCGGCCCTGGTCGCCCCGGCCTGGCCACTTGCGTCCTGGCCAGCCCCGGGAGCCTCGCAAACCCCAAGGAGGCGTTTTCCCCCCAGCGACTCTTTCGGGACTGACTTCATGCGAAAAACACAGTGTCCTTGGCATCCCGCCAAATAGGGCTTTCAGACGGGAAATTCCTCCTTTGGCGGCCTCAGATCGAATGCTTGGCCATCGCCTTCTACAAAAAAAATGGACATTAGCGAAGACGGTCCAGTTCGGCCAGGGTCTGGTTGGACTGCTGGGTGGCCGAATTCGCCCCCTGCAGATAGGAATTATACTGGCCCATAAAATCCTGCACGAAAACCATCTTCTGCTGGGTGTCCGTTCCCAGTACATCCAGGTGGGTTTTCAAGCTGGTGATGGCCAATTCCCACTCGTCCTTGTTGTGGTAATTGTCTTTGCCAGTTTGGTCGTAGGCCAGATTATTCGTATTCATGTATTTTACCATGTCATCTGGCATCACGTTGGCTTTGTTCTCTGATTTGGCCTTGGCCTGCAGTCCGCGGGCCGCCGTGAGAAAGTCGGCCACCTCTTTTTGCTCCGCCTGGCTCTTCTCGAGCGCCTCTATGTACCCCATGACCGAGCTCTTGGCCGTCCCGGAAAGGGCCAACTGCAGCTTGGCGAACATCAACTGGAGGCTCGAGGTGGTGCCCAGATCTATTGAGCTGGCGATCGAACCGACGCTGCCTGTGCTTGACACTTCTGACATTACAGTTCTCCTTGCTTTACGCATCCTACTTCGCGATGCCCAATTAGAGGTCGAGAAACACGCCTACGGGTATCCCAAGGGATAAATTTGCAGGCTAATCATTGATGATGGCATAAAAGCCCGCGCTATTGCAATCCGCCCAAAAATAGGCCCCATGCCTGATCGTTTTCAGGCTTTCCAGCGGTTCTCGCACGGGCATCTCCCTGCGGAGCGGATCTTTTTGCTTAGCTGACCCGCTCTAGATTCTAACCGCTCCAGGGCGTCCCCGCCCGGCGTTCCTGGTCTGGGGCTCCAGAGGCGCCCCGGTCTGGGCCGCCCTGGCCTGGCCAGCCCGCGTCGCTTCCTCCCTGGCCTGCTCCAGAAGCTTGTCCAACTCAGGGGAGCGTTTTTCCTCCAGAGACGCCCTTAGGTCGGCATGGGAATGTCCGGCGTCCTTGACCATACCGTCAAATTGGGCGTTCAGACGGGAAAACTCCTCCTTGGCAGCCTCAAGGGCCTGTTCCTGTTCCCGCAGCTCTTTTTCAGTGAAGGCCATGTTGGGTCCTCCTTCGCGACATGGAGTTTTGATTCGACTGCGAAAACCCATGTTTTTTGAAACTAGTGTGACTTTACAAGTTATCATGTGATTTTCTCGATATCGTGATTATTTTGCCTTTTCCAAGATTTTTTTGTATTACCCAACTTTTTTTCACCATCCATTCCTCCTCCATTTTCCCATCCCAAGATTAGCAACCGTATTGACGTCCCAGGTACCATGTGAATCTGGCTGTTCCCGCCTCCTCCGTCCTAAATGTCCTGCCATGCTTTGAGACATCCGGGACATCAATTCTTCAGGCGACAAGGCCTGGATGTCGGGGGTGCCTGGATTGTCGTCAAGATGAAGGCGATGGCGATGATGTCGTCGAGCTTGAATTTTGTCCTGCCGATGACTCTGTGGTCGACAATTTTGGAGAAAAAATTGCGGATCTTCTTGAACATGTTGAGCCTCCCAGGCTAAGATGACCAAATTATTGCAAATTTACTGGCAATAGTCAATAAAAATAATGTATTATTCCTGTGCAATAATAAATTATATATTAATATATGATTATATATTATAATAAATTTAATATTAATTCTCTATAAAGTAATTAATGTCTTTATCAGTATAATTTTTATTTTAAATATATAAAATAGTTTATTTCCATCAATTATTATTTATAAAAGTATTCAAAGATTGGATAATTATTTATTTACGCCTTATTAAAATAAATTATTTTGATTACATATAACGTGCTCTATAAAAATAGACTTATTGCCTGTAAAAGCCAGAAAAAGATATTGATTAAATAGCAAATACTTGTATATATATTTACTGTTATAGTGAATAACCACCATCTAAAGCTGGTGGCTTCAAAGATGGCGACTAAAGTCGCCTTTAAGTGGCTAAAGCCGCTCCGAAGAACGACATCAACTACCGGCTAAAGCGCTGGTCTGAAAGAGAAGACATCTTGCAGCTTATGTCGGCGGCTTAAGCCGCACAATCTTTATCACTTTTTGAATCTTCAAAGTCATGTTACATATTTTGAAAACGATATCTCAGTGATAATCAAATTTTAATTTTACTGTGACAGCATCTACAAGAAATATTTAAAATTATTTGACATCTTTACTACATCATAGTATTAAACAATATCATTTATTTTGTATTATATCAATCTATAATACAAATATACGTAATTACGATAAATTGTTCCTTAATGTGTCTATGGCTATTTGCCAGCATAATCAAGAAGAAATGCTAAAGCTACCAGCTAAAGCTGGTGGTTTTAATCAACCAAAAAAGAGACAATAAACTATAAAGTTATAGGTATTGGCACATTAAATGCCTCTAAAATAGTTTTTGTCGTTTTATAAGAGGTTTTATATAATCAACACTATCTATTGTTATTTTTTTATTTTTTTTCATCTCTAAAAGTATTTCCTCAAAGGTTAATGATTCAAATAATTTATTGTCAATCATTTTTATATATTAAAGTATATAAAATTTGTGCTAAAAATAAAATAAATTACTTATTAATCATTCTTTTACTGCCATGCACATGAAATCTATCCAGTCCAAGATGATTTTTATAATTATTAAATGATTTTTCTATTACATCGGTCAATCAGGCGAATGTAAAAAACTCGCACAGAAAGTTCATTGGATGAGGGAGGAAGGAGATGAACATTTGGAAAACTTGCGTACTCGGAGATGTCCTCACATTCCAAAGAGGACATGATTTGCCGAAAAATAAAATGGTACATGGTGAATACCCGGTTGTAGGTTCTAACGGGATTATTGGGAATCACAACAAGTACACTACTGAGGCACCAGCTATAACCATAGGGCGTAGCGGGAATACCGGAAACCCATTTATCGTGTACGGTCGTAGTTGGTCGCATAACACGACACTATATGTCAAAGAATTTAAAGGCTCTGATCCAGTATTCGTGTACTATTTACTTAAAACTCTTGATTTGGGCAACTTTGCGGGTGGCAGTGCAGTTCCTACGCTTAACCGTAACCATATACACACACTTGAACTCGCAATTCCTCCTTTGGATGAGCAAATTGAAATCGGTCAAACTTTGCGGGCGCTAGATGAAAAAATCGCCAATAACACAAAGATAAACCAGGATTTGGAGCAGATCGCCCAGGCGATCTTCAAGTCGTGGTTCGTGGACTTCGAGCCGTTTGATTGGAAAAAACCATCTAACTGGATTACTGGAAGCCTTCTTGACATCGCAGAGTATCTTAATGGTTTAGCAATGCAGCGTTTCCAGCCTGTTGATGATGAAGCTAACCTCCCAGTACTAAAGATAAAAGAACTTCGGCAAGGATTTTGTGATTCATCTAGTGATTTATGTTCCTCGAATATTCGTTCCGATTATATCGTACATGACGGAGATGTTATTTTTTCATGGTCAGGAAGCCTACTTGTCGATATTTGGTGTGGCGGTGACTGTGGTCTTAACCAGCATCTTTTTAAAGTTACCTCTAAAAAATATGATAAATGGTTCTATTACTTATGGACATATTATTATCTTTCTAAATTTATATCTTTAGCGGCTGATAAAGCAACTACTATGGGACATATTAAACGTGATGCTCTTAAAAATGCTAAAGTAATCATACCAACTACTGATTACTATAAAAAAATAGGTGAATTACTTATTCCTATATTTGAACAGATTGTTCGTAATCGGATTGAATGCCGTAAGCTATCTCTTTTGCGTGATCAACTGTTACCTCGCCTGATGTCGGGAGAGCTGTCAGTCGCCGACATGGATGGCGACGCAAAATGATGGTTTTACATCCTAATTCAAAATTGGTGTAAAATGGAACCCGCCCTGGAGCCTGTCGGCGGAAGGCCAGGGACCTTGGCGGTAAAATCGGCGCCGGAAGGTCTTGGCGGTGGACGACAGGGCGGCCGTGCCACGGGGTCCCTGGCGAGGGCCGTCCCACCAGGGAAGGCCAGGCCGGCGGCCTGGGAGCCCATTGGCCATAAAGGCCAGGGAGTTTTCTATACACCATGGAATG
>JAISEK010000069.1 GCA_031264145.1 Deltaproteobacteria bacterium
GGAAACCCCATGCCGCTCCGCGTTCCTTCTAAGTTCCTCGATGATTTTCTCTTTCAGCAATTCCTTGCTGTCGCTGCCGCTGGGGCGGCTCATGACCAGGTTGATGACCGGCCTGGGGGTGAAGTCGGGGGAGTCCATGAATTTCTCGGCGGCCAGTCCCTTGAAAAGCTCTTTTTCCCCAGAGAAGAAGGAGTCCAGGGTGGAGACGGTCAGGGATTTGCCGAAGCGCCTGGGCCGGGAGAGGAAGACGACATCACCTTTGTCAATAAGCTCAGGGAGATACATGGTCTTATCGACATAAAGCCTTCGCTCGGTTCTGATTTTTCTGAAGGAACTCGTTCCTGTTCTCAAAAGAGACGACGGACTATTTCCCATTTATTGTTACCTCCTCCAGGCTGTGGCCAATCAAAAAACCTGGGCGGAAAGTTCGGTATTCTGTAATAATTGTAAGGCAATTTGTGGCTTTGGTCAATGATGGTTTTGGCTCTGCGCATGACAAAAGCGTCAATTTATTATCGAAAAGTCGGCGAAGGAGGCAATGTTGGCTCCAAATTTGCGGAAGCCCCTGCGCTCATGTGTTTTTCCAAAATCTTGATAAGCCCCCCTCATCCGGCCTTTACGAGAGTATAGCCTCCAATAAGTTTATACACTTTCTTAAAAAGCCAATGATTCCCCTGACTCTCTCCTTTGTAGTGAGGATCTCGCCCGTCGCGGCATTCGCAGGGAAATGCTGGGACGGGATCATGCGAACTATATCTCAGCTTTCGCATGACGGGTAATATCTCGTCCCCGTTGGCGAGGCATATTCCACGGCGATCCTCGTCATAGTTCTCGACCTCGTCGAGAACCGAGCGCATCGTCTCGGCTGTCCAATGGCCGATGACCATGTCCACTGAATTACAGTCTTGTTTCACCGCCCAGTCTTGAGGTTCAATGAACTCTTGGTGAAGAGGGAGGGATGGTTGATTCAGATGTAAAAAGCCTGATTTGTTGAGATCTGCTAAAATAAAGCCTGATAATAGCTCTCAAGACTGGCCGTTTTCAGGCTTTTCAGGGTTTTTACATGGGCATCATAGTTGGCAAGCCTTTTCTCGCGATCGCGGCCGCGCCGGTATTATACTGATATGGGGTGCTGCCATTGCGATGTTTTTTATTAGATAATTGGAGGCTATTTGCTTTACTGGGCGATATTGTTTGAGTTGCGTTAATAAATATTAATCATGTACTATTAAAATATATTGTTATGGTTAAATTAAATATTGCAATAGTGTATATATGAATAATGAATACAGAAAGAAAATATCTAAAAAAAGAGCATCCTTGGACAGCCTGAAGCCCTAAGGGCTGTCCAGGAACCAAATCTGATGGCAAAGGGATCAGGGAGACGAAGGAAAAGATTAGGTGGTAAGTCCGTCAGATGAACAAAAGACTCGTCATAGTCCCGACTCTGGGAAGATCCACTGACGCAGGTTAGGGAGGTGGAGAAGTCGGGGATATACTGTATGGGGATTAAAGGGAGGCGGTGGGTGATTGTCGAAAAATAGCCGATGATCAACGTGGGTTATAGAAATAATGCAAAATTAGAACTGCTGCCGGCTCACCCCTGGGACTGGATTTTCGGTGCACGGATAATATATAATCCAGTGAGCTTTTTCCTAAGCGGCGACATTTTCCCCATGACCAACCAAAACTCCCGGAGAGACAATGTCTGAGAAACATTCGCAAAACAGCTCGATCGAGAAGATCTGCCACGACTCCGACTGCGCCGAGAAGATCGGCCATCTCAAGGTCGAGCAGCAGAACCTTTTCAAGACCTTCACCTATTGCCCCTACTGCGCCGAGGAGCTCATGCTGGTCTGCCAGAGTTGCCGCGAGCAGCTGAACAGCAGCGAGTTCAAGTATTGCCCCTGGTGCGGGGCGAAGTTCGACGACCCCCTGGATCGCTAGGGGGGCCTTCCGGGCGCCCCGCCCGCCAGGGGGAGGGGGGCCCGGGCCAGGAAGGCGTCCACGGCCAGGAAGACAGTCCACCATGCCGCATCCAAAAGTAAGGAGTAGAATCACATGTCCCAGCTTGACCCTCGCCTGCCTCTCATAGGCGACTTCAATCTCGAGGGGAAGGTAGTCCTGGCCAGGGTTGACCACAACGTGGTCGAGAAGGGCCTCATCAAGGACTCCTTCCGCATCGACGCTACCTTCGGCCTGATCCACCACATCTCCAGCCGGGGTGGCTTCCCAATCCTGATGACCCACATCGGCCGGACCAGGGACAAGGCCGGCAACATCACGGCCTCCCCCGACACGGCCGTCACCGCCATCGTGGACTACCTCAACCGCAAGATCGCCGGCGGCTTCGTGGTCCCCGACCTGCCCATCCACGGGAGCCGCGGCATAGAGTCCCTGCCGGAGGAGACCATGGCCCCCCTCCTGGCGAGGCTCAGGGGCAGGGACATCGGCGGGATCTATCTGCCGAACACCCGCTGGTTCGCCGGCGAGGAGTCCGGTGACGAGAGGACCGTGGCCCTGGCCGGGCAGCTGGGGGCCCTGGCCGACCTGTACGTCAACGACGCCTTCGGCTCCTGGCAGCCGCACGCCTCGACCTTCGACGTGGCCAAGGCCATCCCCGCCGCCGCCGGCTTCCTGATGCAGAAGGAGCTGATCCACCTGGATCTGGTCCTGAACCCGTCCAAGCCCTTCCTGGCCGTGGTGGCCGGCTCCAAGTACGACACGAAGATTGGGCCCCTCAACAGGCTCTACGACCAGGTGGACGCCCTGATCCTGGGCGGGGTCATCTACAACGCCTTCCTGGCCGCCAAATACGGCGTCGAGGTCAGGGGGGTCGATCCAGGCGACGTGGAGCTGGCCAGGGGCCTGGTGGAGAAGGACAGGGGCCGGGGCAAGATCCTCGAGCCTGGGGCCGTCATCGAGTCCGGGACCCTGGACCGCTCCGATCCGGGGACGGTCAGGGAGGTCAGGGTCTCCGACCTCCGGGCCGGCCAGAAGTACGGGTACTTCCTGGACGTGGCCCCCGGGGCCTTCGACGACCCGGCCCTGGCCGGGGCCCTGTCCGGCGCCAGGACCATCTTCGTCAACGCCGTGATGGGCCTGACCCCCCATTTCCCTGACGGGAGCGCCCGCCTGTACTCCGACATCGCCCGCAACAGGGCGGCCCGCAAGCTTTTCGGCGGCGGGGACACCCTCACGGAGCTCAAGAACCTCACCCCTGGCGTCTACCTGGCCGCCCTGGACGACGAGAGCTACTATTTCTTCACCGGCGGCGGGGCCGTCCTGACGGCCATCGAGGGCGGGGCCTACGGCCTCAAGCCCGTGGCCGCCCTTTTGCGGCCCTAGCCGGGCCTTACCAGGGGGGCTTTGTTGCAGGATTCGAAGCCAGGCCGCCTGGACAAGGCGGCGGAATGGGTCTGGAGCGTGGCCGGTCTGGGGTTCATCCCCCTGGCCCCCTCCTTCTGGGGCGCCCTCGGCGGCCTCCCGCTATACGCCCTGCTTTTCCTTCTGGGCTGGAAGGCCTACCTGGCCGGCTACGCGGCCATCTTCCTCCTGGGCTGGCTGGTCTCGGCCCGCTCCCTGGCCTTCTACCAGAAACCTGGCCAGAAGGCCGTCCAGAACCAGAGGGTGGTGATCGACAGGACCTTCGGCTTCCTGACGGCCATGTTCCTGGCGCCGCAGTACGATTTCCTGGTCTTCCCCTTCCTGTGGGGCTTTTTCCTGTTCCTTCTGGTCGATTACCTCAAGCCTTGGCTCGTCGGCCAGGCCAACAGGAGGGAGGGGGCGCTGTTCATCATGCTCGACGACTTCCTGGCCGGCCTGGCGAGCTGCTTCATCATGTGGCTGGTGGCCATCGCCCATTACCTCTTCGTCCAGCCGCACATCCTGCCGGCCATTTTCGCCCGGTGAAGGCCCCGGCGCCGGATGGGCGGCCCCTGCCGGCCTGGCTGGGGATGGGCCCGGCCCTCGGGCTGTGGCGCCTGGCGGGCCGGGCCGCCCTGGACCTGGCGGCCCGGGGCCTGACCCTGGCCACGGCCGAGAGCCTTTCGGGGGGCTGGCTCTCGGCCGCCCTGACGTCCGTCCAGGGCAGCTCGGGCTACTTCATGGCCGGGATCGCGGCCTACTCGAACGAGGCCAAGATGGATCTCCTGGGCGTGGCCCGCGAGGCGCTGGAGGCCCACGGGGCCGTCAGCTGGCAGGTCGCCGAGCAGATGGCCCTGGGGGCCAGGAAGGCGGCCCGGGCCTCAATCGGCCTCTCGACCACGGGCGTCGCCGGGCCCGACGGGGGGAGCGCCGAGAAGCCCGTCGGCCTGGTCTTCGTGGCCGCGGCCGACGGCCGGCGGGCCGAGAGCCGGGGGATCACGCTCCCCGGCGACCGGCTCGAGGTTTCCATCGCCGCCGCCGGCGCGGCCCTAGATTTTCTGTCCGGGTTTCTGTCCGGGGGCCACCCCCGGGCCCGGGGAACCACCTGATCCGGCCGCCAGCGGCCCTTCCCTTTGGTTGATCGCATATGTGCCAGTCAAGCGAGGTTGCCGGTCTCCGCCAGGAGATCGAGCGCCTCAAGCGCGAGAACGCCGAGCTCAGGCTCAAGATTCCCACCGGGGTCCTGCGGGTCTGCTCCGAGTGCAAGAAGGTTATGGATCCCCAGGGCCGGTGGCTGCCGTTGGACCGCTATCTGGCCCTCTACGCCGGCTTGGACTGCAGCCACGGCTATTGCGATGAATGCGTCGCCCGTCTGCTCGAGGAGGCCGGGCCATGACCGGGACGGCCGTCGCCAGGGGGCCGGGACGCGTCCCCCGCCCCTTGCCCCGCCATGACCAAGGCGGCCCCATGGCCGCGTCTTTTCCAGGGTTGCCCGCATCATGAAGGCCTATCTCATCGGTCGCCCCGGCTCCGGCCGGGAGACCATCTTCAGAGCCCTGACCGGCCTGGGCCCCGTCCCTGGCCACCAGGACCTGCGCCAGGGCGAGGCCCTGGTGGCCGACCCCCGGCTGGACTTCCTCAGCTCCGTCTTCAAGCCCAGGAAGCACACCCCGGCCAGGGTCGACCTATGCCTGCCCAGGCCGCCCGTCGAGCCCGGCAAGGCCGTGAGGGCCTCGCTGGAGAAGGCCAGGGAGGCCGACGTCCTTCTGCTGGTCCTGGCCAATTTCCCGGATGCCGCCGGCCAGGTCCCCGACCCGGCCAGGGAGGCGGCCGTCATGGCCTCCGAGCTCAAGGCCGCCGACTTCGTGGCCGTCTCCACCCGCCTGGAGCGCCTCGACGAGGACGGCAGGAAGGGCCGCAGGGGCGACCCCCTGGAACGGGAGCTCCTGGAGAGGGCCATGGCCCAGCTGGAGGCCGACAGGCCCCTGCGGGACCTGCCCGAGCTGGCCAAGGCCCCCAGGCTGCGGGGCTTCGGCTTCCTGTCGGCCAAGCCGATGCTGGCCCTGGTCAACGAGCCGGACGACGCCCAGCCCGGCCCAGGGTTCCCCATGGAGATGCCCCAGCTGTCCCTCAGGGGCGCCCTGGAGGAGGAGTTCAGCCGCCTCGGCCCGGGGGAGGCCGAGGAGCTCATGGGCGTCTACGGCCTTTCCGAGCTGGGGGCCGACAGGGTGGCCAGGACCCTCTACGGCCTCATGGACCTGGTCAGCTTCTTCACCGTCGGCGAGGACGAGTGCCGGGCCTGGACCGTGGCCAGGGGCGACGACGCCCTGGCCGCCGCCGGCCAGATCCACTCGGACATCCAGAAGGGCTTCATCCGGGCCGAGGTCGTGGCCTTCGAGGACTTCAGGTCCTCGGGCGGCTTCGCCGAGGCCAAGAAGAGGGGACTCTTCAGGCTTGAGAGCAAGACGTACCGGGTGGCCGACGGCGACATCATCCATTTCCGCTTCAACGTCTGAGCCGCCCGGCCCGGCCGGTCCCCGAGGACGACAGAACATGCCATTTTCGGCCCCATCCGGGGGGCATCCCCCGGGAAACGGCGAAGGCCGCTGATGCCGTCGGCCCCGTTCTTCACCCAGGAGTCCGTCCACCTCCTGGCCGGCCTCCGGAAGAACAACGACCGGGAGTGGTTCCAGCGGAACAAGTCCAGGATCGACGACTTCCTGATCGCCCCGGCCAGGCAGCTGGTCCTGGACGTGGGCCGGAATCTTGGCCAGATGGCCGAGGGCCTGGTGGCCGATCCGCGCCTGGACCGCTCCATCTACCGCCTCCACCGGGATACCCGCTTCTCCAAGGACAAGCGGCCCTACAAGGAGCACCTGGGCCTGATCTGGTGGCAGGACCTGCCGGAGGGGAAGCTCTCCAGCCCCTGCTTCTATTTCCATCTGACCCCTGACGGGTTCCTGTGGTCGGCCGGCTGCTACCGCTTCACGCCCCCGCTCCTGGCCGCCTTCCGGCGGGCCGTGGTCGATCCCGAGAGCGGGCCGGCCTTCAAGTTCATCGCCGCCGGGCTGAGGAGCAGGGGCCTGGAGTTCAACCCCCCCGACCTGAAGCGGAACCCGCCCGGCTTTTCCGGCCAGCCCTGGGCGGGGGAATGGCTCAGGCGCAAGGGGGTCTACACCTGGAGCGACTGGCTGCCCATAAGCGACTCCACCATCCTGGGACCCAGGGCCGCCGGGTATCTGTCCAGGAGTTTCGCCGACGCCCTCCCCATCCACATCTGGTTGAAGAGCCTATTCGAGAGGCACGGCCGGCAGGGGGAGGAGGGGGGCCAGGGCGCCAGGCCCTCCCCGGGGGGCGGCCGGCCGGCCGGGAAGGTCAGCCTGCCGGAGGACGATTTCTGAGCGCCCAAGATTGAGGTCAAAAGTGGGAAGAATCCTGGTCATCGATGACGATTTGAGCCTGCGCGAGGTTATCGAGATGCTCCTCTCCAACCTCGGGCACGAGGTCGACCTGGCCGAGGACGGCCAGGTGGGCCTGGACAAGGCACTGGCCTCGGACTACGATCTGATCATCAGCGACATCCGCATGCCGGCCCTGACCGGCCTGGAGGTGCTGGAAAGGCTCAGGGCCGAGAACCGCCAGACGACCCTCATCCTCGTCTCGGCCTACGCCAGGGACGACACGGCCGTGGAGGCCATGCGCCTGGGGGCCTACGACTTCATCCCCAAGCCCTTCCGGCCAGGGGATCTCATCTCGGCCGTGGACTCGGCCCTGGCCCACCACAGCCTGGACAAGGAGCGCCAGGCCCTGGCCGACCTGGTCGTCAACAACCAGCGCTTCGGCGGACTGGTGGGCTCCTCCCCGGCCATGCTCCAGGTCTACGACCTCATCAAGAGGGCCGCGCTCACCTCCACCAGCATCCTCATAACCGGCGAGAGCGGGACCGGCAAGGAGCTGGTGGCCCGGGCCGTCCACTCCAACTCGAACCGGGCCGGGAAGAACTTCGTGGCCATAAACTGCGGGGGCATGCCCGAGCAGCTGGTGGAGAGCGAGCTTTTCGGCTACAAGAAGGGGGCCTTCACCGGGGCCACCAGCGACAAGCAGGGCCTGATGGCCACGGCCGACGGCGGCACCCTCTTCCTGGACGAGCTGGCCGAGCTGACCCTCCCGATGCAGGTGAAGCTCCTGAGGGTGGTCCAGGAGAAGACCTTCCGGCCTGTGGGCGGCAACGCCGAGCAGGGGACCGACGTCCGCTTCATCGCCGCCACCAACAAGAACCTCGAGTCCGAGATAATCGCCGGCCGCTTCCGGGAGGATCTCTACTACCGCCTGAACGTGATCAACATACGGCTCCCCCCCCTCAGGGAGCGGACCGAGGACATCCCCCTCCTGGCCCATTATTTCCTTGAGAAGTTCAGCCGGCAGCAGGGCAAGGACTTGCGCAAGCTGTCGACCTACGCCCTGGACATCCTCACCCGCTACCACTTCCCGGGCAACGTCAGGGAACTCGAGAACATCATAGAGCGCTCGGTGGCCCTGGAGCAGTCCAACATCATTCTCCCGGAGAGCCTCCACCTGGCCGACTTCAAGCGCCAGTCCTCCCTGCGGTCCCCCCTGTCCCCCGGGACGTCCGCCGGCCTCCAGATCGCCGGCCCGCCCGCTGCCCCGGCCGGCCGGCCGGCCGGGCCCAAGGCCCCCCTCCCGGCCCTGGACTTCAAGTCGCTCCAGCTGGTCCCCGGCGGCCTGGACGACATCCTGACCTCCCTGGAGGGCTACTACCTGTACAACGCCCTCATGACCGCCGGCGGCAACCGCGGCCGGACCTCCATCCTGGTCGGGATCTCGCCCTGGCGCCTCCGGATGCGCCTGATGGCCTTCAGCCTGGCCGACCTGAACCCGGTCGAGCTCATGGGCATCCCCGGGGACCGCTTCCCCAAGCCGGCCCTCCCGGACGACGTGGCCCCTGACTGGGCCGGCACGTCCCTGAAGCTGGACGACATCCTCCACGCCGTGGAGCGGCAGTTCATCAAGCTGGCCCTGGAGAACAGCAACGACAACAAGACCGAGGCCGCCAACGCCCTGGGCCTTTCCAGGCGCTCCTTCCAGCACCGCATCGAGCGGACGGGCTACGAGCAGTACGCGGCCCAGCCGAGGGAGGCCTAGCCGGGGGGCAATATCCTGCCGCCAGGATCGTCTTGGATGGCAGGGCGCCCGCCGGTCTTCCCCCTTCGCGGCCACGGCACCCGGTCCGCCTGGCCCGCCCAGACATGGACTTCAGCCGCCGGCGCCTTCCCCGGGGCGCCCCGATGCCAGGGAACCAGCCAGCGCCCATACGAACGCCCGCAAGCCCTGGCGGCAGCGCCGGCGATCCAAGGGCCCGATTAGGAACCGCTATGCCCGAACAGACCACCTTAGAGAAAGCCGACGGGCTGGACGCCTGGGCCTACGTCCCCAGGGCCATGGACTCCTGCCGCGCCCTGGCCAGCGATCCGGCCCAGGCCTTTCGCCTGACCGACCGCTGGAACACCGTTGCCGTGGTGACCGACGGCTCCAGCGTCCCCGGCCTGGGGGACATCGGCCCGCTGGCCTCCCTGCCCCTGGTGGAGGAAAAGGGCCGCCTCCTGGCCAAACTGGCCGAGATCTCGGCCATTCCCCTGGTCCTCGACTCAAGGGCCCTCGACGACGCGGTGACCACCATAACCACCCTGTCCCCATCCTTCGGGGCGGTCAACCTCGAGGCCATGACCGAGCAGGCCTCCATGGAGATCAAGAGGCGCCTCTCCGAGCTCGACGAGCTGCCGGTCTTCCATGACACCCAGGACGGCCTGCCGGTCCTGTGCCTGGCCGCCCTCCTCAACGCCCTGAAGGTGGTGGGCAAGAAGATGGGCGGCATCAGGCTCGTCATCGCCAGCAACGAGAACGAGGCCCTGCCGATGGTCGATTTCCTGAGGCTGGCCGGGGCGGCGGACATCGTCGTCTGCGACCGCTCGGGGGCCATCCACCGGGGCCGGCCCGGGGCCACCAACTGGATCAAGGAGGAGCTGGCCCAGAAGACCAACCCCAGGCAGGCCAAGGGCAGCCTGGCCAAGGTCCTGCCCGGGTCCGACGTCCTGGTCATCCTTTCCCAGGGCGGCCCCCCGGTGAGGGACCTGGCCGGCCCCATGTCCCCGCCGGCCGTGATTTTCAACCTCACCGGGCAAAACGTCGACTACGGCCAGGCGGCCATCGTGGCCGACCCCAGGGCCGGCCAGGCCAACCAGCTTTCCTCCTGCCTGGTCTTCCCGGGCCTCCTCAAGGGCGTCCTTAACGCCCGGGCCAGGGCCATCAACGCCCCCATGAAGATGGCCGCGGCCCTGGCCCTCTCCAAGCTGGTCCCCGAGGCCGAGCTGGGGCCGGGGTTCATAGTCCCCTCGGTCGGCAAGCCCAACCTGGTCTCGGCCATGGCCGAGGCGGTCTCGGCGGCCGCGGCCGCCAGCGGCGTCAGCCGCTTCCTGTGACCTCCCAGGGCCAGGCCCCGGATCTTCTGGGCCAGTCCGAGAGCCTCCTCGCAGTCAAGGAACGCCTTTCCCAGGCGGCCAGGGTCGACCGCCCGGTACTCATCCTGGGGCAGAGGGGCACGGGCAAGGAGCTGGCCGCCGCCCGGCTCCATTTCCTCTCCCGCCGCTGGCAGGGCCCCTACGTCACCCTCAACTGCGCCGCGCTGGCCCCGGGGCTCCTGGACGCCGAGCTCTTCGGGCACGAGGCCGGGGCCTTCACCGGGGCGGCCCGCCGTCGCCGGGGCCGCTTCGAGGCCGCCGACGGCGGCACCCTTTTCCTGGACGAGATAAGCCACCTCTCCCTCGGGGCCCAGGCCAGGATCCTGCGCGTGGTCGAGTACGGCGGCTTCCAGCCGGTCGGCGGCACCTCGGAGCGGGCCGTGGACGTCCGGGTGATCGCCGCCACCAACGCCGACCTCCGGCGCATGTGCCGCCTGGGCTCCTTTCTGCCCGACCTCTGGGACCGCCTGAGCTTCGAGGTCCTGACCTTGCCGCCCCTGAGGGACCGCCCGGGCGACGTCTCCTTCCTGGCCCACTTCTTCGCGGCCCGCATGGCCCAGGAGCTGGGCCTCTCCCTGGCCCCCGTCTTTTCCCAGGAGGCCCTGGCCCTCCTGGACGGCTATCCCTGGCCCGGCAACGTCAGGGAACTCAAGAACGTGGCCGAGAGGGCCGTCTACCGCTGGGCCGGGACGGCCTCCGGGACAGTCGGCCCGGAGTTCCTGCGCCTCGACACCGGCGTCTACCTCCCCGAGGAGGCCCCGCCCCCCGACGGCCTTCCCCGGCCCGAGGCCGCCGGCCCCGCCGGGCCGCGGCTGCCGCTGGCCCCGGGCCAGTTCGACGAGTTCCTGCGCCGGGAGGGGCTGGGGCTCATCGAGCGTTCACTGAGGGAGGCCGGCCACAACCAGGTCCAGGCGGCGGCCCTCCTGGGCCTCAGCTACCACCGCTTCAGATCCCTCAGGCGAAAATTCTCGACCTGTGCAAGTGGTTGCCCTTAAGACCATCAGGCAGCTTTGGCCAGAGCAGGAACCGGCTTAAACGGTATGACCTTATTCTGGATGCGAATGCATAAACCGTATTAGACTGGAACTTTCAGTTTTTAGGTCTATATGATTTTTATAATCTTGCCAGAATTTATTGGATAACCCGTAATATTTAGCACCTTTTTATATTTTTTCCTTGACATGTCCCCTCAATTTCTGCTATATCAATATAGACCTAACTAGGTCTATATGGAGGCAACAAAATGGCTTTCCCTGAGTGGGTCGAAAAGCAAAAAAGACGGGGGCACGAGATCAAGCGCGTTGGTGACAACTACTACCTTTACGGGAGGAAATCCAAATGGGATCCCGTCAAAAAAAAGGCGAAAAAGAAAACCGGCGAATACCTTGGCGCGATAACGCCCTCAGGGTTCGTGGCGAAACGGACGACCCCGCCGGAAATAGATACCGTTTCCGTCAAGGAATATGGCGCCACCGCTTATCTTGGTTCCATCTCGTCCGACATTTTTGAGGTCATGACCCAGGAATTCCCTGACAGGATTGGGGAAATGCTCTATGCGCTGGCGATTTTGAGGGCAAAAGGCGAGGAATCCTTTAAAAGAATGGATATCCAGTACCTGACTTCCTATCTTTCCGAGACCATTCCAGGGTTGGCTATGAGCGGGGCCTCCATCGCCTCACTCCTGGAGACCGTGGGCCGAAAACGCGAACAAATCGTCGCGGCCATGAATAGACTGTCGAGGAGCGCAAAAAATATCATCATCGATGGGACAAGACTGACATCCTGGTCAAAAGGCATGTCACTGGCAGACTTGGGACATGACTCATCGGGCAGGTGGGATCCACAGGTAAACATCATCTACGTCTTCGAGCGGGCCTTGTCGCCGCGGCCGGTCTTTTACCGTCGCGTGAGGGGAAATATCCCTGATGTCAGCGCGATGAGGCTGACCATGGAATCCATGGGGAGCGATTGCGTCTTCACGGTGGTCGCGGACGCGGGATTCGCCAGCGCCGAGAATTTTGGGATGTTGGTCGACGGCGACATCAAATATATAGTGCCACTCAAGAGGAATACAAGCGAAATCGTCCCGGCGGACCTCAACGCGCGCGACAACTATCGGCATGCGTTCACATATGCGGCGAGGCCGGTGATGGCCTACGAACCGGAGAAAGACGGATATAGGATAGTCGTGTTCAGGGACGAATTCATGCGCTCCAGGGAAATGTCCGACTTCATAAAGAGGTTGGAAAAGAAAAACCAGGCCATCCGCGAAAGCAAGAAAAAGGAGAAGGCCCCGGAATCCGATATCGAGGAAGAGGCGATCAAAAGCGACCCATATTTCGGAACGATCATCGTCAGAACGAATTTGGACGACAGTCCCCAGGAAATATATGAGACATACAAAATGCGGGTGGCGATAGAACAGTGCTTTGACACGCTGAAGAACACTTTATCCCAGGATCATGGCTATATGCACTCCGACGAGTCGTTTGAGGCCTGGTGCTTCATCAACCATATCGCGCTCACGCTGGCATATAGGGTATTGAACACATTGAAAGACAAAAATCTTGCCGC
>JAISEK010000139.1 GCA_031264145.1 Deltaproteobacteria bacterium
CTGTTGTAGGGCTTGGGGTCGTCCGAAAAAATCCATTGCCGGAACATCCCGCCATATCCGCAATCGGGGTACTCTCTCCCGATTTCCCGCATACGCTTGACGGCAATCTCTTCCAAGCCGCCGTAGTCTCCGCCACAATCGAGGAGGGCTTGAGCGACCGCAAACGACATCGCGCTGTCGTCCGTCACCCGGCAGCGGTAAGTCAGTAGTTCGAACTCTTTGGTTTTTATGTTGTGCCGCTCGAAGCGGGAACCGGCTATATCGCCGATTATCGTGCCTAACATACTTTCGCCTCTCTGTTCAACAACGCCTCAAACACCTTCTCGAAGCGTTCGTCGTCTTCCTTGGTCCGTTTCGCAGGGCCTTTGGTTCGCCCGCCGCCGCGCTGGATTTTCTGACCAACCTATCGCCCCATGAGCAGGCCGTTGATGTTTTCGTCCGTGTAGACGAGACCGTTTTGGTTGACGGCCTTCGCCCCTTTGCCCAACACCATCGCGGCGAGCCTGAAGTCCTGCGTCACTACTATATCATTGTGTGCCAGAATGTTCATCAGGGTGTAGTCCGCGCTATCGGCCTGTCGGCTCACGGTGATGACCTCGCTGTAACCATCGTCCAGTTCATGGGCGGTGTCTATGAGCATCGTTACGGGAATTTTGCGCCGCCTCGCCGGCTGGATGATGATTTCATTCACTGGGCAGACGTCTGTGTCAACGAGGATTCGCATTAGGCGGCTTGCCTCAGCGGGAGAGAAGACGGATAAAGGAGCCTTGCGGCCACCTTTCCGATGATCCTCTCGTCTTCTCTCCGGTGTCTATTGTTGGCAAGACGCCGGATTTTCCGCTGCGCCTGCGTCGTAGAGGCGGTGTAGCACCAGGAATCGTTTTTCTCTCGCGGCTTCATCTTCCGCGCCCTTTTTATCTTTTTCCCAAAGGGCAAAAATAGTGCGAGAGAAGGCCGCCGATTGCGAACCCAAGCAGGCAGAATCTGTGCCAACTACTCCTGCCAATGGCTATGAAAATAACGGACCACCCATGAACTTTTGAAGAGCTGCTCTTGAAAAATCACTGTTAATACAAGGTGCACATTGCCCAAGGCGATGGGTCCGGGATATTCGTGCCACCCCTGACGTCGCCGAATAACGACGCCCGTCTGGGTGGCGGAGGATCCGGGTGGCCAGAACTTGCCCATGCCGGCCGCCTGGACCCCTTGTTGTTACCGGCGAAGGCGTCTGGGCCGAGGGCGGCCCTGGCGTGGCGAGTGGCCCTCCTGAGGTCTGGGACTGCGTGGGAGAGGGGGCCAGAGGGCCGGGATCAGACCCTCATGTGGCAGGCGCAGGAGCGGCCGGGGCCGGCGGGGACCATCGGGGGGGGCTTTTGGCGGCAGGCGTCACCGGCCTCCGGGCAGCGGGGCTGGAAGGGGCAGCCGGGGGGCGGGTTCTGGGGATCTGGCGGCTCGCCGTCCAGGATGAGGCCGCTCCTGGACGTGGAGTCGACGGAGGCCCACAGGGCCTTGACGTAGGGGTGGTGGTCGACCTGCCCCAGCATGGGGCGGGGAAAGACCTCCATCAGGAGGCCGCCGTACATGACGGCCAGGCGGTCGGCCATGAGACAGACCAGGGCCAGGTCGTGGCTGATTAGGACCATCGTCAGGCCCCTTTGGGCCTTGAGGTCCAGGAGAAGGTTTATGATCTGGGCCTGGATGGAGACGTCCAGGGCCGAGGCTGGCTCGTCGGCTATAAGGAGGGCCGGGTCCAGGGAAAGGGCCCTGGCCAGGCAGAGTCTCTGGCGCTGGCCCCCGGAGAACTGGTGGGGGTAGCGCCGTGAGAGCTCAGGGCTCAGTCCCACCTCCTCCATGAGGCGGATGACCTTTTCCCCCCTGGAGGCCCGGGAGCCGATCCCGTGGACAATCAGGCCCTCGGACAGGGCCTGGCCGGCGGTGAGGCGGGGGTTGAGGGAGGAGGCCGGGTCCTGGAACATGAGCTGGACCTGGGCCCTGAAGCCCTTCATCTCCTTTTTGTCGAGCGTCCAGAGATCCCTCTCCCTGAAGAGGACCTGCCCCTGGTCCGGCCTGTACAGGCCGCACATGAGGCGGCCCAGGGTGGACTTGCCAGAGCCGCTTTCCCCTACCAGGCCAAGGACCTCGCCGTCCCTTACGGCGAGGTCGAGGCCCTTGACGGCCTGGACCCTGCCGGCCTGGCCCTCCTTCCGCCGGCGCCAGATGGAGGCGATTTCCAGGCCCAGGGAGCGGCTGGGCTGGAAGGACTTGTGGACCGAGACGAGCGACAGCATCCTAGGGGAACCTCAGGCACCGGACAAGGCGGCCAGGACGGGCCTCGGCCAGTGGCGGAAGGCCGCGGAGGCAGGCGTCCACACTCTCGGGGCAGCGCGGCTGGAAGGGGCAGCCGGGAAAGCGCTCCGAGGGCGACGGCGGATGGCCGGGGATGGGGGACAGCCGGGCTGGCCGGCCCCCAGAGGGGTTGGGCGGCAGGGCCCCCAGGAGGCCCCTGGTGTAGGGGTGGAGGGGCTCGGAGAAGTCGGCCAGGGTCTGCTCGACCAGGAGGCCGGCGTACATGACCAGGACCCGGTGGGCCAGGCCGGCCAGTATTCCCAGGCTGTGGGTGATGAAGAGGACCCCGGCCTGGCGCTTTTTGGCCATCTCCCTGAGGAGCCAGACGATCTGGGCGGCTATGGTCGGGTCCAGGGCCGTGGTCGGCTCGTCGGCGATGACCAGCTCGGGGTCCAGGGCCAGGGCCATGGCGATGACCACCCTCTGGCGCATGCCCCCGGAGAAGCGGTGGGGGTAGCTCTGGGCGGCCTGGGCCGGGTTAGGCAGGCCCACCTGGCGCAGGAGGTCCAGAGTCCGCCGCCGGGCCTGTTCCCTGGGCAGCCCCTCCCTGAGGCGGAAGATCTCCGAGACCTGATCGCCGATGGTCAAGACCGGGTTCAGGGCCGTCAGGGGCTCCTGGAAGACCATGCCCATGTGGCGGCCGCACAGCTCACGCCGGGCACCGGGGGACAGGGAGGAGAGGTCACGGCCCCGGAAGAGGATCGAGCCGGTCTCCTGGCGGGCCCCGTGGGGCAGGAGGCCCATTAGGCTCAGGGCGGTCAGGGATTTCCCGGAGCCGCTCTCCCCGACCAGGCCGACCACCTCCCCATGGCGAAGCTCGAGGTCCACCCCCTTGACGGCCAGGAACTCCCCCCGGCCGAAGCTGACCGAGAGCCCCCTGATCTCGGCCAGTGGTGGCGGTCCGGGGGCGTTTGGGGTGGTGGAGGCGCTCAAGGGTCCCTCCTTGGGGAGGCGCTAGGGAGGCCTGGGGGCTGGAAGGGCCGGGGCCATTATAGGGAGTCAGGGCAATATATCACAACGGTCGGCGCCCGGCAAAGGCACCAGGCGGCCAAGGCCCGCCGCCGAGAGAGCGGTGTTTTTGGTTATTTTCCTGATGTTGCGCATTGTTATGTTGTTCCTCGGCCTGGGGCTGGCCACGGCGTGGTTCAGTCCCTGGGAGGAGTGGGGGGGCGGCCCCGGACAAAATTCTTGGACAAAAAATATTGAACGGGACGTTCAAAAGAAAGGTTCAGGTTTTTTGCGTTCACAAAATTATTGAACAGTGGCAGAGCCTGGACCGGGCCGGGGATTGAGGGTGGGCGAGGCCCTGAATTTTTTGTCCATGGCTAGAATAAGACAACCAAAAGAATTTTATTTGATGTTTATTATATATTTGCCATCATAAAATATATTTTCTTATTTTAAATTACGTTTTATAGTTTATATATATCTATATTAGTTTTTTATTATAATTTGACAAGATAAAACTGGACTTTTTTGACCATCGGAGCCATTGGCACGGCACTTGCATTATGGAAAACACAACAGCACGGGCGAACCGCCCATTCGCCCGTGGAATTGCTTCTCGTCTGTTTCTCCTTGTTCCTCAAAAATCAGTGAAAACCGGGACACGCCCAAGTCCCGGTTTTTTATTGTCTTTTTTTGGCAGACATATATTTTTGGCCAAAGAGGTCTATTTTGCCCATGATTGGCCCCGGTCTTGCATGTTCTATTGCCAACCTCGGTGGCAGCGGCCACCCTGGGAAAACAGCAAACCATGTTTCTCCTTGCTCATAAATATCGGTTTGAGAGACCGGGACCCGCCCAAGTCCCGGTCTCTTTTTTTTTTTGGGCCCCGGTCAGGGGCGTCAAAATTATGACGCAGGGGAACGGGGCCAGCCGCCAGGCAATAGCCGGAAAATCCAGGAAAAAAGAAAGAGGTTCATAGTTTGCCGCCAAAATTGCCCTCAATATCGACAAAAGGCTGGGCGGCGTCTATAATGGGTTCAAGCGGGGGAGAGGAGGGGCGGAGTAATGGGCCCGTCAGTTTTATTTAGTGATTCTGGGATGATGTGATGGACTGCGTCGTGGAGACATTTGGCCTGACCAAGCGCTATGGCCGGGAGACGGTGGTCGACGGGCTCGACCTGGCCATAGGGGCCGGGGAGATCTTTGGCCTGCTGGGCCCCAACGGGGCCGGCAAGACGACCACGCTTCTGATGCTCCTGGGCCTCAGCGAGCCCAGCTCGGGCCGCTCAAGGGTCCTGGGGCACGATCCCGTCCGCGAGCCCCTGGCCGTCAAGTCCCAGGTGGGCTACATGGCCGAGAACATGGGCGTCTACGCGGACCTGACCGCCAGGCAGAACCTCCTGTTCCTGGCCGGTCTCAACGGGATCGAGAAGCCCGCCGTGGACGAGTGCCTGGAGCTGGTGGGCCTGGCCTCCGTGGCCGACAGGAGGGCCGGGACATTTTCCAGGGGCATGCGCCAGCGCCTGGGCCTGGCCGAGGTGCTCATAAAGAACCCGAGGCTGGCCTTCCTGGACGAGCCGACCCTGGGCCTGGACCCGGACGGCATTGCCACCATGCTGGAGCTCATCGAGAGGCTGCCCAGGGAGAAGGGGCTGACCATAGTCCTATCGTCGCACCTCCTGCACCTGGTCTCCAGGGTGGCCGGCCGGGTGGGCATCCTGGACCGGGGCCGGCTGTTGGCCCTGGGCACGGTGGCCGGCCTGGCCGGGGAATGCGGCGCGGCCGAGGACCTCGAGGCCATCTACAGGCACTTCCTCAAGGGGACCGGGGAGGCGGCGGCATGAGGACCATCATGATGAAGGAGCTGGCGGACCATTTCGGCTCGGCCCGGTTCCTCATCCTGGCCTCGGTGGTCTTCATGGTCTCCCTCCTGGGCATCCATCTGGCCGGCCAGGGCGTTCGCGAGCTGCTGGCCGAGCGCGGGGGGGGCTCCCTGGAGGGCCGCTCCTTCCTTATGCTCTTCACCGCCCCCGGGGCCCTCATGTCGCTCTCGGCCTTCATGGCCCTCTTCGGGCCCATGGTCGGCCTGGTCCTGGGCTTCGACGCCATAAACCGCGAGCGGAGCCAGGGCACGCTGTCCAAGATCCTCTCCCAGCCGGTCTTCCGCGACGAGGTTATCCTGGGCAAGTACCTGGCGTCCCTCGCGACCATAGCCATCCTCCTGGCCTCCCTGGGGCTCATCCTTGTCGGGCTGGGCCTCATGGGGGTCGGCCTGGTCCCCACGGCCGACGAGGCCCTGAGGCTTCTCGCCTGGTGGGTCCTGAGCGTGGTCTACGTGGGCTTTTGGCTGGGCCTGGGTCTCCTCCTGTCCATCGTCTTCAGGTCGGTGGCCACCTCGGCCCTGGCCTCGGCCGCCCTGTGGATCCTCCTGAGCTTCTTCGTGCCTGTCCTGGGCCAGGCAGCGGCCTCGGCCCTGGTGCCCATGGAGGACCCACAGAGGCCCCGGGCCGAGGAGCTGGCCGCCTACGGGAAGGTCAGCCGGACCATCGCCCTGGCCTCGCCGCCGGCCCTGTACAGCCAGGCATCGTCCATTCTCCTGGACCCGACCCACCGGGGCGGGGAACAGGCCCTCCGGCTCTCGACCATGAGCCGGCTGGACCAGTTCCTCCTGAACCGGTTCCAGGGGGTCCTTTCCGTGAACCAGTCCCTGATCCTGGCCGCCCCTGACCTGATGGCCCTACTGGCCCTCTATGCCGCGACCTTTCTGTTGTCCTACCTGGCCTTCGTCCGCCAGGAGGTCAGGTCGGCCTAGGTGGCCGGAAGGGGAAAATTTTTTTCGCCGCGCGGCCAGTTTTTCCCTGCGGGGCGAAGGGGGGCTGGTTATACTGGTTATAATTGTTGGCCAGATTGGTACAAATCTCATTTTTTGACAGTTGACATCCCTAGCTTTTCGCTTGACAAAGGGCCTTTGGGCCCGGCGGTGACCAAGCTAAAATAATGACTTGACAAATGATAAATTACTGGTTAATCTATACGGCACAATCGCCAACGCATGACGTCGGTCTTCCGGCGGTGTGGCAGTCCTCGCTCTTTTTGCGTGGAGATGCGGCAAAACGACTAGGGTAGCTAAAAAAGGCCCCATTCAGCTTTAATGAGCTATAACCATGTGTTACGGCTCGAAATGGCTGGCCGTCAGGTGCTAGACATAGTTATCTTGGAGAGGCACGGTTAACTTTAAGACGACATTGTGCTTAAAAATTGTTTAACGCCAGAAAATAATGCTTAATTAACGCTGTCTCTCGGTCAGCGGATTTTTGAGCCTTTGGCTGGCCTGGCAGCCAAACTAGCCGATTTGGCCAGGGCCGTCCGCGGAAAGCGCGATCATCGCCTGTCTAGAGAGCCACCGGCTCCCACGGGGCCGGCTAGCGGGTGTGTCGTCCCGAGGCCGGAGTTTTTTTCTACGCAGTAGCAGAGCCTGTCCGGGACGTCTCGGACGCAACCTCACAAGCACTCCAAGGTCAGGCCAGAGCCGGCCGCCGAGGGGGTCGAGAACTCATGACAAGGCCTGTCCCGGTTGGACGGCCCGATTTCCAGGAGGTGGATTTTGTCATTCCAGATCAACACCGTGAAGTACGCGGGTAAGATTAACCAAACCCCACTCGGCCAGAGCAAGGTCGTCATCGGCGGCCAGGAAGCCTATACCTTCCATGATTTCGAAGGCAAGCTGCCCAACAAGGCCAAGCTGGCCCTCCAGGTCTGGGACACCGATCCGGGCGAGTCCTACGAGGGTCCCCTTGGCGAGGCCTTCGCGGGCGTGTTGAACGATCCTGCTGCCTGGGCCAAGAAAGCGGTGGAATATGGGGCCGACATTGTTTCACTGCATCTGAAGAGCTCCGACCCCAACGACAAGAACTCTGGCCCGGCCGAGGCCGTGGCCAACGTCAAGAAGGTCCTGGAGGCCGTAAGCGTCCCGGTCATCGTCTTCGGCGTCGATAACGCCGACAAGGACAAGGACACCCTTTCCGCGGTGGCCGAGGCCTGTTCGGGCAAGAACCTGATTCTGGGCCCGGTTAGCGACAAGAACTACAAGGCCATCGGAGCCCAGGCCCTGGCCTATGGGCACAGCGTCATCGCCAGGACCCCCATCGACGTCAACCTGGCCAAGCAGCTTAACATTCTCCTGATGGATCTGGGCATCACCCCCGACAAGATCCTGATCGACCCCAACACCGGTGGTCTGGGCTACGGAATGGAGTATTGCTATTCCGTCATGGAGCGCATCAACATGGCCGCCCTTATCCAGGCGGACGACAAGCTCCAGCAGCCCATCATCAACATCCTTGGCGAGGAAATTTGGAAGACCAAGGAGACCCACCAGCCGACAGCCGAATTCCCGACCATGGGCGACCGCGTCTGCCGCGGCGTCCTGATGGAAGTGACCGAGGCCGTGTCCCTCTTGTCAGCGGGGACCAGCCTCCTGGTTATGGCCCATCCCACTTCCCTTAAACTGGTTCGTCAATATATAGATCTGGTGACTGACGGGGGCGAAGTCAAGGCCGAAGGCTTGCCCAGCGTCCCGATCACCCAACTCTAAGATCAACCCGCGTTCCGGGGGTTCCTCCATGGCCCCGCCCGGAAAGCCCAGCCGGCAAATCCTTTTCTTGGATTGCCTTTTCAGCCAAAGGAGACAGGTCATGGCCGATGAAACCAAGGCCCCTGAGAAGCCCGAAGAGGTCGTCAGCAACCAGATCATCGACGAGCTTGACCGCGTCCACATGAGGACGCCCCGCTATTGAGCGACTCTTCCATTATACGACCTTTTTTGATCGGCCAGAGATGCTAGCCAAGGGCCGATCGTTTTTAAAAGTGGCCATTTCCGCCCCATGCGGGCAGGGAAATCCACATAAAACCTCGCACAGCGAAGCGCGAGGATTCCACGAAGGAGTCCCGAATGTCCGAAGCTACTCCATCTAAAATGGCTATACCGGAAGAAGTTACGGTAGACAAGGCCACTATTAAGATGCTGCATTTGGCCCAGTCGAAGGGGATCGAAACCATCTTCGACCGCGCGGTCAAAATGAAGCAGTGCAATATAGGCACCGAAGGCATCTGCTGCAAGGTCTGTTCCCAGGGACCTTGCCGCGTGCCCCTGACCAAGGCAATCAAGGAGGGCACCGAGCCCGATAACCGCGTCGGCCTCTGCGGCGCCACTGCCGAGACGATCGTTTCCCGCAACCTGGTCCGCATGATCGCCGCCGGCTGCGCCGCCCACTCCGACCACGGCCGCAGCGTGGCCGAGACCTTCCTGGCCATGGCCAGGGGCGAGGCCAAGGACTATACCATCAAGGACGAGATTAAGCTCCGCGAGGTGGCCGGCTTCTACGGCATCCCCGTGACCGAGGACAAGGACGGCGTCCAGGTCCCCAGGGACAAGTGGGCCATCGCCCTTGAGGTCGGCGAGACCGCCCTCAGCCAGTGGGGCCAGCAGCAGGGCGAGATGATCTACCTCAAGCGCGCCCCCCAGCCCACCCAGGATCGCTGGGCCAAGCACGGCGTCAAGCCCCGCGGCATCGACCGCGAGGTGGTCGAGATCATGCACCGCACCCACATGGGCGTCGATCAGGACTACAAGAACCTGATGAAGCAAGGCGCCCGCTGCTCCCTGGGCAACGGCTGGGGCGGCTCCATGATGTCCACTGACCTGCAGGACATCATGTTCGGCACCCCGTACCCCAACACCGGCAAGATCAACCTGGGCGTCCTCTCGAAGGACAAGATCAACATCATCGTCCACGGCCACGACCCGCTGGTCTCCGAGATGATCGTCTGCGCCATCAACCAGCCCGACATGCAGGAATACGCCCGCAGCAAGGGCGCCAACGGCTACGTCGTGGCCGGCATGTGCTGCACGGCCAACGAGATCCTGGTCAGGCATGGCATGCCCATCGCCGGCGACTATCTCCAGCAGGAGCTGGCGGTGGTGACCGGGGCCGTAGAGGCCATGGTCGTCGACGTCCAGTGCGTCATGGAGAACCTGGCCCGGGTGTCCGAGTGCTTCCACACCAAGTTCATAACCACCATGCCCATCGCCAAGTGCGCCACCGGGAAGAACACCCTCCACGTCAACTTTGAGGAGCATGCGGCCCTGGCCAAGGCCAAGGAGATCATCAAGATCGCCGCTGACAACTTCCCCAACCGCGGCGAGGTCAACATCCCGACCGACACCAACAGGATGGTCGTTGGCTTCTCCACCGAGGCCATCAAGTATCACCTGGGCGGCAGCTTCAGGGGCTCCTTCGTGCCCTTGAACGACAACATCATCAACGGCCGCATCCGCGGCGTCGTCGGCGTCGTCGGCTGCAACAACGCCCGTCGTGAGCACGATGAGGTCCACCTGGCCCTCATCAAGGAGCTCATCAAGAACGACGTCATCGTCCTGACGACCGGCTGCTCGGCCATGGCCTGCGGCAAGGCGGGTCTCCTGACCCCCGAGGCCGCCGCCGTCTATGCCGGTGCCGGCCTGGCCGAGGTCTGCGAGACCGTCGGCATCCCGCCGGTCCTGCACATGGGCTCCTGCCTGGACAACTCCCGCATCCTTACCGCCGCGACCGAGGTGGTCAATGCCGGTGGCCTGGGCAAGGAGCTGGCGGACCTCCCGGCCGCCGGCGCCGCCCCCGGCTGGATGAGCGAGAAGGCCGTCGGCATCGGCCAGTATTTCGTGACCTCCGGCGTTTACGTCATGTTGGGCGTTTCCCTGCCCATCAATGGCTCACCCGTCCTCAAACATCACCTCGAGGTGGAGATGGAGGAGCTCTACGGCGGGAAGTGGGACTATGAGCCCGATCCCGTCCTGGCCGCCCACAAGATCATCGCCCACATCGACAGCAAGCGCCAGGCCCTGGGCATCGACAAGGCCCGCGAGCGCGTCCTGATGGATATGGCCGATCGCCAGAAGATCGAGGCTGCCTGATCTTAAGCCGTTTGGCCGGCCCAGGGGGTCCCTGACCCCAGGGGCCGGCCCGGTGAGCACCATCCAAACACTTCGGAGGGACCATCGTGTCTAAGCTAGTAGCATTCGCCGCCATCCAGGGTGGCTACAATATCGTCCAGAAGGCCGAGGGCATCTATGCGCAGGCCTTGGAGAAGTACGGGCCCGAAAAGAAGCTCGAGTTCCCGAACACCGCCTACTATCTGCCAATCATCTATTCGCTCCTCGGTTTTCCGGTCAAGACCCTGGGCGATGCCAAGAAGCCTCTTGAGGTCGCCCGCAAGCTCTTGCCGCCCCATGTCAAGAACTTCAACTACCTGCCCTACCTGGGGCCCCTGTTGGACGCCGGCATGGCCGCCATCCTGGCCGAGGAGGTCGTCGAGGCCATCCGCTACGTCGAGGATCCCGACTTCTACCTGGTCAGCGAGGACGTTGACCTGGAGAAGGGCAAGATCTGGCTGGGTGCGGCCGAGGACACCGTCTTCCGTAAGCGCGGCGTCCAGTTCGTCGACGGCTCCGCCCCCGGCTTCGCCGCCATCGTCGGTGCCGCCCCCTCCCCCGAGGCGGCCAAGGAGCTGGCCCTCGAGTACCAGCGCCGTTCCATCTACGTCTTCATGGCCGCCAACCAGGGCGGGACCACCTTCTCCCAGCAGCTGGTCGAGGCCGGGGTCGAGATCGGCTGGAACACCCGCTTGGTGCCCTTCGGGCCCGACATCTCCGCGGCCGTCTTCGCCCTGGGCTTCGCCAACCGCGCGGCCATGGCCTTCGGCGGCGTCAAGCCCGGCGACTACCGCAAGATGCTCCTGTACAATAAGGACCGTATCTTCGCCTTCGTCAACGCCCTGGGCGAGGTCAACGCCGAGTGGGCCGCAAACGCCGCCGGCGTCGTCAACTGGGGCTTCCCGACCCTGGCCGACACCGACATCCCCGAGATCCTCCCGACCGGCGTGTGCACCTACGAGCACGTCGTGGCCAACGTGCCCATCGAGGAGATGGTCCAGAAGTCCGTGGAGATCCGCGGCCTGAAGACCACCGTCTCCACGGTCGACGTGCCCGTGGCCTACGGCCCGGCCTTCGAGGGCGAGCGCATCCGCAAGAACGACATGTACTGCGAGATGGGCGGCGGCTCCAAGACGGTCACCGTCGAGTGGGTCACCACCAAGTCCATGGACGAGGTCGAGGACGGCAAGATCGAGGTCTTCGGGCCCGACCTCAAGGACGTCAAGGAGGGCGGCACCCTGCCCTTGGCCATCGTGGTCGAGGTGGCCGGCCGCAAGTTCCAGGAGGACTTCGAGCCCATCCTGGAGCGCCAGGTCCACCACCTCCTGAACTACGCCCAGGGCGTCATGCACACCGGCCAGCGCGACATCGGCATGATCCGCATCTCCAAGGACGCCGTCCTCAAGGGCTTCACCCTCAGGCACATCGGCGTCATCCTCCACGCCAAGCTGCACCAGGACTTCGGGGCCGTCTTTGACAAGCTCCAGGTCAAGCTCTACAGCGAGGAGGCCAAGGCCATCGAGATCCGCGACAAGGCCCGCCACGTGTACGTGGTCAGGGACGCCCGCGTCGAGAACATGACCGACGAGGGCACCGACATCTACTACAGCTGCACCCTGTGCCAGAGCTTCGCTCCCAACCACGTCTGCGTGGTCAGCCCCGAGCGGACCGGCCTTTGCGGCGCCTACAACTGGATGGACTGCAAGGCCAGCTTCGAGATTAACCCCACCGGCCCCAACCAGCCCATCGAGAAGGGCGAGACCCTGGACACCGTCCTCGGCATCTACAAGGGCGCCAACGAGTTCATCAACAAGGCCTCACGGCAGGCCGTCACCAACGTCTGCTTTTACAGCCTCGTCAATGATCCCATGACCACCTGCGGCTGCTGCGAGTGCATCGCCGCCATCCTGCCGTCCTGTAACGGCATCATGACCGTCAACCGCGACTACACCGGCGAGACCCCCAGCGGGATGAAGTTCTCGACCTTGGCCGGCACCATGGGCGGCGGCAACCAGGCCCCTGGCTTCGTGGGCCACTCCAAGTACAACATCATCCAGAGGAAGTTCATCACCGGCGACGGCGGCCTCAAGCGCCTGGTCTGGATGCCAAAGGCCCTCAAGGATGAGCTGCGCGAAAGGCTCCTGAAGAGGGGCGAGGAGATCGGGGTCCCCGATCTGGTCGACCGCATCGCCGACGAGACCGTCGGGACCACCGAGGAGGAGATCCTGCCCTTCCTGACCGAGAAGAAGCACCCGGCTCTCGATATGGACAGCATTCTCTAGCCCTCCCGGCCGGACGGTGCCCCCCAGGGGCCGCCGTCCGGCCTTTTTCGAGAGAAAGCCCGGATTATCCAAGACACCGTATCCCAAACCCTTTACTAGTCGAAGATATACTTTTCAGGCAAGCGTCTGCGCCTCGGCCCGATGGCCTTTCCGGCTTCTCGGGCGATGGCCCGCAAGGCCCCGGGGGGCCTGCGGGCGAGGGGCCAGCCAAGGCGCTGGCCAGGACCAAGTCTTCCGGGATGGCTTCCTCACCTTGGCCACCCGGGGAGGGCGGCGCCCAGGCGCTGCCTAGATCCCCCGACATGAATGGTCACCACCAAGGGCCGGTCCCGCTGGCCGGCAAAAAACCAAATCGTTAGGAGAGACAAATGGCTCTGACCGGTATTCAGATTTTCAAGCTTTTGCCCGGAACAAACTGCAAGAAGTGCGGCTCCGCGACCTGTCTGGCCTTTGCCATGAACCTGGCGTCGGGCAAGGCCGAGCTGGACTCCTGCCCCGACGTCAAGCCCGAGTCCAGGGAGAAGCTGTCGGCGGCCTCCGCCCCCCCGATCAGGCCCGTCGTCGTGGGCTACGGCGACACGGCGGTCAAGGTCGGCGGCGAGACCGATCAGTTCAGGCACGAGAAGACCTTCTTCAACCCGACCGGCATAGCGGCCATCGTCGAGGACTCCAAGTCCGCCGACGAGATTGCCGCCACCGTCAAGAGGTACCAGAAGCTACAGTATGCCCGCGTCGGCCTGAACCTTAGGCCCGAGCTGGTAGTGGTCAAGGGAGGCGCCAACCTGGCCGCCGCCGCCAAGGCCGTAATCGACAACAGCGACCTCAGCGTGATCCTTTACAGCGAGGACGTCGCCGCCCTGAAGGCCGCGACCGAGGCCCTGGCCGGCAAGAATCCCCTGATCGGTCCCGCGACCAAGGCCAACTGCGCCCAGGTGGCCGAGCTGGCCGTGGCCGCCAAGGTCCCCGTCTGGGTCAAGGCCGCCAACCTGGACGAGGTCGCCGAGCTGACCAAGGCCCTGGGAGCCGCGGGCGTCAAGGACATCGTTATCGATTCCGGCGCCAGGACGCCCAAGCAGGTGGTCCAGGACAGCATCGCCATACGTAGGGCCGCCCTTGTGGGCCAGAACCGCGACTATGGCTTCGGCACCATCGCCTTCCCGGCCGAGATTACCCCCAACCTGCCGATGCAGGTGGCAATCGCCTCGCACCTGATCGCCAAGTACGCCGGCATCGTCGTCCTCTCCGACTTCGACGGCGCCGTCGTCTTCCCGCTGCTCCTGGCCAGGCTCAACATCTTCACCGATCCCCAGAGGCCCATGACCGTGGTCGAGGGCATCTACCCCATCGGCAACCCCGACGAGAACAGCCCCGTCCTGGTCACCACCAACTTCTCGCTCACCTACTTCATCGTCTCCGGCGAGGTGGAGGGCTCCAGGGTGCCCAGCTGGCTCCTCATCAAGGACTCCGAGGGCCTGTCGGTCATGACTGCCTGGGCCGCCGGCAAATTCTCAGGCGACGACGTGGGCATGTTCGTTGGGAAGAAAAGCGGAATCCTTGAAAAGATAAAGCACAAGTCAGTCATCATCCCCGGCTATGCCGCCGCCATCATGGGCGACATGGAAGAGGAACTGTCAGGCTGGAAGGTCGCCATTGGTCCTCGCGAGGCGGCGCATCTGCCAAAGTTCCTTAAGGAATTCAAGGTCGACTAAAGATTGTCTCTTCATGGCCGGCGCGCGCCCTTGGCCGCCGGCCCTCAGATTGGCGCTAGCCGACATTACCAAAACGCCTTGTGACCTTGATCAAGTGGGTCCGAGCTTTCACGGAGGAACTGTTAATGGCAGAGAAGTACATGTACACGATCGCTGAGAACCTCAACGTCATCAACAAGAAGGTCGGGGCGGCCTTCAAGGACAAGGATCCCGGCCCGGTCCGCAAGATGACCGAGGATATCGTCAAGTCCGAGCCCGACTACGTGGACATCAACCTCGGGCCGGCCAAGAAGAACGGCGCCGAGCTTATGCCCTGGGTCGTCAACATCGTACAGGAGGTGACCGACCTCCCCGTCGTCCTTGACACCTCGAACATCGAGGCCATCGAGGCCGGCCTCAAGGTCTGCAAGAAGCGCGCCCTCATCAACTCCATCATGTGCCGTCCCGAGCGCTACAACGCCATGCTGCCGCTGGTCAAGAAGTACGACGCCGACTGGGTGGCCCTGATGTGGGGCCCCACCGGCAT
>JAISEK010000128.1 GCA_031264145.1 Deltaproteobacteria bacterium
ACAATCTTTATCACTTTTTGAATCTTCAAAGTCATGTTACATATTTTGAAAACGATATCTCAGTGATAATCAAATTTTAATTTTACCGTGACAGCATCTACAAGAAATATTTAAAACTATTTGATATTTTTACTATATCATAGCATTAAATATATCATTTAATTCGTATTATCTTAATCTATAATACAAATATGCGTAACTACGATAAATTGTTCCTTAATGTGTCTATGGCTATTTGCCAGCATAATCAAGAAGAAATGCTAAAGCTACCAGCTAAAGCTGATGGTTTTAATACACCAAAAAAGAGAAAATAATATATTGCAAATATATTTATATATAGCAATAATTTGTTATGATATTGTTTTAGATATAAAATATTATGTTAAAATAATAAAACATTGGTATTATGGCATAAAAATTTATATAATAGCTCTATGAAAAATTTTGACGCTTTTGCCATGTCGTGGCAGCCAGCCCGGCGGGGATGAATCCTGGAAGGTTTTGTGATAGTGTTTACGCAGACCACGAACAGCCTTGATGACCTGGGAGGGAGTTTGGTTGGGCCTTGAAAAGGAAATGACGGGCGCGAGGGGAAGCCGGCCACACGGTGGGCGGGCCGATGGCCCCAAGCGGGCCTTCCCGGCGGCCATCATGCGCGGTCACGGGCCGGGCCGCCTGTCCGGGCGGCGCCAGGGGCCAGGCCACCAGGGCGGGGGCCGTCCAAGGTGAGGTTCATCTGGCCCCACAAGCTGCCCTCCATGTTCTGGCACGCCTTCGTCAAGGACAGCCTGCGCGTGTACGCGGTCCTGCCCCGAAGGCTCAGGCTGTCGTTCTGGTTCGTCTTCGTCCTCCAGATCGCCACGGCCGTGACCGAGACGCTGACCCTGCTGGTCATATCCCTCTTCGCCATGAGCGTGGCCTCGCCCGAGGCGGCCATGAACCATTTCCTGGTCAGGCCGTTCATGGAGACGTTCCCGTCCGTGGCCGACTTCTGCTCCACCCCCCGGAGGATGGTGGCCTTCACCAGCTCCTTCATGGTCATGTTCGTGTGCCTCAAGAGCGTCCTGACGCTGACCACCATGTACTTCACGACCCTGTTCTCCGAGAAGGTGGCCAACCACGTGGGGCGCGAGGCCATCGGCCGCTATCTGGCCAAGAGCTACTACTGGCACATCTCCTCCAGGAGCGGCAAGGTCATCCACAAGATAGCCAACCGCATCAGCCTGTCCGCCCTGACGGTCCAGCTCCTGACCCTCTACTCCAACGTCATCTGCTCCTCCTTCCTCTTCGCCAGCCTCTTCATCGCCCAGCCCAGGCTCACGCTGGTCGTCATCCTCTGCTTCGCCTTCTCCAGCCTCTCGCTCTACGCCGTCATCCGGCACCGGATCGACAGGGCGGGGCAGCTGTCCAGCAGCACCTCCATCGAGGAGAACATCTCGGTCACGGCCATGACCAGGGGCATCCGGGAGATAGTCACCTACCGCCAGCAGAGGATGGCCCTGAGGAAGATGATGGACGCCGTGGAGAGGGGGCTCCCGGCCAGGTCCTTCCTGAACTTCTGTTACACCATCCCCTCCGTGACCATGGAATGCGTGGGCTTCGTGACCATAGGCGGCATGGTCATCCACATGCTCTCCAGGCAGATGCCCATGGAGGAGATAGTGGCCGCGGCCTCCATCCTCATGCTCACCGCCTGGCGGATACTGCCGGCCGTGACCAGGAGCCTGGGCTGCAGCGTGGCCATCAGGGGCATCAAGCCCCGGGCCCTGCTCTGCCTGGACCTCCTGGAGACCTTCACCAGGGAGCGGGTCGAGCCGGAGGTGGAGCCGGACCCCGGCTTCAGATTCGAGAGGAGCCTGGCCCTCAAGGGGGCCTCCTTCCGCTACCCGGACTCCGCCGGCGACTCCATCCGGGACATAAGCCTGACCATCCTCAAGGGGCAGAACGTCGGCCTGATCGGCCCATCGGGGGCCGGCAAGAGCACCCTGGCCCTGGTCCTGTCGGGCCTGGTGGCGCCCACCGGGGGCCTGTTCGAGGTCGACGGCCGGGTCCTGGACCCGGCCTCCCGGGCCAGCTATCTCATGAGGCTGGGCTACGTGCCCCAGAACCCCCTCCTGATGGACGGCACCCTGGCCGACAACGTGGCCTTCAGCAGGTGGGGCCAGGACTACGACCGGGGGAGGGTGCTGGAGGCCTGCCGGCTGGCGGCCATGGACTTCGTCGCGAGGGACCCGGCGAGCCTGGACCTGGTCCTGGGCGGCCACGGCGGCTCCCTCTCGGGGGGCGAGGCCCAGAGGGTGGCCATCGCCAGGGCCCTGTTCGTCTCCCCCGAGGTCATCATCTTCGACGAGGCCACCAGCGCCCTGGACCTGGCCAACGAGGGGGCCATCCGCAACACCATAGGCCGCATAAGGGGCCGGATCACCTCCATCATCATCGCCCACCGCCTGTCGACGGTGGAGGACTGCGATCTCCTCTTCTGGATCGACTCCGGCCGGCTGGTGACGAGCGGCCCCCCCTCCGAGATCATCCCCCTCTACCAGGCCAGCCTCTCCGACGGCGAGGCCAGGGCCGGTGGCGGGGATGGCCCGGACGGCCAGCGGCCGGGCGACGGCGTTTGACAGTCGCCGGCCCCTGGGCTAGAATCTGACGGACGATGTGCCGCCTCCAAAAACCAGTCCAATCTCTTTTTTATAGGTCTTTTGTTCCCTGACAGGGCACCTTTCCGTGGCCAGATCCATTCCCCGGGGACGCCCCCGGCGGAAGAGGGGCTGGATGGAGACCCAACCGGCCGCCTTTCGCGGGGAACGGCGGAGAACTGATGCCCCCGGCCCAAGGAAAAACCAGACCGTCCCCCTGTCACAGGTCCCCAGGCCATGGCGGGGAGGCTGGGCCCTTGGCGGCGGCCGCCCTCCGCGGCGGGAGGTCCCTGGCCCTGGCCGTCGTCATCCTGGGCCTGCTGGCCGCTCCCCCGGCCCTGCGGGCCCAGGAAGGGGCCGACGGCGCCTTCGAGCCCCAAAGGGCCCAGGAGGCCTTCGAGAAGACGGCCAGGCGGCTGGGGCTCCAGACGGGAAAGGCCCAGCCCGTCCCGCCGGCTAGCCCATCGGAGCCATTCGAGTTCCCAGATATACTCAAGGAAATCCTTCTAGGCCTGTCCACCGTCTTACTGGTCCTGGCCTTTCTGTCCCTACGCCGCCGTAACTGGAAAAGGAAGAACCGCGGCCAGGGGGAGAAGGGGCGGGAGGAGCCGGGGGAGCCGAGGCCGGACACCGCTGCCCTGCAGGGAGCCGGCCAAAGGGCCGACCGGCTGGCCGCCCAGGGAAGAATAACCGAGGCCATGCACGCCCTCCTCCTGGGCACCATCGGCGAGCTGAAGCGGCAGAAGGGACTCGCAGTCCCCGAGTCCCACACCAGCCGGGAAATCGTCCAGTTCCTGGGCCTGGGGCCCCTGGCCGGCCAGTGCCTGGGCGACATAGTGACCACCGTCGAGCCGACCTGGTTCGGCGGCCTGGCCCCTGACCTGGGGCAATACCAGGCCCTGAGAAGAAAATTCGATGACTTCCTGAGAATTCTCTCAGGCTAGGACGGTCTCGCTTGGCCGTCCCCTGGGATGGCGGCCTTCCGCCGTTGATCCCAGGGCAAAAGCGTCAAATCCAACTTTGAGAACAAAATATTAAGTGAATAACCACCAGCTAAAGCTGGTGGCTTCAAAGATGGCGACTAAAGTCGCCTTTGAGCGGCTAAAGCCGCTCCGAAGAACGACATCAGCTACCACCGGCTAAAGCCGGTGGTCTGAAAGAGAAGACATCTTGCAGCTTATGTCGGCGGCTTAAGCCGCACAATCTTTATCACTTTTTTAATCTTCAAAGTCATGTTACATATTTTGA
>JAISEK010000155.1 GCA_031264145.1 Deltaproteobacteria bacterium
CCAAACATGCCTGCTGTTCCGGCCCAATATAATTGCCGTCTGGCCATTAGGGGATAATGGCCGCTTTTCATAGTACCTGTGAAAATGGGCTGGCCACGAGTCTACGTTGACCAAGGCCAAGCCTTTCGGCAGTTTCCTTGGATGAGGAAACGGTGTCGGTCTTTCCGAGTAAGGAATTAAGGTGGCAGGCAGGAGGCTGGTTTCTTGGCCATGTTTGCACCATCTGAAGTTGGGTCCCACTTGGCCGGACAACTGGGCAAAGGCCGACCTGATGACAAAAAGGAGAAATCATAAATCATGGAAAAGAAAGACACTGTCAAAAGAACAGGAGTTACCACACTAAAAAGTAACCCAAAGTTAAAAATTTCAGTTGGTATCAGAAAAAAATATACAGATGAAGAGATAACAGAAATTTTTCAAGAAAATTATATCTCTGGATCAAGTTATAGTGTGAATACAGCAAGTGAATTTCGAGATTGGATAAAAAAATTATGTAATTAATATATAAAATATTATATATATATTATCATATTAATTTTTTTATAGATAAAGACTATCGAGTTTTGGTCAAATGTATCCCTGGAAAGGGCTTATCCAGCCATCATTATCTGTCAACTCAGAGGCGGTGGGCCGCCCCGGAAGGATGGAAGAGGCACGGGTGATAGATCAAAAAATAAGCCATTTTGTAAATTTATGACCTAACTATCTAAAAATAAAGAAAAAATATTTTATTTACAGTTATCGTGTTCTGGAATCGTGGAATCGTAGAATGGAGTCAATCGATGGTCGGGAGGAGATGTCCTCCAACGTGTGTTTCCTATCGCCGGCCCAGGACGAACAGGCCTTGGAGTCCATGTTTCCTTTCCTGGCTCCGACCTAGGGTAACGGCCATCCGAAATTGATGGGAAGCCGAGGCGAAGGGACGCAATTTTTACTCAACCGGCCGGAGACGAGGTGCCGAGCGTCAATGTCCCAGGCGCAATAAACCTTTGGAGCCTTGGCATCCTTAGCTAGGCACGAAATATCAGGAATGTCTAGGCGATTCCAGGCTGGGAGACCAAACACCATGCCAGCTTCCGCAAGGGAACAGTATCGATCCCGAATGGGTTAAGGATCAGGGTAAGCGGCCCTGGCGCGTTTTGCTGTTACATCCTGGAGTTTGGGCCTGTCTCTTTTGGGATCTTGGTTTGACGCCTGGGATATTTTTAACCACCAGCTAAACAGGAGGTTTGCCATGTAGAATAATTATTAAGTATGTATAACCGTTATATTGTTTTTATTTCATTATTATTGCAACTAATAAACTAGTTCAAAAGGAGTTAACATGTCAATAGATCATTCAATAAGCCAAGTAGTAACTTTAAGTTACTATGATACATATTCTGCTGAATATAAAGGTGAAGTCGTCTCGGTCAATGAAACGGTTTTGGGACTTAAGTATAAGAAAGCCAACGGCTCCAAGTATTATCTAGGTTTGTTTCCTTGGAAGAGAATTGCGACTGCCTGGCTCGAAAATAAGTCCATAACTTCACGTTCCGAGCTTGAGATTGGCGACAGTGTCGCAATTTCCTTGAGAGCCGAATGGCAAGAAAATGACAATTCCATTGGTCAATTCTTTAGCGATGGAGATTTTGTCGGAACTAGCGATTCTGACGGCACTTATTTTGTTGTCAGTGACTTGGCGTTTATTGAAAGTGAGGGCTTTAAAGAAAAAACGGCTCAGGAACAGTAGCTTGAATTTAAGGAGCCTGAGCATAAGTCTGGAGTCTAGCATTACCGTAGATATGGTATATTGATATTAATTTTTATATAATATCAATAAATATGCCTAATCTTAAAAAACAGGCGGCCTCAACTTTTCTGGTTGAGGCCGCTTGTTTTTTAGCCCCATTTTCTGGTTGAGGCCGCCTGTTTTTTAGTCCCAGTCACATCACTGAGAGATGGCCAGGGGACAGGATGTTTTCGTGACCAGGGCCCTGTTATTTCTTGATCAAGCCTGCGGCCTTGATGGCATTGGGCCAGGGGAACGGAGTTTGCCGCCAGAGCGGTTTGTCCCCGTCGTTGACCTTGGGCTCACCGGCATGAGAAAAAGGACATCGGCCTGACCGGCATGTCTGGGAATTTAAAGATATAATTATAGTTAAATAATTATAAAAATTAAATAATAGCTTTTATTACATATAATATGGTAGCAATACTATGCCATATGACTGTTCGGAAGCCTGGCGAAGGCTGCCCTAGAAAACCGGACATGTCGCCCTGTGGGAGAGAACAAGTGCCCCTTGTCCCAAGAACCCTTTGCCTGGCATTTGCCCATCGCCTGGGGAGATTTGGAATAGGGCAAGGGAAGACCGCCGGGTGTCGGCTTTTCATCGATCCCGCCATTGGAGGGTGGAAAAGCCAAAGGTGGTCCAAGTGGCACTAACCATAAGGCCCTGGTCATCTTCCGCGGCAATGGGAAAACACTGCCCTGGCCACACGTTTATGGCGACCAGATGTCAACTTGATCACTGGAACATATCCGCATGGGAGAGGTATAAGCCATGCTGTGACCATACGGGACAGTTTGGGAGGCCTTGATGGCGGTTGCCCGGTACTGGACGGAACTCGCACATTAGCCTATTGACCTCATGACGGAGGAACTATGACTTGAGGCCGTGGGGCAGACAGGCAGAGCCATTCAGCATGTGCCACCGGGAACGTTTACGGACGAGATCTACTGGGCCGCCGTTTTTGATGATGGGAATGCGCTTGAATTCGTCCTGGATGGATCGCAGACCAGGAACCTTTGCCGGGCCGGCGTTTGGATGGATGGCCTGGCGCTGTGGCATGTACCCGATGGCCTCATGGACCGGGACCATGCTGTTCCGCGTCGCCGTCCTGGACTATCCCCTGGAGCTTGGGTACGTGCCAGTGGCCTCATGAATGAGAAACTCTGTCTCGGGGCCGTCAGGCAATCGGCCAGGGCCCTCAAATTTGTCCCTCCCAGGATGATGACGTAGGAGATCTGCCTTGATGCCGCCAATGATGACGACGACGCGCTTTGGTTTGTTCCTGGAGAATTCCTGGCCAGGGATCTTTGCCTTGCCGGAGTCGAGAGAGTAGGGTCTGCCCTGAGGCACGTGCCAGAAGGCCTTGCGAGCCTGGGAATATGCCTCGGTGCCGTCAGGAACATTCCCCTGACACTTGCGCATGTCCCGATTGGCCTGATGACGCCTGGCCTCTGCTTGGCCACCATCAGAAAGGACGGCGTGGCCTCTGGGCATGTGCCCTGGACCATGAGGGACTCAGGACTGTGCCTGGCCGCCGTCTGTCAGGATCCAGTGGCCATTGGGTCAATTCCCGTCGGGTTTCTGACCCCGGATCTTTGCCATGAGGCCGTCATCGCCGATGGTCTGGTTCTAGGGGGCGTGGCCTTCATGATGCGTGGCTTCTGTCTGGCGGCGGTGCGACAAGACGACGAGGTTCTTCGGAGCGTGCCCAGAATCTGCGAACCAGGGAAAATGCCAGACCTCCCTGCAGGCACGTGGCGGGCCCTTCGTCACGTGCCTGCTACAATGCTGACGCCGAGAATTCTGATGCCCATGCAAAAACCCCTGGAGAGCCAGAAAACGACCTGGTTTGAAGCTTATTATAAGGCTTCATTTTGGCAGATCTCAACAATGCAGGCTTTTACATCAGCATCAATTTTGGCGGAAGGCTGTCGTTCATTCGTGGCGGGAACGTTGTGGTGCGCCCGAGGGAATTGGAAGCCAAGGCATCCCCAGGGGGACTGGGCTCCTTGCCTTGAGGCCATCCGGCAAAATCCTACTGTCCTTTCATTGATGCCGAGAAGACTTATGACCGCTGATTTGTGTCTGGTAGTTGTCAGAAATGACGGCAAGTCGTCCTGATTCGTCCCTGGCGATACCTTGTCAAGGGAAATCCGTCTGGCTATGGCCCGCTAAAATGTTCTTTGCCTTGGTGGATGTGCCGTCTAGGCTGATGACCTGGGAACTGTGCCTTGTCGCCGTGGGGCTGGATGCTGCGGTGCTTGGGCACGTGCGCATGAAATTAAAGTCCAGGGATTTCTGTCTGGCTGCCGTCAGGCTGGACGGAAGAGCGCTTGAACACGCCTCCACTGAACTGAGGACCGCTGGCTCATGTCTTGAGACCGTCAGGCGAAAAGGATGGTCCATAAGATATGCGTTAGAGGGCAGCGCTTCCGTGGAAATCTGCCTGGCTGCCGTCAAGAGAATATGGCCATGCGCGCATCTGTTCCGACCAGCCTCATCTGCTTGGAAAGCCGCCTGGTCGCTGTTGGAAAATGAGGCGATGCCCTTCGGTATGCCCAGGACAGTCTAGTAAGCCTGGAAATCTGTCAGGCTGCGGTCAGGCGTAGTGGCCAGGCTCTGGAATATGTACCCGAGAAAATCAAAACCAGGGAGGTCTGCCTTGCGGCCGGCCGTCAAAACGGACGCATGCTGGAGCATGTGCCCAGGGAATTCAGGAACCAGGCCGGATTCCTTCCCGCCGTCGGGTGAAAATGCCAGGTCCTTGGATATTTCCCTGAATTGGACGATTATATCATTAAGAATGGCAAAAAATAAATAACAATTATTTATGCAATAATTAATAGATCATAAATAATTATAATGTTTAATAATTAAAGATTCTTAAAAGTAGAGACAGTCGGCCAGGGGCATAGCCTCGGAGCGAAGGGCCTCGGTTTGGCCAAATCACGGCCAGCCACGGCCCGGGGGCCGGCCCCTTGTGTTGCTCCCTGGGAGGCCAGGGACGGACCTTAAATCCAGATTAGCGGCTAAGTTTCTAAATTTTTAGGGGAGTTGACATTAAAATGTCCCTAAGTTAAAATTACTGGTCGTTATAGTGTTTTTCGACACCCTGGATTTTAGGCCCGAGACCCAGCCAGGCGTCAGGCCCGCCCATCCCCGTTTTCACGATATTCTCAAGACGCCTGCCACCGACTGGCTCTTGCCTGGGCTGCGTTAGCCTGAACGGGCCAAGACCAGGGTGGCCTGGCGCCATTTCAAAAAAAGCAGCGTAAGGATCTCTCCCATGGCCATGCAAAAACCTCAAATAAGTACTTGCATCGACGGAAAGCCACATTCGTGGATGGTGGTGGCTGAGGATACCGTCCAGAGCGGGGACATTGTCAAGCTTGAGCACCGCTGGTGCAAGAAGTGTGGCTGTCTGACCCAGGTTGGCATCAGCAACGAGGGCCAGCCCGTGGTGGCCGTCAACGAGGCCGGTACCCCCCATCTGGCCGTCCCCAGGATCCTGGACGTCATGATAAAGTGACGCCCTCGGGGCCATGGTGCCCCGGAGGGCCAGGCCCCTTGGGACGCCTCAGGCGTTATTTTACGTGCGGCCCAGGGCCATTCGGGCCAGGCCCCGCCTTGCCGCCCCATGGGGCCCCGCCGCTTGGCCGTCCAGGGCGTTTCCGCGGGGCGGCCTCCCATAACGGAGACATGTCAGCGAGCCTTTTGTCTTGGAATAGGAACGCTTTATGGTTTCGGGCGTTTCCGCCTGGGGCCGGCGGCCTTTTCCGGGCCGCTTCAGGATCAGCTCCCCCGTCGAATTAATTTGTATTTTTGAGATATAATGAGTACTAAAATAAGAAACGTGGCTATAATCGCCCATGTTGATCATGGAAAAACGACCTTAGTCGATGCTATGCTTTGGCAGTGCGGCCTTTTTAGGGATAACCAAAATGTCCAAGAAAGGATAATGGATAATCTGGATCTCGAGAGGGAGAAAGGCATCACGATAATGGCCAAAAATACCTCGGTGGTATATTCGGGCCATAAGATAAATATCGTCGATACCCCTGGCCACGCCGATTTCGGGGGCGAGGTCGAGAGGACCCTGAGCATGGTCGAGGGGGCGCTCCTTCTGGTCGATTCCTCGGAGGGCCCCTTGCCGCAGACCAGGTTCGTCCTGCAGAAGGCCCTGGAGAGAAGGCTCCCGATAATCTGCGTCATCAACAAGATCGATCGCCCCGACCGTCGGCCGCGGGCCGTCTTGGACGAGATATACTCCCTGTTCATCGACCTTGACGCCGACGACTCGCAGCTGGAGTTCCCCGTCTTCTACACCAACGCCAAGCAGGGCACGGCCTACGCCACCCTGGAGGAGGCCGAGGGGGCGGGGACGGGCCCCAGGAGCCTGGGCCTCCTCTTCGAGGCCATAATCGGCTTCATCCCGGCCCCCGGGGGCGACCCCCAGGCCCCGGCCCAGTTCCTGGTGACCAACCTCGACTATTCCGACTACGTGGGCCGCCTGGCCATAGGCCCCCTGCGCCGGGGCCAGCTCAAGGCGGGGCAGACGGTGGCCCTGATGAAGGACGGCCAGGTCGTGGGGCGGGCCCCCCTGAAGATCATATATACCTACCGGGGCCTGGCTCGGGAGGAGACCTCCTCGGCCGAGTGCGGGGACATCCTGGCCCTGGCCGGCCTCCAGGAGGCCTTCATCGGGGACACGGTGGCCGACCCGGAGTTTTCGGAGCCCCTGCCGTCGGTGGTGGTCGACGAGCCCACCCTGACGATGGAGTTTTCGGCCAACACCTCGCCCCTGGCCGGCCGGGAGGGCCAGAAGGTCACCTCCAGGCAGATAAGGGCCAGGCTGGAGAAGGAGGCCCTCTTCAACGTCTCCATCAGGCTCAGCCGGATCGAGTCCGACTCGGCCGAGGTCTTCAAGGTCGAGGCCAGGGGAGAGCTGCAGCTGGCCGTCCTGGTGGAGACCATGAGGCGGGAGGGCTTCGAGCTGACTCTCGGGCCGCCCAGGATAATCATCAGGGAGGTCGACGGCCAGTCCCAGGAACCCCTGGAGCTGGTGGTCATTGACGTCCCCGAGGAATACGTGGGCGTGGTGACCGAGAAGCTCTCGGCCCGCAAGGGCAAGGTGGTCAAGCTCTACAACTGCGGCTCCGGCCGGGTCAGGCTGGAGATCGAGTGCTCCACCCGCGGGCTGATAGGCTATCGGTCCCAGTTCAGGACCGACACCAAGGGCACGGGCATCCTGAATTCGCTGGCCATCGGCTACACGCCCTGGCAGGGGCCCATCAAGGGCCGCTCCAACGGCTCCCTGGTGGCCGACCGCCAGGGCTCGGCCGTGACCTACGCCCTCTTCCATCTGCAGCCCCGCGGCACCCTGTTCCTGTGCCCCGGGGATCCGGTCTACCCTGGCCTGATTATAGGCGAGAACTCCAGGCAGGAGGACATGATGGTCAACCCCTGCAAGGAGAAGAAGCTGACCAACATCCGGGCCAGCGGCTCCGACGAGGCACTCAGGCTCGTGCCGCCCAAGAGGCTCCAGCTGGAGGAGGCCATCGAGTACATCCGCCTGGGCGACGTCCTGGAGGTCACCCCCAAGTCCGTCCGCCTGCGCAAGAAGGCCGTCCCCAAGAAGTAGCCCCGCCGGGACCGGCCCGTTGGCCGGGAACAAGTCCCCCCGTCCCCTCGTGCCGGTGCCCCGGCCCGAGGGGAAGAGGCTTTCAGGCTTCTCCCAAAGCCAGCAACCCAAAGGGGATCGCAATCCTTACTGGTGACATATGGACGCTTTCTTTGCCTTGGTCAGCGATATCTTCGGCCAGGGAAATTCCAGCAAGTTTACCCTGGCCGGCGGTGCCTTCCTGCTGGTCTTCGTCTACCTCGTCTTCCGCAAGCTGAGGCCCCAGTCGCCAAAGAAGAAGGAGGCCAAGCCCGGCCCGGCCGAGGGGCCCGTCAGCGACGAGATGGTCGTGGACAAGAAGATGGCCCGGCTGGCGGCCAAGGCCGCCAAGGAGGCCAAGAAGAAGGCCAAGGCCGCCGCCAAGCTGGCCGCCAAGCACAAGGGCAAGCTGCCCGCCCAGGCTGGCCCTGGGCCCGCCGAGGTTGGCCAGCCTTCCCTGGCCGGCCCCGCTGAGGAGTCGGTCCCGTCCTTTGTCCTGCCCCTGCCGGCCATGTCCCCTTCTGCGGCCCAGTCCGTTACGGCCGAGGCGGCGCCCCTTTTGGCCCTGGCGGCCTCCCCAGTGCCCGAGGCCCTGGCTTCCCCCGCCCCCGGCAACTTCAAGGCCGTCCAGCTGAAGGCGGCCCAGTCCGGCCCGGTCCTCCCCCAGGCGGCCCAGGCCCCTGGTCCGGCCTTCCAGTTCGCGGCCCCTCATCCCCAGGCGGTCCCCGTCGGGCCAGGCGTTCCCGAGGCGTCCCCGGCCTTCGTCTGGCCTGCCCAGGCCCCGCCGGCCTTGACCTTCGGCGTGACGCCCCAAGACCAGCCGTCCCCTGTCTTCGGCGGGCCCGCCCAGGCCACGCCGGCCCCGCAGTCGTCAACCCCGATCAGCCCCCAGCCGGCCCCGCTCGACCAGGCCATCCAGCCCCAGTCCGGGACTGGGGTGAGGATCGCCAGCGGCGGGCAGACCGAGAGCCCCCCCGTGCCCGATCCTCCCCTGGAAGAGGCTGCGCCGGCGGATGGCCAGGATGCGCCCGTTCCTGTCCCGGAATTCCAGGCCCCTGGGCCGCCGGCGGAAAAGGTCCCGGAAATCCTGGAGCTGGAGCCTGCGGCGCAGGTGGACGAGGCCGCGCCACTCCTGGAGGTGGAGTCGGTGCCGGACCATGGCTCCCCCGGCGAGGAAGCCAGGAAGGAGACAGTGGTCCAGACCTCGCCGCTGCCCCCCGAGGGCCCGGAGGCCCCTTTGCCGGAAGTTCCCGGCGAGGAGATTGCCCCGTCACCCGAGGCCCAGCGCGCGGCCGCTCCGCCCATCCTCCAGGCCAAGCCCATGTCCATCCTCGAGAGCCGGGGCGGGGTCCTGAAGGCCAGCAAGACGCAAATGGCCACCCCCATCCAGATCGACCAGACGCAGCTCCCAAGGGTCATGAAGGAGGCCGTGGCCAGCTCCCAGCCCGACGGGGTCGCCACGGTGACCGTCCAGGAGCTGGAGGTGACCTACCAGAGAAACATCTTCCTCAGCTCCCTGGAGATTGTCTACTACAAGCTGCTCAGGGCCGCCTTCACCCAGTTTCTCATTTTCCCGAAGGTCACCAGCCGGGCGGCCGTGACCGTCATCTCCAGGAACCCGGATCATCTCAAGGTGGCCGAGAACGTCCTTTCCAACACCGCCCTCAGCTTCGTGGTCTGCGACGTCAAGCTCAACATCAGGGCCATCGTGGAGGTGGTCGACGAGGCCCAGCCGGCCTCGAACAGGGACCGGGCCAGGGACTACATCCTCAAAAAGGCCGGCCTGGTGGTCGTCCGCTTCTACAGCGGCGACACGCCACCCGACGTGGCCACCCTGCGAAAGCTCCTGGCCGATTGACGCGCAGCAGCCACCAGGGGGATGCCTTGGCGGGGCGCGCCGCCGTAGTTGGTTTTCGGGGCCAGATGGGACAGCGTAGGTTTTGGCTTTCACGGAAGGCTTCGCCTTTTTCTCCTTTCTGGCCATCTTCCTGTCATCCATGGGATAATGCTAGCCAAGGAAGTCAATTTTCCCGGCTTTTGGCAGGAATGTTTGAGTCGTTTGTCAGTTAACTCTTTATCGAAGGTGTTTTTAAAGTAGATACGAAAAAGCATTAGAATTAATTTTTTATATTGATTTCAGCATCGGTGCAGATATATTTTTAGTAAATTGAGTTATATATATGAGAATACGCTCCCTTCACATTAAAAACTATCGTTGTTTTAGCGAATTGAATATATTTTTTGATAAACAGCTGACTGTTATTGTTGGGGTAAATGGTTCTGGTAAAACAAGTATTTTAGATGCTCTTTCAATATTTTTGAAAAGTTTAATATATTCTATGTCTTTAAATAATTTTAATAGTAATTATTTTCCAGAAATACATATTAATGATTTGCCAATACATAATTTATATGATAATATAAATTATAAAATAATTATTGATACGTATCTGGTTGGAGTAAATCAACAACTGTCTATTGATTTTGTATTTGAGAAACAGACTAATAATAACATGGGTATTTCTTTATATCCTGAAAAATTATTTAGTTTTTTCGACCAATTAAAAACCAATAATAATAACTTAAATTGCCTTGGAATGCCCGTAGCGGCTTATTACCGATCCCGACAAATAGCCACTACGACAGACATTCAATCTATACCAAATGCCTACGACAAGGCTTTTGAACCCCTTATAGATTTTCATTCAGCCGTCAGTTGGTTTGAAAAAAAAGATGCGGACGAGGCGAGGAAACAAAGAAAAAATCGAGACTTTGTCGACCCCGAGCTCAAAGCAGTGAAGGAGGCCGTCTCTAAAGCATTAGGCAACTATGGCGAGCCCTTTATTGATGGTACTCCTCCAATATTGTACATCTCGCCTAAAGGACTCAGCGAGGCATACACGGTCGAGCAACTCAGCGATGGCTATAGGTCAATGCTGGCCATGGTCATGGATTTGGCCAGACGCATGGCCATGGCCAATGGCGAGCTTCCTTATTATTCGGATAAATCAATTCTCCATGCCCCGGCCATCGTGCTCATCGATGAGATAGAATTGCACCTGCATCCTTCCTGGCAACAAACGGTATTGCCGACATTGATGGAGATATTTCCCAACGTCCAATTCATCGTGACGACCCACAGCGATCAGGTTTTGACCTCAATTCCTTCAAAACATATCTTGATATTGGAGGACGGGATGGCCAGTGGTGCGGCTGAGGAATCGGAAGGCGCCGACTCCAGCCGAGTCTTGAAAAGAATTCTGAGAGTCGATTCTCGGCCAGCCGACAATGACTACGTAAAAAAACTCAATGAATATTCTGATTTGGTCTACAAGGGTCAGTGGGATTCAGACAGGGCACGCTCACTGCGGGAGGAATTGGAAAGACACTTTGGCCAGAACAGTGAGCCGCGCCTTAAGGAGCTTGAACTTCACATAGAAAATGAAATTTGGATGAAAAAACTGTGAAACTCATAAAGAAGGGGCCTGAACCAGAGTCACTGCGGGAGTATAAAACACATAGCCCTAATCAGACTTGGGAGGGACTGCGCGGAGATGGACTTCACGACGGACGAGCCGTTGTCGAGGACTGCTATGGACAGGTGCTGGCTGATCAGGGATATCTGTGCGCATATTGTGAATGTACAATTGATAGAAAACCTGATAGAGAATCTTCTTGTCGAATAGAACATTTTATTCCAAAAAGCTGCGCTTCTTTATCAACAAACTGGAACCTGGATTGGCAGAATATTCTGGCTACGTGCCAAGGAGGTGAACACCTGAAGTCAAAGCATCATTTACCAGCCAATCTATCATGTGATGCCCATAAGAATCACGTTATGAATAAATCAAACTCTATGATGGGATGCGAAGGCTGGATTTTGAATCCTCTGCGACTTCCGCTGCACGTGAATCTTTTTTCCCTGGATAAACGCCAGGGCTATTTAGAGCCTAATGACGAAGCGTGTTCGTCAGTTAAGGAAATTGCTGAAAATAAACATAAAACAACAAAAGATCTTGTTCTAAAAACAATACAAGTATTAAATCTTAATTGTGACCGTTTAGCTGAGTTACGTCGAAAGATTATTGTTAATATTGATAAAAACATCAAGACAATGCGTGTCAGTCATGTCAGACGAGAAGATGCCCCTAAAATATTAATTGATAGATATTTTGCTAAAAAATGGCCAGAATTTTTTACAACTATAAGATGCTATATCCCAGATATTGTAGAACCATATTTAAAATCAATTAATTACTCAGGATAATATTCTTTATTATATTTTTAGGTGACTCACTATTTTTGACACGTCTTCTGTCTTCCAGGCCTCTGTCTTTAGCTGGAGATAGGTGATATCATTCTTTTTGAATAATCTAAGCCGCTTAAAAGAGATTCTATTTGCTATAATATTTAAAAACCACCAGCCAGAGCTGGTGGTTACGTATTTTATAAATCAAAGGGCATGTGATAGATTTTAAATATAGTTAACCTTATATTTTATAATAATTTTTACTGTATAACCATTCATATACAGCCTAAAATATTGTATTAATAATTTTGCCGTATAGTCATGTCTTTTTGGAATTGCCATGGCAGCCGAGAGTTCCCGACTCGCCCTCGACGATGACTGGACGATTGACGGCCGCGTCGGCCATAGCCGGACGAGGGATGCGGCCCTGGCCTCAGGGCGTCGGCTGGTCATCCTTGCCCACGCCGTCCTTGACCGGCTCCTTGGACTTGTCCCGCGATTTCAGGTCCATCATCACCCGCTCGCAGAGGAAGACCGTCTCGGCCACGTTGTTGACCACGTGGTCCGCCCCGGAGCGTTTCTTGATGCTGTCGATGATCATGGCCCCGGATATGAAGATGACCGGCCGGCCGGGGAGGGGCACCTGCTGCCGGATGAGCTGGACCGTTTGGGTGAGGGCGCCGTGGCCCGAGGTCATCAGGGAGGAGAGGCCGACGATGTGGGGCTGGAAGTGCCAGGTCTCCTCGAGGAAGCTCTCCGGGCGGACGTCGACGCCCAGGTCCTTGACCACGTAGCCGTAGGTGGTCAGCATGGCCCCGGCCATGTTCTTGCCCAGGTCGTGGATGTCGCCGGCCACCGTGCCGATCAGGATCCGGCCCCGCCCCTGTGGCCTTTGGGGGGACTTGACGTAGGGGAGGACCATGTCGATTATCTGTTTCATGATGTCGCCGGCCATTATGAGGCCGGCGATGAAGTACTCGCCGTTCTCGTACTTCCGGCCGATGTCGATGAGGGATTTCTGGCAGACCTCCATTATAAGGGTCGGATCGGTCCCCATGTTCAGAAGCTGCCTGGTCATCCGGCGGCAGGCCGAGTCCTTCAGGAGGGTGATGAGCTGGGACAGTCGGTCCAATGAGGGCTTGTAGTTGGTCATCATCTTCTAGCCGGGAAACCCGGGCCCCAGGCCCGGGGAGGAATGGCCCCTCTTTCTGGGATTTGGCGGAAAGGCCGCGAGGCCTGGCCGTGGCCACCGGGACGGACGAGGCGGCCTTGCCGCGGGACGGCCTGACAGGCCCGGACATATGGGGCACCGCTTGGCGGCCACCCTTTGGCCCCGCCTGCCTGGGCCTCCCCGATGGGTGCCTTCCGGGCCGCGGCCTTGGCGACGTCGCCGGGGTGGCCGCGATGGCCTCTGGGCGGGGGCCAGTCTCCCCGGCCTGGGGCGCCAGGCGCGCGCCTGGCCGATGGACCCGCGATCACTGGTCCCAGAGCCCAATCTTGGTGGTCAGGGTGATGTACTTCTTGGGCGTCAGGAACCAGCCCAGGCCCAGGGGCTGGTCCTTGTAGTCGTAGAACACGTAATGGATCTTGAAGGCGGTCTCGCCCTCCTGGGTCTTGAGCTGGTGGGCCTCGGCCTGGCTCAGGGCAGCCGGCTCCACCCTCAGGAAGGTCTTCTTTATGTAGTGGCTGCCCTCGCCGGTGAAGAGGCCGGAGAGCGAGGAGAGCTCCAGCTCGGCCTCGACTATGGGGGCCTGGGGGTCGAACTTCAGGAGGGCCTCGTTCAGGAGGAAGGGCTTCTCCTTGTGGCTGACCAGGCGAATGAGGTGGATTATCTTGCCGCCCTTGTGGAGCCTGAGGTTCTCCGCCACCTTAGGGGTGGCCTCCATGATGCCGGCCTTGACTATGGTCAGGGAGCTGTTCTTGCGGTCGGCCAGGAGCTCCATGAGCCCGTCCCAGGTAAAGCTGGCCTGGGTCCAGGCCGGGGTGGCCACGTAGGTGCCGCTGCCCTGGATGCGCCTGAGGAGCCCCTGCTCGGCCACCAGCCCGATGGCCTGCCTGACCGTCATGGTCGACAGGCCGTAATGCTTGCCGATTGCCGCCTCGGAGGGCAGCTTGGCCCCGGGCGGGAATTCCCCGCTGGCAATTATCTTTTTGATAATTTGCGATAGTTGTAGGTAAGCAGGGGTCTTGTCGTTGTCTTTGTCAATGGAAAGACTTTTGGAAAAGACTGATTTGAGATTCATGCAAGATTGTTCCAATGTGCCTGGCGGGCTTAAATTTCGGTTATTGTACCAAAAAAGGACGGCAAAAACAAAATATCCCCGATTGTTTTGTTTCCCGGACCGTTTCGGGGTGGCGGGGTCCCTTTGGGTACGGCCCTGGCCGGCCTGGCGGGCGGGGGCGTGGGGGCAAGGACTCGTCGCATGTTCTGGGGCCAGGGACTGGCCATTTTTTTGGCGCATGGCGTTAAATTATGTGATAAATTATCGTTACAAATTCACTATTGAATTTTAATTATTAACGCATATATTTTTACATCATAAATGTGTATGGTTTTAAAAATTTAGACAATTTTTTTTGACCTGATTGCCCCACGGTCAAAATATTAACGTTTCCCCGCCTGGCCCCGCACGGTTGACTTTTTTTCGCCTGGTCGGGTAAAATCTAGTCGCCTTGGCGAGACATCCAGTCCAAAGACCACCCTTGGGATGAAGCGGCAAGGCCCATTCCACTTTCGGGAAAGACCCAGCCGGCGCCGTCCGGCCTGGTCCGATTGTCTGAGAGGCAACATGTCGGATATAACCGTAAACGATCGACGGACCTTCACCAAGGATGGCCAGCTCAACGAGGCGGCCCCGGAGGCCGCCCAGGAGCCCCAGGCCGGGCCAGGTCCCGGTCCCGAGCCGTCCGCCGCGGACCCTGCCGGCGGCGCCAGCATGGGGGACGTCCCGGCCACCTTGTCGACCCTCATAATCGGCCTGGCCACCTCGGTGATGATCCAGCTGGGCGAGCACTCGCCGGACGGCCAGTCCCCTCCCCAGAAGCCGGATTTCCCGGCGGCCAAGCACTCCATCGACCTGCTGGGCGTCCTGGAGGCCAAGACCAGGGGCAACCTAGACGAGGGCGAGGAGCAGCTCCTCAAGACCCTCCTTTACGACCTGCGCATGAAATACGTGAGCCTTTTGAAGAAATAGCCCAAGTCCCCGGACTGACGGCCTTCCGCCAGCGGCCCCAGGGCAAGGGGCCGCGGGAGGCGCGGGCGTCCGGCCATGGGCTTGGGGAACGAGCGAGCGACGGGAAGCTGTTTTGCGGAACATGGGCAATATGTACCGTTGGATTACGACAGAGGCGGGCCCGGCCCTCCCCCCCGGGGACGGCGCCGCGGTTTGCCCAAACGAAAGGAATTTGACATGCCAAAGCGTTTGATTGCTCCGATTTTCGCCGCCATGGTCCTGGGTCTTCTCCTCGTCCCCGGGCAGCCGGCCGCGGCCCAGGCCGACCAGGCCGCGGCCGGGGGCCAGGTCCAGACCCTGGTCGGCCTGCCCTCCGTGGCCCCGGTGGTGGAGAAGACCAGCCCCGCCGTGGTCAACATCTTCACGGTCAAGGTCATCCGGAACGAGATGAACCGCTCCAGGAGGGGAGGGCCCCGCAACTTCAGGGGCATCCCGGACGACTTCCTTGAGGATTTCTTCGGCTTCCCGGTGCCCCCGCCCCGCGAGTACAAGGAAAGGGCCCTGGGCTCGGGCTTCATCTTCGATCCCCAGGGCTTCATCATCACCAACAACCACGTGGTCGAGGGGGCCGACGACATCAAGGTCAAGCTCGACGACGGGCGGGAGATCACGGCCGAGATCATCGGCCGGGATCCCAAGACCGACCTGGCCCTGATAAAGCTCACCACCCCCGGGCCCTATCCCTTCATCAGCCTCGGGGACTCGGACAAGGTCAACATTGGCGACTGGCTGGTGGCCATCGGCAACCCCTTCGGCCTTGAGCACACTGTCACGGCCGGCATCCTGTCGGCCAGGGGCCGGACCATAGGCGTGGGGCCATACGACGACTTCCTGCAGACCGACGCCTCCATCAACCCCGGCAACTCCGGGGGGCCGCTCCTGAACCTCTTCGGCGAGGTGGTGGGCATAAACACCATCATTATAGCCGGCGGCAACGGCATCGGCTTCGCCATCCCCTCCAACGTGGCCGTCAAGATAATCGAGCAGCTCAAGACTTCCGGCCGGGTCGACCGGGGCTGGATAGGGGTGATGATCCAGGAGGTCACGCCCGAGATGGCCAAGGGCTTCGGGGTCGAGGACGGCCAGGGCGGCGCCCTGGTCGGGAGCGTCAATGACGGCAGCCCGGCCCAGCAGGGCGGCCTCAAGCACGGCGACATAATCGTCGAGTTTGACGGCAAGCCCATCAGGCAGTTCCAGGAACTGACCTCCGTGGTCGCCGACACGCCCATCGGCAAGGAGGTCAACGTCGTGGTCATCCGTGACCGCAAGCGGGTCACCATGAAGCTTTCCGTGGGCCGGCTCGAGGACGACGGGCAGGCGGCTGGCCAGGGCGGCTCCTCCGGCGACATCGACCTTGGGCTGACCCTGAGGGAGGTGACCCCGGAGATTAGCGCCCGCCTGAACCTGGGCGACGCCTCCGGCCTCCTGGTCGAGGGCGTGGGGGCGGACTCGCTGTCCGCCGAGGTCGGGATCCAGCCCCAGGACGTCATCCTGGAGATTGACCGCAAGCCGGTCAAGAGCCTTTCCGACTACAACTCGGCCCTGAGGACCCATCCCAAGGATACGCCGCTGCTCCTTTGGATCAAGAGGGGCGGCATGACCATCTACTACACCCTCTCGGTCAACTAGCGGCCCCCCGGCCGCGGCCGGGGCCGCCAGTCCCGCTTGGGACGGCGGCCCCGGCTTTTTTTTTGCCCCCGGCGGATGTGGGGCGGGCCGAAGGCCAGGAAGGCCGCCGGGCATGGGGGCCCGGCGGCCTTCCTGGGTGTCCTGTTCGGGGTCTCGCCGGAGGAGGGGCGCGGTGATGCCCTCCCCGGCAGGGCCGCGCGGTGGCGTCCCGGGGCGGCCTGAGGGGAGCCTGGCCGCCGCCGTTGGGGGGAGCCCATCCCGGCCGTGGAGTCCATGGGCCCGCCTCCCCGTCGCCCAGGGCACTGGCGGGGCCCGAGGATTCCTTGGCCGAGGGGCGCCCAGGCCTTGGCCTTCGGGCGAGGTCGTCCATGTCCCCGGGGGATCTGGCCGATCCCCCGGGCCTGTGCCTTGGATGGCTCGGCCGCCCCGCCGATCGGGCGGGCCGGCCCTGGAGTGGTGGCCGGGGGACATCTGAGGCCAAAAGGCCGCCGGGCAGGGGTGCCCGGCGGCCTTTTGTGGGGATTCCCTGGGGGCGGGGACACCACCCCCCAGGCGGTGACGCTAGTTCTCGGGCAGGGCCTCGTAGCGGTGCCCCTGCGGCAGCCTGGCTTGAGCCTCATGGCTGCCGCTGATGAGGGAGTTCATCTCGGCTATGGTCTCCATGAGCTTGGCCTCCTCGTCGCCCAGGGTGTTGGCGATGCCCGAGGATTCCTTGGCCGAGGCGGCGTTGGCCTGGGTCACCCGGTCGAGGTCGTTCATGGCCTTGGAGATCTGGTCGATCCCCTGGGACTGCTCCTTTGAGGCCTCGGCCACCTCGCCGATCAGCTGGGCCACCTTGGTGGAGTGGTCGGTGACCACCTTGAAGTTCTCGGCCGTGAAGTTGACCATCTGGGAGCCGGAGTCGATGTTGCGGGTGGTGTTCTCGATGAGGCTGGCCGTGTTCTTGGCCGCGTCGGCCGAGCGGCTGGCCAGGTTGCGGACCTCCTCGGCCACCACGGCGAAGCCGGCCCCGGCCTCGCCCGCCCTGGCCGCCTCGACGGCCGCGTTGAGGGCCAGGAGGTTGGTCTGGAAGGCGATGTCGTCGATGGACTTGATTATCTTGCCGATCTCATTGCCGGAGGAGGAGATCTCGGCCATGGCCTCGATGACGTTGTCCATGGAGGTCTGGGCCCGGATGACCGACTCGCTGGCCAGCTGCATGAGCTTGTCGGCCTCGACCGAGTTGCCGGCGTTGCGGCTGGTCATGGAGGAGAGCTCCTCCAGGGCGGCGCTGGTCTCCTCCAGGCTGGCCGAGCTCTTGTAGGCCCCGTCGGCCAGAGCGGAGGAATTGGCCGCCAGCTGGTCGGCCAGGCGCTTGACCTCGTCCGAGCGGGCGTTGAGGTCGTCGTCCAGCTTGATGAGCGTCCTGTTGAGGCTCTGGATGAAGATTACGGCGAGGATGAGGCCCAGGACGAGGCCCACCCCCATGACCGTGAAGAGGATGGCCAGGTTGCGCCTGAAGACGTCGGCCACGTATTCCATGCCCACGGAGAGGTCGTCCTGGCTGTAGGTCACCAGTTCCCTGATGCGGGTGTTCTCAAGCTCCCTCATCTGGAGACCCTGCTCCATGAGCTGGGTGAAGGCCTGGAGGTTGCTGTCCTCGTCCGTCATCTGCATGATGCGGTTGAAGATCTCGGTGCCGCCGCCCCGCATCGGCTTGATGGTCTCCCAGTACAGCCTCGAGGGCTCCTCCAGGAAGGGGTTTATGAAGTTCGGGGGCAGGGTGAACTTGGTGGGCCCGTACGTGACGGAGCCGGCCTCGCCGAACTGTATCTTGTTCTTGCCGCTGGCTGCGAACTCCTCGTTGAAGGCCTTGATTTGGTCGTCGGGTATGGCGGGGTTGGTGAGGAGGGCCTCCATGGCGTTCAGGTTCCTGGTCACGCTGGCCAGATCCTCGCGGCCGTTCTTGATGTACGTATCCCTGTCCCCCGTCGACAGGGCCAGGATGGCCAGCTTCTCCCAGAGCTGCAGGCCCCGGATCAGCGAGATCGTGTCCAGGCAGAGGAAGGCCAGGCTGTCGGCCTGGGTCGTGTGGATGCCCTTGACCTCAGCGTAGATGTTCTGGAGGCTGGGCACGTAGCCCAGCCAGTAATCCAGGCTGTGGCGGACGGACATGATCCTGGCGTAGTAGCCAGTGTTGGCCAGGCTGTTCTGGTAGACCTGGTCCATGAGGTCCTTGTGCTTGGCCCAGCTGTTGACGAAATCGTTCCAGGGCCCGACCTCGCGGCCTGAGACCTTGATGGAATTCAGGAGGGGGTCGATGACCTCCTGCTGGGCCTTGTCCATCCTGGCCTTGGCCTCGGCCTTCTTCTGGATGTCGGTGATGAGAATGATGTCCCGGCTGGCGATGGCCTGCGACTCGATGGCGATGTCCAGCTTCAGCAGGTCGCTCACGTGGTTCGACGAGGCGAAGCCTATGTCCAGCGACTCGTTCTGGTCTAGGATGGTCCTTACGGAGACGACGCTGATGGCCACGGCCACGGCTATGAGGAAGAGCATGATTGAATAGAGCTTTGTTTTTATCGACATTTTATCCTCCAGGGAGACTAAATCTGTTTCTTGTATTTTTATTGAGTGCTAACTGGTGGTCGTTCTGGCCGTCTGGCGGATAGCCGCCGCGTCCCCGCCGCCTGGGATGGGGGCGCGGCGGCTATCCGCTAGCCCCAGGGGCTGGCTAGGGCATAAGAAGCGGAGGTTCCAAAGGGTTAGCGGTAAGCTGATTGATGTCTAGAAAGTGTTTTTTATAAATTTAGATAAAAATAGCATAAATAACGAATTAAAATAGTATTGGCAAATGTATTATTGTTAAATAATGAAATTAATAATAATTAAGACAATCACATAAAACAGCATCATGGCAGCATGCTCACGACATAGTGCCAGGAATGCTTATATTATGATTAGCAGTAAAGGCAGACGGATGAATAATATCTCTTTTTTGCCAAAAAGAAAGATTTGTCCAAAAATGCGTGGGTTTGCGGTTATCAGCCATCATGGAGGCCGAGGCGGACACGGGCCGGTCCAGGCAAGTGGGACGACCAGTAATATCTAACCCAAAAGAGCGAAAAAATCAACCGCAAAAAGCGCCCCCTGGGCTATTTCTCGGCTTCCCCGGCCCTCGGCGTCAGGGGGCCGGGCACTCGAAGCCCAGGGCCCGGCCCAGGGCGGCGAAGAGCTGGCGGCGGCCAGGGGCCAGGCTTCCCTGGCGGTCCCCGTCCATGGCCAGGGCCTGCCAGAGGTTCTGGGCCTCCCAGAAGTCGGCCGCGAGGCCGTTTTGCCGCAAGAAGCCCACGAAGTCCAGGGCCTCGCTGATGGCCGTGTCCCTGGCCCCCGCCGGCCGGGCCGGGTCGAGCAGGCCCGCCAGGTAGTCCTGGGCGGCCTGGTTGAGGACATGCTCGTTCCGGAAGGCCCCGGCCGTGTCCTCGTCGTTGACGAGCCGGCCCAGCTTCTCCAGGTCGATCGGCAGGCCCGCCCGCATCCTCTCGACGAAGGACTGGACCCGGCCCTCGGTGACCACCCGGAAGACGAAGCGCGACAGCCAGTCCAGGCTGTCGCGCGAGCGGCTGTACCTCACCAGCATGTTGCTGAAGACGTTGAACGACTTTTCCGTGTAGGCCCTCAGATCCCTGAAGAAGTCGCCCACCAGCTCCGAGAGGATGGACTGCCGGACGCTGGGCCACAGGTCGTCCAGGCCGAAGGCCTCCGGGCCGGGCCCCAGGAGCTCGCCGGGGCGGGCCAGGAGATCCGGGTCGTCCTTTATCCGGGCCAGGATGGCCTCGGCGGACGGGGGCGGATCGCCCTCGCGGGCCTCGAGGACCATTATCGTCAGGTCCTCGCCCCCGGCCGGGGAGGAGGCCAGGCAGAACCTGCGGGCGGTCCCCAGCCTGGGATCGGCGATCTCCACCTGGCCGGCCATCACCCGGGCCCGGTCGAGGTCCAGGAGCCCGACCTCGCCCTCCCGGAAGCGCTGGTACCTGAACTGGTCCAGGGACTCGCCGACGCCCATGAGCCTGGCCGCCGCCCAGTGGGCGGCCGAGAGGGAGTCGGTGAGGCGGAAGGGGATGACCAGGGAGTTCCAGACGTCCTCCCCTGACCCGTACCCTGGGTCGTTGGGCCTGGCCTGCCGGAGGAAGGAGAGCAGCCCCTCGGCCAGGTCCTGGTCGCCCCGCCCGCGGGAGAGGCAGATGGCCCGGTGGGCGTAGCGCAGGTTCTGGACCGGCTCGAGGCCGGTCAGGTCGTCGAAGAACCAGCCGCAGCTGGTGAACATGTAGAGGGCCATCAGCTGGGCCTCCATCTGCTCCCAGACCGTGAGCTCCTCCTCGGCCGACAGGGACCTGGCCCGGTGGCGGGAGAGGAAGCCGGCCCGCTCCGAGGGGTCGTAGTCGCTGGCCAGCACGCCTATGTAGTCGTCCCTGGCCCCCCAGGGATCGGCCAGGAGCCCCCGGAGCGTCCTCTCGAATATGTGGGCCAGGCTGTCCCGGAGCCAGTTCAGGCCGTCCCTGAGGGGCGTCCGCCACTTCTGGTTCCAGCCGTCCTGGCCGCCGGCGTGGCAGCCGCAGTCGGAGCGCCAGCGCTCGATGCCGTGCGGGCAGCTCCAGGAGGAGTTCTCGACCAGGCGGGCCTCCAGGCGCGGCGGGAACCGGGCCAGGAACTCGCCGTAGTTGGTCAGGGCGATGGGGTCGGGCCCCCCGGCCTGGACCCGGTCGACCAGCCAGGCCAGGGCCATCTCCCCGAACTGGAAATGGTGGCCGTACGACTCGCCGTCGGTGGCCAGGTTCACCAGGCGGGGCCAGCCGTCCGGATAGCCCTGCCCGAAGGCCTCGCCCACGCGGTCAAGGAAGATCTTGCCGTCCCGAAGGAGGCTCTCGAAGGCGATGGACCTCGAGACCGGGCCGTCGTAGACGAAGACGTCGATGAAGTCCCCTGGGCCCCGGCCCCAGAACACGCGGTAGGGCCTCCTGGGATCGGCAGCGTCCGGGAGCATCTCCCAGGGGCCCTGGCGGCCGGCGGAGAGGGGCCTGGTGGCGTCGATCTGGCCCTGGGCCAGGACGGTGAAGGCAATCCCGGCCTTGGACATGAGGGCCAGGCTCTCGATGTCGGCGGCGGTCTCGGCCAGCCACATGCCCTCGGGGAGGCGGCCGAAGACGCGCCTGAAGTGCTCCCGGCCCCAGACTATCTGGGTGACCTTGTCCCGGTGGCAGGCCAGGGGCATGATGACGTGGTTGAAGACCTGGGCCATGGCCGGCCCGTGGCCGCCATGCTCGAGGGCCCCGGCCCGGTCGGCCTCGACCATCAGGCGGGCCGTCCCGGGGGACTCGGAAAGGAGCCAGGACATCAGGGTCGGGCCCACGTTGAAGCTGATGTGCTGGTAGTTGTTGACTATCCTGGAGATAAGGCCGGCGGGGGAGAGGATCCTGGCCTGGGCGTTGGGGGCGTAGCACTCGCGGGCGATGCGGGCGTTCCAGTTGGGGAAGGGGGCCGCCGAGGGCTGCTCGGCTATCCCGCCGCTGAACGGGTTCTCGCGCGGCGGCTGGTAGAAGTGCCCATGGATTACAAGATGGCGGGAGCTGGTCACGGTTTTTGGTCCTCCTGGGCCGGGAATGCGCATTCAGGGGCTCTACCCATGGTGGCGCCAAAGGTCGGCGGCGCGGCCTTCCTGGGCCCCGCGTCGGTTCCCGGCCCAGATGGCCGGCCCCGGGAACCTCGCGTCGTCTCTTTGGGTCGGCGGCAAAGGGGATGTCCCGTCCCCACCCTGGCGTCCCTTGGTGGCAGACGGCCGTTTGACCGCCAGGATCAGGACGCAGTCACCAAGGCCCTGCGTCTCCAACCACCAAGGCCTCGAAAAGGCGGTGAATTGCCTCCATGACCACGGCCCTGGTTGGAGCCCAGTGGCCATGAACCAGGGAAGTCCCGCCTTTGACGATGGCCTGCGCCGCCAATACAACGTCCCTTCATCTTGCCCCATGTCTTCCGATGCATGTCTAG
>JAISEK010000053.1 GCA_031264145.1 Deltaproteobacteria bacterium
CTGGAAGTTGTTAGTCCAGGAAGTTTGCATAATTATATGACTGTCAGTAAAATGATAGCTGGACAGCGTTCTCCTCGAAATACGCTTATGGTGGGAATATTGCGGGATTATGATTATGTGGATGCCCGAGGGATGGGTATCCGAACCAAAGTGATACCGTTGATGCTCCGACAAAATAACGTTTTACCAGTTTTTGAGGCCACAAGTGACTTCGTGAAGACTATTCTTCCAAGAGTTAAAGCTAGTACCTTGTAACATTAAAATTGTATGGTAAGTCAACAATATATACGTGAACACATTGAAAAAGAAAAGTTTTTTACCAGAAAATAGTAATATTGCATTGTATTTGGAACAATTTATTTCTTGATTTGACAGGTGTGAATATCTAGGATTAAGATGTCGAGATTCGTCTCCGATGAGGACGGAATGTTCACGGTTGACGAATGTGACTCCCCGAAGCGGGGCAGCGAGACCGTGGGAGTTGCAAACCAATACTGCGGGCGGCTTGGAAAGGTCGCCAGGTGCGTCGCCTGAGTGGTGGTCGGCTATGCAGGGTTGAGATGGTACGGCCCAATCAATTTTGAGCTGTATCTGCCAAAGAGTTGGTTTTCCGAGGAATACGCGGCCCGGCCCGAGAAGTGCGGCATCCCTGGACACGTCGGGCACAAGACGAAAATCGAGATGTCCATCGAACTGCTGAGATCCGCTGTCGACGGAGGGAAGTTCAAAGGCCGGTGGGTCGGCGCTGACTCGTGGTTCGGGCATTGAGCTGAGTTTTTGGATTCCATTCCGGAAGGCCTTCATTACTTTGTCGACATCCACGGCGACGATCGATTTTATCCCGTCCTGCCGGCCGTCTCCACCCCGGAATTGGTCGGCTGCGGCAGGAAGCCCCAGAGACGGCTGGCCGACCAGAAACCCTCCTGGGCGTCCCAAATAATCGGGAATGGCGACGTCCCCTGGGAAGAGGCCAGGTTCGGGATTGGCTGCAAGGGACCAGTAATAGGGAAAGATAAGCTGATGAGGGTCTGGGAGATGCGGGACGGGTTGCCGGGAGACCAGGTCTGGCTGTATGCGCGGAAAATGGCCGACGGCGGCATCAGGTATGCGATCAGCGATGCCCCCGAGGACACCCTGCGGGAGAAATTCAGGGAACTGTCGCTCAGGCGCTGGTCAGTCGAGCAGTGCTTCGAGGAAAGCAACTCGAATCTCGGGCTGGGTCATTTTGAGGGAAGATCCTGGAAAGGTTGGCACCGGCATGTCATGATCGTCTTCGTTCTCCATATGTTTTGACAGCTGGCAAGGATTAAGCTCATGGTTGATGTCGACCAGTTGTCTGGATAGGGCCAAATGATTTGCCGGGAAACGATGGGCAGCCCCGAGCCATCCGGGCAGGGGTATGGTATTTGCCGGGAGACTGGTGGCTGTACCAGGATGAAGGCTACAATACTGGCGTTGCGAAAAATACGCCGAGTCATGAGCTCGGTTTTGACTGGAAATGGAGCAATTAGTGTCCAAAAATATGACAATTAATTTTTTGCGTATTTAAGGAAATCAGAAGGGTAATTTTTACGGCTGAAAATTAACCGCGCTGTAGTGTTAGAAACGAATTCGTATTATAATAATCCTTACAGGGTCTGGTGGCGGATTCCCAATGAGAAGGACAAGGCCGGACCGTCGGGTTTGAGGTAGGCGGGGACAGGAAAACCCTGTGGCCCTGGCCAAGGTGGCGAGACCTGGGTCTGGCCTCAGCCCCCTAGGGAATAGATGGCGGGAAACTCCCGGTAGCGGCGGCCGGCGTCGAGGCCGTAGCCAATGAGGAATCCGTCCTCAATCCCGAAGGCCACGAAGTCCAGGGACAGGGCATGCTCCCGGCGGGCCTTCTTGTCGATGGCCACGGCCAGCCTGACCGAGGCCGGGTCCCTGGTCTTGAGGTACTCCAGGAGCCAGTTCAGGGTCAGCCCGCAGTCGGCGATGTCCTCGACCACCAGGATGTGGCGGTGCCTGACGTCCCTCTCGAGATCCTTGAGCATGACTATCTTGGACGAGGAGGTCTGCTGGTCCTCGTAGCTGGAGAGCCTGATGAAGTCCACCTCCAGGGGCACGCTCATGGCCCTTATCAGGTCGGCCATGAAGACGAAGGCCCCGTTAAGGACGCCGACTACCAGGAGGGTTTCCCCCTCGGCCAGGAGGCCCTCGTAGTGCGTGCTTATCTCGGCCCCCAGCTCGGCCACCCGGCGGGCGATGTCTTTTTGGGCAAACAGTGGAGGCTGGGAGGCCATGTCGTAATGGAGGCTCATGTCGTGTCCCTTGTGGACCCCTAGGGGCCGGTGCTGGGCCATTGACTGGGCTGATGCGGACGCAAAGAGTCCAGGTATCGTGGCAGTCTAGTAGTCTATTTGTAAAAAATTATTTAAGCAGTTCCTTGAAGAAATCCCTCATCTCCTGGGAGCCTTCTCCTCTTTTCTCTAGATAAGGAGAGACGCCAAGACAGTAGGAAAAGTGGGCATCGTTCTGCCGGGCGGTGATCTGCCCGGCAAGCAAGCGGTACCATCTGGCCGACTCCGCCTCGTCTTTGGGAACGCCCTCGCCTGAATGATACATACTGGCAAGGCTGCACTGTGCCTTTGGGTGACCCTGCTCGGCGGCCATGCGGTACCATCTCGCGGCCTCGGCCATGTCCCCGGTCTTTCCCTTGACTGGATGGTCGTAGATTGCGCCAATGGCGAACTGGGCATCGGCAAGACCTTGCGCGGCTGCCAAACGGTGCCATTTTTCGGCCTCTTCTAAATCCGCCCCATCAACTCCTCCGATGGCGTGTTGATACATGTCGCCAAGGTTGTACTGGGCCTGGGCGTGGCCCTGTTCGGCGGCCATGCGGTACCATTTCATAGCCTCAATTAGGCCTAGGAAATATCTGTTCATGAAGCCAAGTTTGTACTGGGCCTGGGCGTGGCCCTGCTCGGCGGCCATGCGGTACCATCTCGCCGCCTCGATCTTGTCCTTTGCCACGCCCTCGCCAGTCAGGTACATGAAGCCAAGGTCACACTGGGCATCGGCATCACCTTGTTCGGCGGCTATTCGTGTCTGATCAAAAGTCTTTGGATCGTTGGCGTTGACCTGAAGAGGGACTATTGCGAAACTAAGTAAAAAGACAACAAGAAAAATTATTAATAAAATGATATGGCAGACAATAAATTTATATATAACTGAAATATATTCTGTATAGATAGAAATATTTATTTTATGTATTTCTTTTTTAAGATCATCCATTGTTAATGCTTCATTTATATTGCAAATTTAATGTTTGGGCATCAAAAATTTGTGCGTCAGCTGCCAGGGATACAAAACTTCATCTGGGGAATCACCATCAATCCAGGCGTCACATGCCAGTGGCGATCATGTGGTGCCCCTGGATAGGCGCATGCCTCAAGATCCTGGCACGCTGGCCAGGGCCGGTTCCGGGCCACGGGGGACCGGCGTGTGGCCAGCTGGGAGGGCCTCAGACCTCCACGGCCGGGTTGGGTGCCTTGATGACGCTGGAGGGCCGCTTGGGCGGGAAGGCCCGCCTGAGGCGGATCTGGGCCACCCGGTCCATCTCCTGGCCCAGGAGGCTGAAAAAGGTCCTAAGGACGCGGACGACGGCCTCCCTGGTCTCCTTCTGGCGCCCCGTCTTCTCGTCCAGGTACAGGTCCCTCCTGAGGCACAGGCCCAGGGCCTTGAGCCGGGGCTGGCCGGCCAGCCCCCTGGGCACTACCGCCCCGGAGAGGGGCCAGTTCAGCTGGGGCCAGAAGCCCAGGGTCCTGAAGATGTGCCCGGCCAGGACGGTCAGCCCGTCGGGCGTGTGGTCGTCGGATGAGCCCAGGGTGATCTGGGGCCTGGGACGGCGCCTGTCCCTCTCGTGGGGCTGGGGATCGGTCCCGAAGGAGCGGAGGGTGACCAGGGCCACCAGGTTCTCCCTGCCCAGCTGCTCCAGGCACTCCTTCTCCAGTTCCCTGGCGTAGGGGGCCACGGTCCGGTCCAGGAGGAACAGGCGGTCAGGCTCGCTCCACTGGGGAAGGTCCTTGCCCTGGGTGTCGCTGGCCAGGATGGCCGGCCCTGGTTCCTCGGCCTGGCCCAGCTCCATGGCCACCAGGCCCAGGGGGTCGGCCACCAGGGGGCTGAAGGGGAATGCCACCAGGGGCCAGGGGCCCCGCTTGGGGCCGCCCTGGGCGGCCTCACTGGCCAGGGCCAGCAGGAAGGGGTCGCAGAGGCGCCAGTGCTCGCCCCTCAGCCTGTCCTGGCCAATCGCGAGGCGCTTCTGGACCGCCGGGGGGATGGCCAGGCTGCCGTAGGGGACGTTTAGGACTATACCGGCCAAAATACCCTCTGGGTGGCCCCCAAAATGGGCCTCTGGAGGCATGGGGGGATGGTCTTGGGCCAGGACGGGCGCGGGACCCCTGCCCGGGGCTGGTCAGCCCGCCGTCAGTAGGCTATACTTGGCTTTACTTTTTTACCAGCCTTGGCCGGTCCAGGTCAAGGCTTGGCCGGGACCAGCGGCGCCAGGCGCCGGGCGGCCCATCCCCTGGAGGTTCGCGGCATGGCCAAGGCTATGGCGGTCAACGTAGGCAGGCGGCTGGAGAAGCTTAGATCGCTCATGCGGGACTCTGGGCTCAAGGCCCTTCTCGTCACCTCCCCCGAGAACCGCCGCTACTACTCCGGCTTTGCCGCCTCGGACCCCATGCTCACCGAGTCCAGCGGGGCCCTCCTGATACTGCCAGGGAGGGAATTCCTCCTGACCGACAGCCGCTATACCCTGGCGGCCGGGCAGGAGGCCCCTGGCTTCGAGATAGTGACCACCGGGTCAGGCGGCCTGGGCCAGGCCCTTGGGGGCCTGGTCGGGAAGGGCGCGCCCCTGGGCTTCGAGGACAATTACCTGAGCCACCGCCTCCACTCGTCCCTTTGCCGCGACCATGGCCTCGGCCTGGTGCCCTGCCCCTTCGACCCGTCGGCGCCCAGGGAGGCCAAGGACCCGGATGAGGCCAGGCTGATCCGGATGGCCCTGGCGATTACCGAGAAGGCCATCGGGCTGCTCTGGGAGGAGCTGGAGCCTGGCTGGACCGAGGCCCGGGCGGCCTGGTTCCTGGATCGCTCCTTCAGGGAGCTCGGGGCCGAGGGGCCGGCCTTCGAGACCATAGTGGCCTCTGGGCCGCAGGCGGCCCTGCCGCACGCCGTGCCGGGCAAAAGGCGGATCAGGGAGGGGGAGTTCGTGGTCATAGACTGCGGGGCCCGCTTCCGGGGCTACGCCTCAGACATCACCCGCACCTATCTCTGCGGCCAGCCGGCCAGGAAATGGCAGCGGGAGGTCTACCGGACCGTGAGGGAGGCCCAGCTCATGGCCATCGCGGCCATCGCCCCCGGCGTCCCCTCCAGGGAGGTCGACCAGAAGGCCAGGGGGCACATCGCCGCCGCCGGCTACGGGGAACTCTTCGGCCACAGCCTGGGCCACGGGGTCGGCCTGGCCGTCCACGAGTCGCCCAGCCTGAACCCCAGGAACGCGAGGACGCTGGGGGAGGGGATGGTGGTCACTGTCGAGCCCGGCATATATCTGCCCGGGCAGGGCGGGGTAAGGCTCGAGCAGCTGGTCCTGGTGACGGCCGGCGGGGCCAGGGTCCTAAACGGCGACCGGCATTTCTATGACTTCTAGTCTTTTCCCCCCAAGGTGAGGACCACAGTGCCAGAGACAACCAAGACCCCGCCGGAGGCCGCTGGCCTGGACGCCCAGGCCGTGGTCTTTCGGTCGGGTCGGATTCTGACGATGGACCCAGGCTGTCCCCGGGCCTCGGTCCTGGCCTGCCTGGGGGGCCGGCTGAGCTACGTGGGCGACGACTTCAGGGATGCCCTGGCCACTCTGCCCACCGAGGCCGAGGTGGTGGACCTCAAGGGACGCAACGTCATCCCCGGGCTGATTGACAGCCACGCCCACGTGCTCGCGGAGGGCCTGAGGCTGGCCCAGCTGGATCTGGCCGGCCTAGACTTCGAGGAGACCCTGGAGACCGTGGCCGGCGAGGCCGCCGGCCGGCCCAAGGGCTCCTGGATCCACGGCCGGGGCTGGGACCAGAACCTCTGGGACGGCGGCTGGCCCACGGCCGTGGCCCTCGACCAGGTCGCCCCGGACAACCCGGTGGTCCTGGACCGCATCGACAAGCACTCCATCTGGGTCAACTCCCTGGCCCTGCGGATGGCCGGCATAGCGGCCGGCCAGGCCGATCCGGAGGGGGGCGAGATCGTCCGGGACCCCCAGGGGGCCCCCTCCGGGGTGCTGATAGGCCGGGCCATGGCCCTGGTGGGCCGGGCCATGCCCGCTGACGACGGGCTGGACTTCCTGGCGACCTTCCGCAAGGCCATGGGTGAGCTGCTGGGATACGGGCTGACGACCCTGGTCGATTGCGCCACCAGGCCGGCCGACTACCCTGTCCTGGCCGGGGCCGTTGAGCAGGGCCTCCTAAAGGCCCGCCTGCGCCTGTATTTCCTGGCCGAGCCCTGGGTGCACGATATCCTGGACCAGGGTCCGGCGAGGGGCCTGTATGGCGGGAGGCTCTCCCTGGACGGCCTCAAGCTCTTCTCCGACGGCTCCCTGGGCTCCCGGAGCGCCTGGCTCATGGAGGGCTACGCCGACCGTCCCGGCTACCGGGGCGGGCACATCTATTCCGACGAGGCCCTGGAGGCCATCCTGGCCAGGGCCCGTGACCTGGGGTGGCAGGTGGCCATCCACGTCATTGGCGACGCGGCCGTGGCCCAGGCCGTGGCCGCCATGGCCCGGGTCCTGGGCCACGACAGGACGGATCGCCGCTGGCGCCTGGAGCACTACCAGCTGGTGGCCGACGCCGACCGGGAGAGGGTCCTGTCGATGGGCCTCATCCCCTCGGTCCAGAGCGTGGGCCTGATGACCGACCTCCACATGGCCCCGGCCAGGCTTGGCCAGGGGCGCCTGAGAAGGGCCTACGCCTGGCGGGACGTGATAGACCGAGGCGGCTACGTCATAAACGGCTCCGACTGCCCCATCGAGTCGCCCAACCCTTTCCTGGGCATGTACGCCGCGGTCACCAGGAAGGACCTCAAGCGAAACCCTCCCGGCGGCTTCGGGCCCGAGCAGGCCCTCAGCCGGCTCGAGGCCCTTTCCAGCTACACGGTCTGGGCGGCCAGGGCGGCCTTCGCCGAGGACGGCCTGGGAAGCATATCCCCGGGCAAGCACTGCGACTTCGCCGTCCTGGACAGGGACATCCTCACCTGCCCCGAGCGGGGCATTGCCGGGACCAGGGTCCTGGCCACCGTGGTCGGCGGGGAGATGATCCAGCGCTGAAAGAGGAAGGCGGCTGCCAGGGGCAGCCGCCTTCCTCTTCGCGCCGGGCCCTAGCCGGCGATGGAGGCCGGGTAGCCGGCCTCCGTCACCGGGCCGGTGAGGGAGGCGTCGGGCAGGTCGGAGGACAGGGTGACCTCGGCCGTGCCGTTTTTCAGGTCGACCACCGCCTTGTCGACGCCCTTCACGCCAGCGAGGATCTTCTCCACCCTGGAGGAGCAGTGCCCGCAGGACATGCCCTCGATCTTCAGCTTCTTGACCATTCCAGTTTCCTCCTTGACGGCGGCCTCGGGGCCGCGGGAATCCGCAGCCTCCCTGGGGGGCTGGGCCCCTGGCAGGCGGACGGGTTTGAAAAATCTGAGCCTAAGGGCGTTGGAGACCACGCAGACCGAGCTCATGCTCATGGCCGCCGCGGCGATCATGGGGTTGAGCCTGAGCCCCCAGAGCCCGTAGAAGACCCCGGCGGCCACCGGGATGCCCACCAGGTTGTAGAAAAAGGCCCAGAAGAGGTTCTGCCTGATGTTGCCGATGACCTTGCGGCTAAGCTGTATGGCCGTGGAGACGTCCATCAGGTCGCTGCGCATCAGGACCACGTCGGCCGTCTCCATGGCGATGTCTGTCCCAGCCCCGATGGCCAGGCCCACGTCGGCCCGGGCCAGGGCCGGGGCGTCGTTGACCCCGTCGCCGACCATGGCGACCCTTCGGCGGCCGCCTTCCTGGAGTTCCCGTATCTCCCGCTCCTTGTCCCCGGGCAGGACCTCGGCCAGGACCCGGCCTATCCCGGCCCTGCGGCTGACGGCCTGGGCCGTCCTCAGGTTGTCGCCGGTGATCATGGCCACCTCGAGGCCCAGGGCCCTAAGCTCGGCGACGGCCGCGGGGCTGGAATCCTTGATCCGGTCGGCCACGGCTATGAGGCCGACCGGCCGGCCGCCTTTGGCCACGTAGACGGGCGTGGCCCCGGCCTGTGAGGCCTCCCGGCCGGCCTCGGCCAGCAGTGGCAGGGCGTCCAGGGCCCCAGGGGCCAGGATCCTCTCGTTGCCGGCCGTTATCCCAAGCCCGCCGGCCTGCCCGGACAGCCCGGCCCCGGGGGTCTGGGCGAAGCCGTCCACCTCGGAGAGGGCCAGCCCCTTTTCGGCCGCCCTTCTGACTATGGCCTGGCCCAGGGGATGCTCGGAGAGCTTCTCCAGGGAGGCGGCCAGCCTCAGGACCTCGTCGGGCTCCTCCCCCGGGGCCGGCCAGACGCCCGTCACCTCGGGCCGCCCGGTGGTTATGGTCCCGGTCTTGTCCAGGACCACCACCTCCAGGGAATGGGCCCTCTCCAGCGCCTCGGCCGACTTAAAGAGGATGCCGCTCCTGGCGCCTTGGCCCGTGCCGACCATGATGGCCGTGGGGGTGGCCAGGCCCAGGGCGCAGGGGCAGGAGATGACCAGGATGGAGATGGCGATGTTGAGCGCGAAGGCCAGGCCCATGCCCTGGAGGAGCCAGACGGCGAAGGCCAGGAGGGCCAGGAAGATGACCAGGGGCACGAACACGCCGCTGATGCGGTCGGCCAGCCTCGAGATGGGGGCCTTGGAGCTGGTGGCGTCGTCGACCAGCCTGACGATCTGGGCCAGGGCCGTGTCCTGGCCGGTCTTCTCGACCCTGACCCGCAGGAACCCGGACATCAGGACCGTGGCCCCGGTGGCCTTGTCGCCTGGGGCCTTGTCCACGGGAAGGCTTTCCCCAGTGAGGTTGGACTCGTCGACCGCCCCCGTCCCGCCCACGCAGACCCCGTCGGCGGCTATGGTCTCGCCGGCCTTGACCAGGATGGCGTCGCCGACCCTTATCTCGGCCGTGGGGACCGTCATCTCCTGGCCGTCCCGCTCGACCGTGGCCGTCTTGGGGGCCAGGTCCAGGAGGCTGGCCACGGCCTGGGTCGTCCGCCTCCTGGCCCTGGCCTCCAGGAACTTGCCCAGGGTGACGAGGGTCAGAATGGTGGCCCCGGACTCGAAGTAGAGGTTCATGGCCGCCTCGTGGGCCAGGCCGTGGTCGCCGCGCCCCAGGCCGTGGGCCATGAGGAAGAGCCCCCAGAGGCCGTAGAGCGCCGCCGCGGCCGAGCCGATGGCGATGAGGCTGTCCATGTTGGGCCCGCCCCCGGCCAGGGCCTTGAAGCCCGAGCGGTAGTACCTGAAGTTGACGGCCATGACCGGGACCAAAAGGACGAACTGCAGGAGGGCCATGACCATCATGTCGCGCCCGTCCGTCAGGTATCCCGGGAGAGGCCAGCCAAGCATGTGCCCCATGGCCAGGTAAAAGAGGGGCACGGTGAAGGCGAAGGAGACCCACAGCCGGATCCTCACGATCCGTTCCTCCTCCTCGGCCGCCCCGGACGGCGGGGCCCCGGCGGCCTCGGCCGAGGCCACCCTGGCGCCGTAGCCGGCCTTGGCCACGGCGGCGACGATCAGGCCAGCGTCGCTCCTGGTCTCGTCGAAGACGGCCTCCATGCTGTTCTTGAGGAGGTTGACCGAGACCGACCTTACCCCGGGCACGGCCCCCACGGCCTTCTCCACCCTGGCCGAGCAGGCGGCGCAGCTCATGCCGGTGACTGTGAACTTTTCTCGGGCCAAAATCCTTCCCTCCAGAGGGGATCCGCGAACAAGGCCGCTCGTCCCGGAAATCACCTGGCCTGACCTAAATAATCCCCGCCATTATCGCCTTTTTCGCCGGACAAGTCAAAAAAAGCTTGGCCAATTCCGCACTCCGTAAAACTAATAAATTGACCTATTGTCAAATAGCGGCCATCGACAGCCCGGAGGGCCCGCAGGCGGCGGTTCCCAGGCCGTCCCCCTAAATAAGGGGCCAGAGATCGGTTCGGTGACAGGCTGGAGCCAGAAACCGGGAGGGGCTTTGGCGAGGGGCCAGAGGACGCAAAGAGCCCATGGACAGTGGCAGTTAATTGAGGGGCAATTGCCGCAGAATGATTAGCCATGTATCTTGATGCAATATATATTAATTTTATGATTTGATATGCTAGGGAGATAATATCGCCAGGCAACCGGTAAAAATTTCCAACCTCCATGTCCACTATGCGTGGGGAAGGCCACTGCCAAGCCAAAACAGAGAACGCTGGGCCAAGGGGGCCGATGGGTCACCGGGCCCGGGCAAAAGACAACGACCCGCCGCTAGGGAAGAGCCCACCGAAGCCTCCGGGCCTATGGCCGGCGTCCCTGGATGGGTCTGGGAACGAGAATCTCCAAGATTGACGGCGAAGTAAGATCAAATAATCATATATCTATTTAATATTTTGGTTAAATTACTATACATTATTTATATAAAAATGACGGCCAACCATGACTCCATTTCATGGGCAAACGTTGGCTCAATAATGATAGTCTGATTTATCTTTACTGGTAAAATCAAGAAGACAAGGTGCCAGGGCCTTAGGATTGCCATGTTAAATTTGGTCAAGTTGGGTTAACTGGGTTCCTTTTTTAAGGCCCGGAATGGAGGTCACACAAGACGACCGAAGCATTTTGGACGACGGCTTTAGTTGATGCCAGCTGACCATGTGAGTCAGGTCTGGCCCTGTTTTCACGTGCGCAGGGGGTATTTCACGAGGCGGGCCCTGTGTGACCCCAAGCATAAATCCATGATCGAGGCTTATGCGTTTTTGGGCAAGCCCGCTGGGATTTTGCCAGGGGTCAACGAATTCGGGCCCCTGGGCCGGCGATACCGCCAGGACAAAGCCGAGGAAGCCATGATTTCAGAAAAGCATATCGATGATTACATTGACCAATTTGCGATAATTATCTGAGTTAATCAGCGAAGGGCACCCAAAGTCAGGGCAATCGTCAGCCCCCAGGCCGACACGGGCGGGTTTCAGGTCTGTTGTTGCCGTTTTCTTCTTCTCCCGAGATTTATCCGAAAGTTCATCTTTATCAGTTTTATCAGATCTTTCCCTTGTTTGTCATTTTGCCTTTCCTTTTGGCGGTTCTTTTCAAAGGGACCCCCAATTCAAGCCTGTCGGCCTGTCCCTCCTTGACGAAGGCGCAGGCGGCGATGTTCCTCGTGTCCTCGGCCACGGCCAGGGACATGAGTATGGTGGGATTGCCATAGGGT
>JAISEK010000061.1 GCA_031264145.1 Deltaproteobacteria bacterium
TTTTCCCCTTGAACCCCGAATTGATGCCTTGAGCTCGCACGGTAATGTAACCTCCGTCAGAACTGACGGACAGGTAAAGGGAAAATCCTCGACGCCACATATTTCTCTTTTCTTCAGGAAGCATATGTGGAACAAAACATGGACTTGAAACCGGTATACAAGACCGTCGTCGGCATGGATGTCCATCAAAAAACCATCCTCGCCTGTGTCATGACGTTTAAAGGCAATGACACGGAACCGACAATCGTCACATGTGAGTTTAAAACCTATAAAGGAGGTTTGAATATCCTCGCCCAGTGGTGCAAAGACCATGGCGCCGAAGCCATCACCATGGAAAGCACGGGAATTCATTGGAAGAGTCCATATAGAACCCTTAAAGAGGCCGGTTTTTCGCCTCCAATCGTCAACGCCCGGCACGTCAAGGCCCTGCGGGGGCGCAAAACCGACCCGGCCGACAGCATATGGCTGGCCTGGCTGACCATGCCCGGACTCCATCGGCGGCAGCTTCATACCGCCGTCCGAGCTTGACTCCCTACGGCTGGTGTCCCGAAAAAGACAAAAGATGACCGAGGATCCAGGCAAGGAAAAAAAACGCCTGGCCAAGGTCTTCTCCGACGCCGGGGTCAGACTGGGCGCGATCGATGGTGATTTCCATGGACTAGCGGCCAGAAAAATGGCCGAATGCCTCATCAATGGCGGGACGCCGCGGCAGGCCCTGGCCGCCGCCGCCGGCTGGCACAGGCTGCATGCCAGCGATCAGGATATCCTCCAGTCACTCGAGAATGATTTGAACGACGTTCACCGTGCCCTGCTCCACAAGATACCTTGGCCCATATACGGGAACTGGAAAATCACGTCGATAGGCTGGGCGATCTCCTGACGGCTGGCCTCCACGACCACATGTGGGCCGTGGAACTGCTCCAGACCATGCCCGGCATCGATGTCATGGGCGCGTCCATGCCCAATCGTGGAAATCGGTACCGACATGTCGGCCTTCGGGAGCCCCGACCGGCTCGCCTCGTGGGCCGGCCTCTGCCCCGGCCAAAATGAGTCCGCCGGCAAAAGGCTCTCCGGAAGAACCCGCAAGGGCAACAGGTGGGTCAGGCGTATCCTGACCGAGGCCGCCCACGCCGCGACAAAGTGCAAGAATAGCATGTTATGGCAAAAATACCAGTCGTTGGTCGTTACTCGGGGACGTAAACGCAGTATTGTTGCTATTGCCCATAAAATGCTTGGAATAATCTTCATGATGCTTAAAAATAAGGAGCCATATAAAGACAAAGTCGTCAACTATGAGGAAATCATAGTCAAACGCAACGCTCCCAGATGGATCAAGGCCTTGCTGACGTTCGGCTATCTGGTCAAAAGCGACGACACTATCAAGATAGTTGGCCATCGAGACCCACTGAAGCTGGCGTCTTAGAGACCGACCCCAAACCTATGGCAATAAATTGTTCCTCCTTATTTGGCGAGGCCACTCTAGGTACGCCCAAGGCGTGACACTATTTCACGGTAAAATCAGCTTTGTCTTGTCTTAAGGCAAACAGCCAAGCGCGTTTCCTGAAATAATAGCTTTTTCGATACGCTCGCTGGTGGTTAAAAAACGTCAATATTCTTTGATGGAGGTTGGCTATTCTATAGTTTTTTGATCTTCACATTACTAAAGTTGATGTTAATGTAAAAACAACTAAAAACATTAATAAGGCCATTTTTAAAACATATTATTGAGACTTTTTTATCAAACCACACTAAAGTCTGTTTTTTGCCTGACCATTAAAGTCGATCAAGCTGAAAATATTCCTGGAAGACTTCAAAATTAGGCTCGACCTACGATGACCAGGTTTAGATTGAACGGGACTCCAAATATCGGGAGCTGACCATGACCACCCGATGGGATGGACTGTTTGATGGCGACCGTCTCGTCGCCAATGGCGAATGGTCCAATGGCTTGCTTGACCGCGGCTTGTCGTCGGATTGTTTTAATGCTATATAGCATAAATTACATAAAAAGCCTTCAAAAATGCTAATAAGTGCTGTTATTATAATTATGAGTGCCATGTATTAATTTCACGTTAGACTGTCTATGTGGTTAGAAAATTAGATAAGGAACTAAGGTCAAGACTCATGGCCAGACTCACATTGCCCAGGCAACTGACCTGCAGGAGTTTCCTTGGTGGACGATAAACGCCGCCGTACTTGTCGCTCTTGTGCTTCCAGCAAAAGGGTATGGATTTTCCGCTCAAATTCCTTTTTAGGTGGCAGTTCCGTCCAGTACTCGGCCACCATGATGCCGTCCTTGTGCATTTCAAGAAGTTCCACCTGTTCTCGGCTGGTGGACGCACAGAGGATCAGGCCGACAGGCGCATTTTCTCCTTCCTGTCGCTCGTAGCGACTTAACCATTTAAGGTAGAGTTCCAACTGTCCCTTATCCTTGGCTTGGAACTTGCCCAACTTTAGTTCCACAGCTACAAGGCGCCTGGAAATGCGCTGGTAAAAGAGCAAGTCGAGAGAGAAGTCCTCACCGTCAATAATCATGCGCTTCTGCCGTTCGATAAAGGCGAAGCCTTTGCCGAATTCCAAAATGAAACTTTCCAGTTCCCGTAAAATGGCCGCTTCCAGGTCATTTTCCAGATAATCGTCTCTTAGGCCCAGAAAATCAAAAAGATAGGATCTTTGAAGGTGCTGTACGGGATGAGAGAATTCGGCGCAAGCTGGGCGTCGGCAATGACCGTGCGTTCAAAGGCTTTGCGAGAGATCAAGTTGCGCAGATTGCGGACACCAAGTTGGCCGGCGGCGGCTTGACGGGCGTAAAAAAGTCTTGCCTCCGGCGATTTCAGCGGCAAAAGCTCCACAAAATGCGACCAGCTTAATTGTGTCGACAGCGTCGACACAATTTCAATATCTTGAAATTGTTCAGCAAACTGAACCATGCGGCGCAAACTACGCTCCTCAAAATTTCTGCCATATTTTTCCGTCAATTGCCGTGCCAGCGTCACAACAATCTGCTTTCCGTAATCCGCCCGTTGATTCTGTAAAATTTCCTTGTTGACGCACCTGCCGATTTTCCAGAAAAGCAGCGTAAGCGCATAGTTTGCTTGGGAAACAACCATGCTCCTGGTCTGCTCAATGAGAGTGGAAATTTCGGCAAACAGGGTTTGTTCTGGAATATTATCAGTCATATCGTTCTTCACGTCACAATTCCCCCCCTTAAGGCACGATCCTGCATGTCGGGTAACAGAGGTGCCAACTCAGCGGCGGCTTCGTTGTGGAGGTGTTTCAGTGCGTCAATCTCAGTTGTAGGGCGTCTAGGTACAACGATTTGGTGTTGTTCGGAGAGAGGCAATTTTAGAACAGTAATTTTGATTTGAATACCGATGTTGATATTCTTATATGCATTTTATGGTGTAATTTCGTCCAGGTGACTACGCAAATAACTTAAGTAATGGTAAAGAAATTCTGAACCCGTCCGTTGTCGTGGTGTCACGCCAACAATACTATCAGGAATACAGCAGTCAAATTCTAAATACCTACTGCTCCAATAGTCGCAGCTATACTTATCAGCACTGTATCACATGGAAATCTTTACCACCTGTGCAATTGGAAACAGCGGCTATGCTGCCTGAGCCAGAAACGGAATTGGCCTGAATGGAATCATGCCCTGGCCCACGATTCTCACCATAAGACAGGCTGATGAGGCTGGAGGCTAGACCCTCCGAACCTTCTTTTGACCAAGCCATCCTGTCATGTTCTTGCCGTTTGGCCACCACCAGGTCGTTGGCCTTTACAACCATGTGCCGGAATTACATGGACCAAGACAGGCCCGTCTGGTGTAGCTTGGTATGTACGGGCGCACAAGATTCAAATAATCTTTCAGATTTTTGAGTTAATTATATTTTTTTAGGCACCGGCGTTCGCCATCAATGCGATCGCCCCGTCCACGTCGCCACGCCAGAGCGATGGTTTGAAGGCCCCAAGATATTCGCCGGCAATCTCCTTGCCTCTGAAAGCCATTCCATGAAGTTCCCTGAATTTCTTCACGAGATGATGCCAGTCAAGGACGATTTGAACTTCATGGAGGCGAACGTCTTTTCGAACTCGTCATGCATGCATCTGCCCCATCTGCGAAAAAGACGAGGGGAGTCAGACGGCACGCCGTTGAGGGCCATGAAACCGGGCGCGAGGCACGAGGCCCAAGGTTTGCGCCATGCCATGTCCGTTGGACATGCGTTCATCGGCTTCGCTCCGAAAATGGGCCCCGGGGTGCTCCACGTATTTCCGTTTTGCCGCGTCCTTGTCCGTTTCGATTGGCTGGGCTGGTTTCTGGAGTCTGACGCCTATGTCGTCGACGGAAATGGCAATCGCCTTTGATGGCGTCTAGCAATCCGCCGGATTGTAATCCGGGATGCCGATGGCTTCCGCCGTTTCGGCGACCACGCCGTGATCCAGGAAAATCGTTGTCAGGTGACAATGGCGCGGCTGACTGGCGTGGCCCGGGCAAGGTCCTGCCGCAAGGAAGGGACGTCGTCTTCTGGCCTGGCCCGTCATGGCCCGCTGCCTGGCGACGGCTGGAGCCGGGCCCCGGATGGCGCCATGGCGGGCGGCGTTCGGGCGCGGCCTTTCACCGGCAAGATCCGTCCCCTGCCTGGAGTCGGATGGCAGTATCGCCTGCCGGGTCCAGGGCCCTGGGGCGTCCTAGTGGAGACCCCTCTTGAAGTTGAACGAGAGGCCGGGGCTGCCCCGGCCCTGGTCGATGGCCTTCCTCAGGCGCCTGGCCGCCTCGGCGGGGTTCGGCTCCCGCCGCAGATCTATCACGAGGCCCACGAAGCCTCTGGGCTTGGGGGCCTTGAGGAGGCCGCCCAGGAAGACCCGGTGCTCGGACTGGAGGATGAAGGCGTCGCCGTCCTCGGCGGCCCAGAACTTCTCGCCCCTCTGGCTGACAATCGGGCCCCGCCTGAGGCTGGGTGGCCGGAAGCGGGAGGTGAAGAGGGCCGGCCGGCCGTAGAGGTACATGAGGACCCCGCCGGGGAAGGAGGCCTGGGCCAGCCTGGCGATGGTCTCCTGGTCGCTCTCCAGGCTTATGGTCACCCCGGCCAGGCCCAGCTCGTGGAGGGCCTGGCCGGCCAGGTGGTTCAGGACCCCCAGGCGGTGGTCGGCCCAGATCTTCAGGCCGCCTGGCTTGAGGCGCGACATGAAGGGCGCCTGGCCCAGGTTGGAGATCATGAAGTCCCTGTGGCCGGCCTCGATGAGCTTGGCGGCCTCCCGGCGGGCCTTTTCCTGGCCATGGCCGAGGAGGAGCGGCGGGAGGCTCCAGACGAAGTCGGAGAATGACGAGAGCATCTTCCTCTGCCGGCCGAGCTCCTTCGCGTTCTCGGCGGTGAGCGGCAGGATGATCTTGCGGGGCCGGAGCCTGAGCATGTCCTGGAGGTTATGGGGGCCGTCCAGCCAGAGCCACAGGGGCTGCGACCTGCCGGGGGCCATGGGCGTCTGGCCGCGCTCCCGGCCGAGGGCCGGGGCGGGCCCTGGGCTGGGCGGGCTGTACTGGCGGGCCAGGCTCCTGAGCCTCTTGACCGGCTCGGAGGCCATGAGCTCCTTCTCGAGGCTCCCGGAGCCGATCCTGAGGACCAGCCCGGCCGGGGGGGCCTGGCCCGGATCGCCGATGGCGATGGTGACCGTCTCGCCCCTGGCGGCCTCGGAGACCTCCTGGCCATCCCTCCACATGCGCCTGAGCTTGTGGGCCTGGCCGTCCTCCCCGACGTCGCCGACCAGGCGCAGGCGGTCCAGGAGCCTCAGGGGGGCCACCAGGGTGATTTGGCCCAGGCCCTTGCCGGCCGGCCTGAGCTCGCCCAGCTTGAGGCCCGATGAGTTGCGTCCCTCCCAGATGGCGGGGGCCATGGGGTCGCCGGCTATGAAGCCCGGGCCGCTGGGCCGGCCGGGGATTGCCTTGAGGAGCTCGGAGGCCTGCCCGTAGGCCTCTTCCAGGGAGTTCTCGTCGGCATCCAGCATGAGCCTGTAGGCCTTGACCACCTGGCCCACGTAGTCCGGGCCCTTCATGCGGCCCTCTATCTTCAGGGCGGCTATGGGTAGCTTCCTGAGCTCCGGGATGAAGCCCAGGCCCAGGAAGTCGGAGAGGGAGAAGAAGGTCCTCTGGCGGCCGGCGTTCTGGTAGGCCCTCCGGCAGGGCTGGGTGCACCCGCCGCGGAGGGCCGAGCGGCCGCCCAGGAAGCTGGACATCAGGCACAGGCCGGAAAAGGAGAAGCACAGGGCGCCGTGGACGAAGACCTCCACCCCGATGGGGCTTCTCTGGCTGAGGACGGAAATCTCCGAGAGGTTCAGCTCCCGGGGCAGGACGGCCCTCGAGAAGCCCAGGCTGGCCAGGGCCGCCAGGCCGTCGACGTTGTGGACGGCGGTGAGGGTGGAGGCGTGGAGGGGGAGACCCGGGTGGTACTTCCGGACCAGGTGGGCCAGGCCCAGGTCCTGGACTATGAGGGCGTCGGGCCGCATCTCGGAGACGGCGCAGAGCGTCTTGAAGGCCTCGGCCAGCTCGGTGTCCTTGATGAGGGAATTGAAGGCCAGGTAGACCTTGACCCCGACCCGGCGCGACTCCTCGACCAGGCCGTTGAGCTCGGCCAGCGAGAAGTTCTCGGCGTAGGCCCGGGCCGAGAAGTGGTCCAGGCCGGCGTACACGGCGTCGGCCCCCGCGGCCAGGGCGGCGGCCCAGGAGGACGGTCCGCCGGCCGGGGCGAGGATCTCTGGCCGGCCGGGCTCCCGGGCGGGAGGCTTGCGGGCATCGGTCATGGCCTTGGCCCCCATGGGGCCGGGAGGGCCGTCCTGGGGCCCATTCCCGCGGCCGTTCCTGGCCCGGACTTGGATGAGAGGCGCTGATTCAAGAGAGCCTATCCCTCCCTGGTCTTGGGATGACGGTGGGCCGGGGCGGTCCCCCGGGCCCCAGGCAGCCTGGGTGGCTGGACGGGAGCGGCGGCCCCGGCGGGCCGGGCCTACTCCTTGCCGGCCAGCCCCAGGGCCTTGGCGATGCGCTCGGCCGCCGCGGAGACGAAGAGCTCCCTTTCCTCCGGGGACAGGCTCCGGCCGCCGGCCGGGGTGGGGGCCGGCCCCAGATCCAGGCTCCTGGGCTGGTTGGCCAGCTCGGGCCTGGTGAGGACCCCGTACTCGTTCTTCAGGCGGCCCTCAAAGTAGGCGTTCTGGAAGTCGACGAACTTCAGGGCGTGGGCCGTGGAGTCCAGGACGGGCGTCTCCGACGGGGTTATGAGGCCTTCCCGGAGGGCCGCCTTGAGGCCGGCCATGCACTCGCCCCCCTGGGTGCAGACCGTGAGGCCGTGGCGGTTGGCCAGGAGCATCCCCTCCATGATGGAGGTCTCGTCGACCTCGACCACGAAGAATGACGAGGGCCCGGCCTCCTGCTCGTAGGCGGCGCTCAGGGCGGCCAGGCGGGGGAAGGAGACGGGGTCGCCGATCATGGCCGCCTGGGCGACAGACGGCCTGACCTCGACCGGGGAGTAGGAGCGCCGGCCCTCTGGCTGGCGGTAGTAGAGGAAGACCGGGTTGGCCCTGGTGGACTGGACGGCCACTATCTTGGGGAGGCCGTCCGTGACCGAGGCCCGGTGGAACTTCAGGAGGCCGGAGAGGATGGCCGTCACGTTGCCGGCGTTCCCGACCGGGACGACCAGGACCTTGTCCCTGAGGGAGTAGTCGAACTGCTGGGCGACCTCGTAGGCGTATGACTCCTGCCCCAGGACCCGCCAGGGGTTCTTGGAGTTCAGGAGGGCCACCTGGTATCTCTCCGAGAGGCGCTCCACCACCTTCATGGAGTCGTCGAAGACCCCGGGGAGCTCGAAGACAGCCGCCCCGGCCCCCAGGGGCTGGCTCAGCTGCTGGGGGGTGACCCGGCCCTGGGGAAGCAGGACCGCGGACTTCACGGCGCTCCCGAGGCTCGAGGCGTAGAGGGCGGCGGCGGCCGAGGTGTCGCCGGTGGAGGCGCAGACGGCTATGACCTGCCCCATGTTCTTGACCCGGACCAGGTGGTTCAGCATCGACAGGGCCGCGGCCATGCCCCGGTCCTTGAATGAGGCCGAGGGGTTCTGGCCCTCCATCTTGACGAAGAAGGGGGCCCCCACGGTCTTGGCCAGCACCGGCGGGGCGGCCACCACCGGGGTGTGCCCCTCGCCCAGGTAGACTATGTCGGCCAGGGGGACGTTGGGGGCCAGGAACTCATGGAAGGTGAAGACCCCGCGCACGGCCTGGAGGTTGAGCATCAGGCGGTGGTCGAAGAGCCGGCGCCAGAACGAGCCGGGCTTGTCCCTGAGGCGGCCGATCTTGCGGTCGGTGAGCATGAGCAGCCCGCCGCAGGCCGGGCAGGTGTACAGCAGCTGGTCCGGGGCGTGCCTGGCCCCGCAGGCCAGGCAGTCGTAGCCCATGTCGCCGCCCGGCGCGGGGGCGAGGAACGGCTTGAGGTCCTCAGGGAAATCGACGGCCAACATAGGGTTGTTCTTTGGTTTTTGCCTTAGGCCCGTGGAGGGGCGGCCCATGGAAAGAAAAGGCGGTGGTCCAGGCCGGGGCCCGGACAACCGCCTGGTTGCCGGAAAGCGGTCGACTCGGGGCTGTCTTCGACTCCAGGCCCCCCGGGAGGGGCCAGACGACAGGGTTCAGCCGGTCAACTCAGGAATTTGATCAAGAGATCGGAGTAGGGGAAGGCATAGAGCAGCAAGAGGACCACGACCAGGGCGTAGATCGCCAGCGACTCGATGAGGGCCAGGCCGATGATCATGGTCAGCCTTATGGTGCCGGCCGCCTCGGGGTTGCGGGCGATGCCCGTGGTGGCGCCGTAGACGGCCAGACCCTGGCCAAGGCTGGGCCCGAATATCCCGATGGTGATGGCGAAGCCGGCCACGGTGGCGATGGTGGAGATCGCCCCTATCGCCGTGGTGGTGACGTCGCCGTCGGCCGCGATGGCCACGGCCGAGAACATCGTCGCGGCCATGATGGTCAAGAGAAAGACCGTTGTCTTCTTCATGGTGTCGATTCTCCTTGCGGAATGCTATGTGGCGCTTGGTCCGGGAGGACCGGTGGTGAACATCCTTTGGGAATGCGGCCAGGCTTTGGGGGCGGGCCCCCGCCCTGGATCAGTGGGCGTGCTCTATGGCCTCGCCTATGTACATCATGGCCAGGATGGTCATGACGAAGGCCTGCAGGAAGCCGGTGAAGAGCCCCAGGAACATCATGGGCAGGGGCAGGAAGAACGCCCCGCCCAGCATGAAGAGGACGGCGATGACCAGATCCTCGCCCATTATGTTGCCGAAGAGACGCAGCGACAGCGACAGGACCCTGGCCAGGTGGCTCACGATCTCCAGGGGGATCATCAGCGGGGCCAGGAAGGGGACCGGCCCCACGAAGTGCTTGACGTACCTGAGCCCATGCGTCTTCACGCCGAGGACGTGGGTGGTGAGGAAGATGCTCAGGGCCAGGGCCAGGGTGGTGTTGAGGTTGGCCGTGGGCGAGGAGCTGCCGGGGATCAGGCCGTTGAAGTTGCAGACGAAGACGAACATTATGAGCGTGGCCATGAAGGGGAAGAGGGGCCGGCCATGGGGGCCCATTATGCTCTCCTGGAATGAGCCGATGGCCTCCAGGATGGCCTCGGCCACGTTCTGGAGCCTGCTGGGCACCAGGGTGAGCCTGGAGGCGGCCAGGCGGGCGACGGCGATGAGGACCAGCATGAAGAACCAGGTGTAGACCAGGTAATAGTACTGGTGGGCGAAGTGGCCCAGGCCGATCTTTTCCAGGATCCAGACCAGGAGCATGACTGGATGTTCCATCATCCCCTCCGAAAGCCAAAAGCGAGAAAAATCCGGGACAGCGTCGCCCGAAGGCACCCCTTGGGCAGGGCCAGGGGGCGGAAAAAACTGCTTCATGATAGCAAAATTAAGGGCCAGTGGCAAGATGGCCGGAAAAATCGATCCGGGCCCAAAACCAAGGCCGGGCGCGACTTTCCGCTCCCTTATGGGGACAGGCGGGACCCCCGTCCCTGTCTTCTCGGCCCCCGCCAGCCACCGGACATGGCACCCGGCCGCCCCGTCCAGCCTGAGGCTATTTTTAGAAATATGGAAAATATAGCGGCGAAGAGTCAATTCATATCTGCTTTTTGGGTTTCTCTTTATCCCCAGGGGCAGTGCGTTGTTTTTTGTCCCTGGCTGACGTATCATGGCCTGGGGCCGGGGGCCAAGCCTGGCCGGCCCACTCCCATGGCGTTTCCCCCACAGGCCTTCCCAGAAGCGGACTCTCGGGCCGCGGGCCCCTTGCCGGCCCCGCGGCCCAACTACCCTCGGCTTTCCGGCCCCAGGGGCCGGAAGTCCCCGCGGACACCCCCATGACCAGCCAGATGACCAGCCAGATGGCCAACCCGGACGCCGAGAAGCTGGGCCTCATCTTCTTCCCGGCCTATGACTGGGCCATCTCCGACACCCACCCGGAGCGGGAGGAGAGGCTCCTCTACACCCACGACCAGCTGAGGGAGGAGGGCCTCCTCGACTTTCCGGGCATCAGGGAGTACCGGCCCGAGGCCGCCGGGCCCGAGGACGTCCTGCGGGCGCATGTCTGCCCCCTGGGCCTGGATAAGGTGGCCGCCCTGCCCCACCACATCAGCGCCGGCGGGGCCATCACCGCCGGCCGCCTGTGGGCCCAGGGCCTGGTCCGGAAGGCCTTCGCCCTGGTCAGGCCCCCTGGCCACCACGCCACCCTGGTCGTCCACGGCGGGCGGGGCTTCTGCAACATCAACAACGAGGCCATCATGATCGAGCGGCTGCGCCATGAGTACGGCCTGCGGAGGGTGGCCATCGTCGACACCGACTGCCACCACGGCGACGGGACCCAGGACATCTACTGGCACGACCCCGACACCCTCTTCATCAGCCTCCACCAGGATGGCCGGACCCTTTACCCTGGCTCCGGGGCCTACGAGGAGATGGGCGGGCCCAAGGCCTGGGGCTCGACCATCAACATCCCCCTGCCCCCGGAGACCGGCGACGAGGGCTTCCTCCTGGCCACCAGGCTCATCGTCAGGCCCATCCTCGACGAGTGGGGGCCCGAGCTGGTGGTCAACTCGGCCGGCCAGGACAACCACTTCACCGACCCCATCACCAACATGAAGTTCACGGCCAGGGGCTACGCCGAGATGTCGGCCCTGATTGACCCGGACGTGGCCGTCTTGGAGGGGGGCTACGCCATCCAAGGGGCCCTGCCCTACACCAACCTGGCCATCATCATGTCCATGGCCGGCCTGGACTGGCACCGGGTCAACGAGCCCGCGCCCAGGTACGGCTTCCCCAAGACCCGCCCCGAGACCCTCGACTACATAGAAAGGCTGGCCGAGGCCATCCACAGGCGCCGCCGGAACCCCATCCCGGCCCAGAGCGGCTCGGTGCTGAGGGACGGCTGGTGGGAGCGCGACAGGCGCATCTTCTCCGACACCCACGCCGTGACCCGGGATCTCGAGCACTCCTGGCCCTCGTTCCTGAACGAGCGCCGCCACGAGGCCCTGAGGGACTGCCCAGACTGCCCGGGCCTCCTCCGCATCGAGACCAGCTCCGAGGTCTTCCCGAAGGGCGGGAGCTTCGTCAGGCTGCCGCACGATCCCTGCCCCAAATGCCTGGCCCTGGCCGAGGACATCAGGAAGGGGGCCGGGC
>JAISEK010000159.1 GCA_031264145.1 Deltaproteobacteria bacterium
GGGGATTCTACCGGGGAGCCATTGGCCAACGGGCCTCTGGGCACCATGGCCGGCCGGCCGTGGTACGTGGCCGAGAGGCTTTGGGCGGTGGGCGACGATGGGCCCGATAGCCCTCTGCCTGGCCAGGACAATGGCCAACATGGAATCGGTGGAGTCCAGGGTCCGGCCGATTGCGGCGTGGGTTGGGGCGGGTCAGGGGATTCGCCAGGGGAGCCAGGGAAAGCCAAGGTTGGCCGGACATGGTACTGGTTGTCCTGAACCAGGCCAGGATGAAGGCCAACGGGGTATTTTAGATGCGAGTCAGGCCCTGGTGTCCGTCGTGGCCGCTTAGGCGGGCTAGTGGCGAAGGGCCGGCGATTTTTGCGTTGTGGAGGTTATCGGGGAAACCATGTTGTTGTCAGCCTACAAAACCCTGAGGATTCCTCAGGGATCCAGCAATGAGGAGATCCGGGCGGCCTATGTCCGCATGGTCAGGCGTTACCCGCCCGAGAATTTCCCCGATCGGTTCCGGCAGATCAAGGAGGCCTACGATCATCTTTCCCTGGCGGAGAGTTACCTGGACGAATTGTACATTCGGGTCCGGGAGGTGAAAACCCCGAAGACGTTTTTGGCCATGCTCTTCGCCGACCAGGTGGAGCTGCCCCCAGCCCAGGACAACCTCCAGTCCCTGGCCGTGGAGCGTTCCAGGCCCGAGGACCAGAATGGGCTCTGGGAATTCCTGACCAAGGGCCTGGCAGGGAAGGTCGAGCCCATTGGCCCCATGGGCCATTGAGGGACGCCCCTGTCTGTAAGAAGGGACTTTCAGGGCTCACATGTCAGCATTTTCAGGGCCATCCGGCCCGCTATATCTGCATTTTAACGTTATCGGCCCAGACACTGGCCAAACATGGCGGCGACGCTCCGACTGTCGCGGCGCACTGGTGACATAGCATGGACAACAAGATCTACGGAATTGACTTGGGTACCACCAACAGCTGCATATCCATCCTTGAGCGTAACAGGCCCAGGGTCATTCCAGTCGACGGCAACGGGATCGTGCCCTCGGTGGTCAGCCTGGACGGCGAAAGGTTCCTGATCGGCCGCCAGGCCCTGAACAGATCCCTGGCCTTTCCCGAGGAGTCGATCAAGTCCGTCAAGCGCCTGATGGGGGGCGACTCGGTCATAAAACTTGGCAAGGAATCCTTCCGTCCCGAGGAAATATCGGCCAAGATTTTGGGCTTCCTCGTGTCCGAGGCCAAAAAGCTGGAGGGACACGAGGTCCGGAAGGCCGTCATCACCGTCCCGGCCTACTTCAGCGACGCCCAGAGGCGGGCCACCGTGGAGGCCGGGACCCTGGCCGGGCTCACTGTCGAGCGCATCATCAACGAGCCCACGGCCGCTGCCCTCTTCTACGACCAGGTCCAGGTAAAGTCCGCCGACCAGGACAAAGGGTTCACCCACACCCTCGTCTACGATCTGGGCGGGGGAACCTTCGACGTCTCGGTCCTGCGCCTGGGGGAGATCATTGAGGTCATCTCCAGCACCGGCGACTCGAGGCTGGGAGGGGACGATTTCGACAGCCTCCTCACGGGGCTGCTCCTGGATCACATAAGGGAAAAGCACGGCGTGGATCTCTCGGACTACCCGCCGGCCACGGCCAGGCTCGCCTTCGCCGCCGAGAAGGCGAAGATAGAGCTGAGCACCAAGGCCAAGGCCCTGATCGAGGAGGGCTTTATCCCCGTCAAGGGCGGCCGTAAGACCGTCGCCGTGAGCCTGGAGATCACCCGCACGGAACTCGAGCAGCTTTCCGGGCACCTGATCGCCAAGACCCTGGACTTCGTGGAGAAGGCCCTAAAGGAGGCCGCCTTGGCAAGCGATTCCATCGATCGCGTCATCATGGTCGGCGGCATGACCCGCATGCCGCTGATCACCCAGGCCCTTTCCAAGGTCTTCGGCCAGTCCCAGATGCCGGCCGTAGATCCCGACCTGAGCGTGGCCAACGGGGCGGCCATACAGGGCGGCATCATCAACGGGGAGGCCATTGACCAGATCCTGGTCGACGTCACCTCCCACACCCTTAGCCTGGCGGCCCTTTCCGGCGATCATCTCAGATGCGTGCCCATCATCCCCCGCAACACCTCCATCCCGGCGTCCAGGTCTAGGATCTTCTACACCGTGGTCGACGACCAGAAGAAGGTCCTGCTCAGGATATACCAGGGCGAGAGCGAGAAGCCGTCCGAGAATTCCATCATCGGGCTGGAAAACCTCCGGTTGGCCCCCAGCCCCCAGAGCACCCAGCTCGAGGTCGAGTACTCCTACGACCTTAACGGCATCGTCCACATAGTCGCCGAGCAGAGAGGCTACGGCCGCAAGGCGGAGCTCAATATCGATAGCCGCAACCCTTCCAAGATATCGATGGACGATGACGACGATCTCTCTGACGGTTTCTTTAAGGGCATCTTCGGGAACTCCGGCTTTGATGACGATGACGATGACTATGACGATGAAGACGGAGATGTTTTCGCCTTCACCGGTGACGAGGACGGGCCGGATCCCGACGATGGGGACCAGGCTTCCAAGCCCGTCTTCAACTTCATCATCAGGCAGGCCGAAAATGTCCTGGAGAGCCCTGTTTTGGGTGGCCAGGATAAGGACGCCCTTTTAGGCCTCCTGACCGAGTACAGGGAGGCCCTGGGCCAGGACGAGCCGGACGACGACGCGATAGACGCCCTGGAGACCCGGCTCTCCGATTTGATCGAACGGCTGAACAGCGACAAGCCCGTCGGCTAATCTCGCACCGACGACACTCCTGGTTGGTTTGGAATGGCCAAGAACAAAAAGAAGAAGAAGGCCTTCGACGGCTTCCCGGCCGAGCAGCTGCACAAGCTGTGGGGGGCGAGGAAGTGGGGCGGGGTGCAGAAGCTGCTGACACAACATAGGGGCAACCCTCAGACCGCCCGCTATCTGGGCTACAGGCCCTTCGCCATCTACAACCAGCTGTCCGAGGCCATCTTCGTTGATGGCCATTTCGGCCAGGCACCGGATCTGGCCCGCGAGCTGGCCCAGGTCGCCCATGGACCGGCCCTGGCCGTCCTACGGGACTGCTCGGCCATAGCCCTGGACTGCCTTTCGGCCCTGGATCCTGGCTTTGCCCCGTCCAGCCTGGAGACTGACCCGGCTTCCCTGCCCGGGCCGTGGGCCGAGATGAGGCGCCGCCAGGCCAGCCTTACCCCGGAGGGAATGGCGAGTCCGTCCCCTGAGCGCCGGAAGGCGGTCGACAAGCTTGACCAAAGCTTCCGGAAACTGCCCCTGGCCAAGAGCCCCTCGCCCTACGCCACCTTCATGGCCAGGATAAACACGCTGGCCGCCCTTGGCTCCGAGGCGGAGCGGCCGATCTTCTCGGCCCTCGGGACCCTGGGCCGAATGATCAAGGACATTAACGGCGGCCAGAGGATCCGGGCCCAGTACAGGGGCCTGTCGGAGATACCGTCCGACGTTGATCTGGCAGGTGTGGCCAGATTGGCCCAACATCCGGCCGTGGCCACGGTCCTCCGTTTCTTCCTTGACCGCTGCGTGGCCCAGTTTGGCAAGGCCTGGCTTGACGACTTCAAGGTCGTTTTTCTTTCACACTCCACCAGGCCCTCAGACAAGGAAATTGCCGGCATAGTGAAGCGGATCATGCAGGAGTATCCAGATTTTGATGATTTTTACGCCTGCTGCCGCAAGGCCGGCCAGTGGAAGGGCTGGTCGGATGCCGAGAGGCTGATTCTGGTCTGCCTCGAGATCTCCGATCTGCTGCAGGCCTGCGAGGAAGCTATTGAAGACTCCAATTCGGGTGACATCTTCAGCACGCAAGCGGCGGACATCTGGCTAAATTCCGTCGGACCGGAGCGGTTGGCCCAGTCCCTGGCCGACATGGCCAGATATTCAGCCCTATGCCGCCCTGGCCTGCCGCCCTGGACCGCCAGGGCCGCCCAGGTGTTTTCCTTGTTCGCGGCCAACGCGCCCCTGTCGTACCCCCTGGACGAATGGAAGCCTGACCTTGGCCAACTGTCCCACGCCTGCCTGGCCAGCCAGTGGCTCTTCGCCGGTGCCGGCCCCATAAGGGAGAACATAGAGGAGAACATGGCGAAAAAGGGGCGCAAGTTTTCCTTTTCCTTGGCCGAACGGAAGACAATGGCCAAAAACGTCCTGCTTTTCTACGAAAAGAGCGACCCCGATGCCCGGGACGGCAAACTTAACGGTCGCCTCATGAGACTAAGGGAACTGTCCGTCCCTGATGACTTTGGCCGGCTCCTGGAGGAAGTCGTCCTCCTGGCCCTGTCCCTCTGCCCGCTGCCGCGCAATTCACTCCATAAGAATTCCTATTTTTGGGAGTATTGCCTTGCCAACAAAACCTTCTTCACGAAAAACCTGCCCCCTGACGGCATCCCGGCCCTGGTGATGGGCCTGGTCGACGGGGACAAGTACATCGGCGGCGACCAGTCGGCCCCACTTCTGGACTTGCTGGGCAAGGCGGAAGAGGAGGAGGAGGAGTTTTTTGGCGATCCATGGAGAAGAATCCAAAACCTCATGAACAGGAAGATCCCGGAGACAGCGGTCACGGCCGGCAACATCCTGTACATGATGATGGCCCTGTCCGATCCGGATCCGGCGATTATTGCCCAGCTGGTCAAGATCGGCTTCCCCTACCTGGAAAAGGAGGGGCTTTGGGAACCGCTGATCGATTTTATGTCCTACAGCCATAGCGGGGCCAGGCTGAAGAAGATTGCCAGGCTCTTCAAGAAGTCGCTGCAGAGCCTCCAGAAGGGCAACCACTTCTTCTTCATGGGCTCAATCGGGAGCGCCATCGCCTACCTGAATAGGCACATCTGAGACCAAGGGGGAGGGGAGTCCTGGGCGATCCTTGGCTGTTCCTTTCTTGGCGGACGATGGCCGGCCCACTTCACCGGCGGGGGCGGACCTTGTCCAGGGCCCAGGCGACCCGCTCTGGGGGTGCCGTCCACGGAGTTTCCCAGGGGACGCTGGGCCGCCTTTCCGGCCGTTCGTCTTTTCGGCCACGGAGGAACGTGAATGAGCGGAGTACAGGATGTGACGGCCTCACCAGGCCAGAATGCCATCATCATGGTCTTCGGGCTTGATGACCCTGCCCAGGCCAGGGAAAGGGTCCTCGATCTTTGCGGGAGGCTGCCGGCCTTGGTCAGGAGCGAGCTAAACCGTTTCCCAGACTCTCTGGCCGGGATGGTCGTGGCCTTCGGGGCCCGGGCCTGGGCCGGGCTCTTGCCCGGCTGGCCCGTCCCGGGGGAGCTTTCGGTCTTCGAGCCCATCCAGGGGGAGAGACATCTGGCCCCCTCCACCCCAGGAGATTTGTTCTTCCACGTCCGCTCGGCCCGCATGGACGTGTGCCAGGAACTGGCGGCCCACGTATCCAGGGCCCTCTCCGGGGTGGCCGAGTCCCTGGACGAGACCCACGGCTTCAGGTACTTCGACAGCCGGGCCATCATCGGTTTCGTCGACGGGACCGAGAACCCATCGGCCGAGGAGGCCCAGGGCTTCGCCACCATCGCCCCGGATCCGGCCGTGACCGGAAAGGCCGACTTTTCCGGGGGCAGCTACGTCTTCATCCAGAAATACCTGCACGACCTCAAGGCCTGGGAGGAGCTGCCCGTGGAGGAGCAGGAGAAGGCCATCGGCCGCCGGAAGTTCGACGACCTGGAACTGGACGGCCCCGCCAAGCCAGCTAACGCCCACAACGCCGTGACCAACATCCGGGACCAGGACGGCGGGGAACTGAAGATCGTCCGGGCCAACATCGCCTTCGCCAATCCGTCCAGGGGCGAGTACGGGACCTATTTCCTGGGCTACGCCGGGAAGTTCTCGACCACCAGGAGGATGCTCCAGAACATGTTCCTGGGGGATCCGCCGGGCAACACCGACCGCCTACTGGATTTCTCCAGGGCCGTCTCCGGGACCCTGTTCTTCGCCCCCTCGGCCGGCTACCTGGAGCTTCTGGCCTCAGAGGCCTGAAGGCGATGCTGTTCAGCGGGGTGCTGGAAAACAACGCCAGGTCTTACCGCTCGTTTTCGAGAAGGCGGCAACAGCTCCCGCCAATGGCTTGACGGAAATACCACGCACCCATCGCAATCAGCGGAAAGGCAGGATTAATTGAAACGTTCAGAAATGATTGCTTTTATTCAAAACCTAAATGCGAATGAGGCGTCCCAGGTTTTGAGTAATTTGCTCAGCGACAACCCTGACCTCACGAAGAAGGCTTACGAGATAGCCAAGAAAGTGGCCACCGATTTGGATGTTGACGCTATAATGGATGAGGTCTTCTGCGAGTTGGACAATCTTGATCTGGACGATCTGAACGGTCGAGCCGGAAGGACCCGGTATGGCTATGTCGAACCCAGTGATGCCGCCTGGGAGATTTTTGAAGAAGCCTTGAACCCATTCATCGACGAAATGAAGAAAAACCAGCAGCGCAAGTTGCCTTCTGCCGCCAAAGCCTATTGCATCGGCATCATCAAGGGGCTTAGGAAATATGAGGAAACGTCAAGCTCCGACTTCAAGGAATGGGTGACGGACGCGCCTGGGGATTTTGTTTATTCCGTGATCGGAGATTGGAAAGAAGGCAATCCAAGCGATGATGATATCGCTGAGGTAATGATCGTCGCCGAGGGAGACGATCAGGAGTAAAAAAGACGCCGCCCATGAAAACCTGATTCTCTTGCGAGTCGTTCTTGACGCCTACGGTCCAGAAGAACGGGCCATGGGCTGGCGACTACCGTTTTGGTGGCATGATTTCGTTCCCGTTTGCCCCAGAACGCATCGCCATCGACCTACGCACTCCTCTGGACAAGGCGAACGGGTAGCGGTTGTAAAAAAGCCTGGCGAAAGGTGCCGCGAACACGGCGAAGGTGCGGATACATCAATGGCGCGCCTTTGGCCATATTGGGCCAAAGGCCAGGGCGAGGCCGAAGGGGACTAGGGCCCCCGGCCTCACTCGACGGTCACGCTCTTGGCCAGGTTCCTGGGCTGGTCCACGTCGGTCCCCTTGAAGACGGCCGCATGGTAGGCCAGGAGCTGCACGGGGAGGGCGTAGACTATGGGGGCCACGAAGGGATCGACCTGGCCCAGGACGATGCTGCCGGCCGGGTCGCCGTCCAGACGCCCGCGGCCCCGGCCGTCACCGATGAAGACCACCTGGCCGCCCCTGGCCCTCACCACCTCAAGGTTGGACATTATCTTGGGGAAGAGGGCGTCGCTCGGGGCCAGGACCACCACGGGCACGCTCTCGTCGACCAGGGCTATGGGACCGTGCTTTATCTCCCCGGCCGGGTAGCCCTCGGCGTGAATGTAGGAAAGCTCCTTGAGCTTCAGGGCCCCCTCCATGGCCAGGGGGAAGATTGGCCCGCGCCCCAGGTACAGGACGTCCCGGGCCGGGGCGACCACGTTCCTGGAGATGGCCTTGATGCCCTCGTCCTTGGTCAGGACCTCGGCCATGTGGGCCGGGGTCTCCAGCAGGAGCCGGACCAGCCTGTTCTCCTCGGCCGGGCCGATTAGGCCCCGGGCCGACCCCAGGTTGATGGCCAGGGCGGCCAGGAGGGTCAGCTGGGCGGTGAAGGCCTTGGTCGAGGCCACCCCGAACTCTGGCCCGGCCATGGTCAGGAGGGTCCCGTCGGCCTCCCGGTCCAGGGAGCTGCCCTTGACGTTGACGATGCTCAACAGCCTCTGGCCCTGGGACCGGCAATGTCTCAGGGCGGCCAGGGTGTCGGCCGTCTCGCCCGACTGGGAGACGAAGATGGAAAGGCCCTCTGGATCCAGGACCGGGGACCGGTAGCGGAATTCCGAGGCCACGTCCACGTCCACGGGGATCCTCGCCAGGCCCTCAATCCAGTATTTGCCCACCATCGAGGCGTAATACGACGTCCCGCAGGCCACGATGGAGAGGCGCCTGGCCTCGTGGACGGGAAACGGGAGGGACGGCAGGGAAAGCCTCCCGCCGTCCCGGTCAATCAGGGTCGCCAGGGTGTCCCCGACCACCTGGGGCTGCTCGTGCATCTCCTTGAGCATGAAGTGGCGGTAGCCGCTCTTGCCAAGGTTCAGCTGGAAGTTCCTGTCGACCGGGCTCGAGGGGCGCCTGGCCTCCTGGCCAGCGCCCGTCCTGATGGTGCCCCCCCGCGGGCCCAGGACCACCCAGTCATCGTCCTCCAGGTAGGTGATCGTCGAGGAGAGCGGCCCAACGGCCAGGGCGTCGGAACCCAGGCAGGTTAGGCCCTGGCCGTAGCCTATGGCCAGCGGGGAGCCCCGCCTGGCCCCGATCATGAGGTCCGGGCGGCCGGCGAAGAGAAAGACCAGGCTGAAGGCCCCCTCAAGGCGGGCCAACACGTCCATGGTCGCCTCCTCGGGGGCCAAGCCCTCGGCCAGCCTCAGGTCCATCAGCTTGGCCGCCACCTCGCTGTCGGTCTGGCTCTCGAACTCCACGCCCTGGGACAGCAGCTCCTTCTTGATGTCCTGGAAGTTCTCGATGATCCCGTTGTGGACCACTGCCACCCTGGGCGTGGCCAGGGGATGCGCGTTTGTTTCCGTGGCCGCGCCGTGCGTGGCCCAGCGGGTGTGGCCGATGCCGGCCCTGCCGCTCATGGGCTCGTCCTCAAGCCTCTGGGCCAGGGCGGCTATCTTGCCCGAGGCCCGGCGGCGTTCCAGGGCGCCGCCGCTGTTTATGACCGCCAGGCCGGCCGAGTCGTAGCCCCTGTATTCCAGGAGCCTCAGCCCACCCATGATGTGGGGGACCACGTTGTCATTTTCGGACAAGATGCCTATGATGCCGCACATGGCTTGCCTTTCCTGCCGGTCTCCCTCGGCCGGGGTGCCTCTGGGGGACGGCCCCGGACGCCCTGGGGCCGGCCGGACCTATAATCGCCCCTTGGCCGGCCCTTGTCAAGGGTGGCCCAGGTAGTTTTCTCAGTTGAATGTGGATATAGGTTTTTTTTGTACTATTTTCTCAAAATATGCTACGCTTATTTTTTATTACTCTAAATATATAACTATATTAATATATAAGTAGGATAACTTAAATGTCTACAACCAGCAACAATG
>JAISEK010000105.1 GCA_031264145.1 Deltaproteobacteria bacterium
GTCGCGGACGGGGACGTCCCGGCGATGGCGCGAGACTTCATGCGCCTATATTCCAGGATAGCCTACGACGACCACGCGGCCGCCAAACGCCTCTCCATGTTCATCGCCATCGCCCAGGACCCGGGGGCCGAGGTGACGCGGCTTATCGGGCAAGCCGTCGGGAGCGGGGCCATCGTTGACGAGACCGAGAAGATGGCGAGGGCCGTCAACGAGAATGACCATGGGAAGGCCCTTGCCCTCATGGACTCGCTCCTGAAGAGGAGCGGCCAGGGGAAAGAAATCCGCCTGAAGCTGAACGAGAGCTTCTATCGGTCGAACCTGCATTCCTTCCTGCTCGGGGCTGGCCTGAAGGCCAGCCCGGAGATCCATTCCAGCCTGGGCCGGAGCGACCTGGTCATCGAGCACAAGGGCCTGACCTACGTCATCGAGATGAAGGTCGTCGGGAAGGCCTCCCAGGCCGAGACCGCGGCCCAGAATGCCTTGCGGCAGATCGTCGATCTCGGCTACGCCGAACCCTATGGCAATCCCACCATACTCATGTCCCTGGCCGTGGCCGAGGACACGAGGAACATCGCCGCCTGCGCCTTCGTCAAGGGGGGGCAGGCAGAGAGGCTTGAATTCGGGGTTCCTTCAAAAAAACCCAAAAAAACAATGAAGGATAAAACAAACCAAAGCGACCTTTCAGCGGTTTCCCAAGCGAAAAAGACAAAGAAAGGCCCATGACCGCGAAGAATCCCTGGACCAAACATCCTTTTCCCTGCCGCATAGGCTATGGCTGATGCCCATGTAGACATGAGCTTTACGATTATCCCCCCAGTAAGCCATAGTTCCCGCAAATTTCTCCGCCAACATTTACGGTATTGGTATATCGACGGGGCAAGCAATCTTGAAGAGCCCATGAACGTCTTTGGCTTTTCCAAAAGCCTCCTGCGGGGTTACCCGGCCCCCATAAATCTTGCGCTTCCGGTCGCGCAGAATCGAAAACATCGAGTTGGGGTCGTAAGGCGTGTCCTTGAGTTTGTCCTGGATATTCTTGGCCACCGCGCTGGCGATGAACGCCATGAGAAGATGCCCCCGGAAATCGTCCTCACTCTGGACGCCCGGCGGAAGCATATCCGTGTAGTTCTTGCCGATATAGAAGATCCGCTCAATTTTGATGCTGATGTAAAAAGCCTGCTTTGTTTAGATCTGCCAAAATAAAGGCTTGATAATAAGTCTTAAACCAGGTCGTTTTCAGGCTCTCCAGAGGTTGAGGTTTTTGCATGGGCATCAAAATTAGAAACTAGACCGTCAAAGAAACCCGTGGAGGTCCGCGGCCGATGAAGCTCGGGCCAAACTGGCCCGTCTTTACCCTAAAACAACCGCTTGACACGCTAATAGGCCAGCCAGGGGGCCATGAACCCGCGGCAGTCGCCGCCGGCCCCCAGGTGGGCCAGGAGGGCGCTCCCGATGATCACGGCGTCGGGCTCGGCTCCCAGGGCTGCCAGCTGGTCCGGCGACTTGATCCCGAAGCCGAGGGCCAGCGGCAGGCCAAAGGCGCGCCTGGCCCGCCCAAGGGTCTGGACGACCTCCTGGGGCAGGCCTTCCCTTACCCCGGTGGTGCCCAGGACCGAGACCACGTAGACGTAGCCCCCGGCCACCCTGGCGTACCTGGCCATGCGCTCGGGGCTGGTGTTGGGCCCGACCAGGGCGATCGGATCGAGGGAGGTCCCGGCCAGGGCCCGAAGAAAGGGGCCGTACTCCTCGAGGGGCATGTCGGGGACGATTATGCCGGAGATCCCGGCCTCCTCGGCCTTCCGGGCGAAATGCGCCAGGCTCTCCTCCACCCTGGCCTGGAGGACGGCCGAGGGGTCGGTCAGCGGCCAGGCGTACTGGAGCAGGGGGTTGGCGTAGCTCATGAGGACCAGGGGGACGCCCAGCCTTCTGGCCGCCAGGCCGTCCAGTATCCAGGCCAGGTCCACCCCGTCCTCCAGGGCCTTGAGGCTGGCCGCGGCCACGACCGGGCCATCGGCCACCGGGTCGGAGAAGGGCACCCCAATCTCTATGACGTCGGCCCCCGACCTCGCAAGTTCCTCCAGGGCCGGCCAGAAGGACTCACGGTCGGGGAAGCCGCCGGTCAGGAAGGGGATTAGGGCCGGTCGGCCGTTCCGCCGGGCCTCCAGTATGGCGCTGGTCAAGACGCTGGTGGTCATCTTTATCTCCCAGGGCCGCCTCCGGCCCTTCGGGGACCTGGACGGCGATGCCCTCGTGCTTGGGTGGCTTGACGTTTGCTGGGCGCCTGGACGGCCCGCTGAGGCCCCCGGCGGCACCAGGCGAAGGGCTGGGCATTTTGCCGCCTGTCCCGGTCAGGCCTGGGGCTGCCCCAGGTAAATGTCCATGTCCTTGTCGCCCCGCCCCGACAGGTTGACCATGACCTTGGAGCCCTTCCCCAGGGAGGCATGGCTTTCCAGGACGAAGGCCAGGGCGTGGGCCGACTCCAGGGCCGGGATGATGCCTTCCTGGGCGCTGAGGGCCCTGAAGGCGGCCAGGGCCTGGGAGTCGTCGGCCATGGCGTACCTGACCCGGCCCGTCTTGGCCAGGAAGGCGTGCTCCGGACCGACCCCAGGGTAGTCCAGGCCGGCCGACACGCTGTGGGAGGGCAGGATCTGCCCGTCCGGGGTCTGGAGGAGCATGGATATCTGGCCATGGAGGATGCCCGGCCGGCCCAGGTTCAGGGGGGCCGAGTTGTGGCAGCCCGGCTCGCCGGTCCCGGCCGCCTCCACCCCGACCAGCCCGACCCCGGGATCGTCCAGGAACCCGTGGAAGACCCCGATGGCGTTGGAGCCCCCGCCGACGCAGGCCACGACCAGGTCCGGGAGTCCCTCCCCCAGCTCAAGGAACTGGGCCCGGGCCTCCCGGCCGATGACGGCCTGGAAGTCCCGGACCAGGGTGGGGAACGGGTGGGGGCCGGCGGCCGTCCCGAAGCAGTAGTGGGTGGACCGCTGGTTGGTCAGCCAGTATCTCAGGGCCTCGTTTATGGCGTCCTTGAGCGTCCTGGTGCCGTCCCTGACCGGCACGACCTCGGCCCCCAGGAGCCTCATCCGCTCGACGTTTAGCCTCTGGCGCCCAACGTCCACCTCGCCCATGAATATGACGGCCGAGAGGCCGAGGCGGGCCGCCGCCGCGGCCGTGGCCACGCCATGCTGGCCAGCCCCGGTCTCGGCCACCAGGGCCTCCTTGCCCATCAGGCGGGCCAGGAGGGCCTGGCCCAGGGTGTTGTTGACCTTGTGGGCCCCCGTGTGGAGCAGATCCTCGCGCTTCAGCCAGAGCCTCAGGCCCAGCGACTCGGAGAGCCTGGGGCAGAAGGTCAGGGGCGTGGGCCGGCCGGCCCAGCCGGCCAAAAGGGAGGCGTACTCCTCCCTGAAACCCGCCGTGGGCAGGATAAGCTCCATGGCCCGCTCGAGTTCCTCCAGGGGTGGCATGAGGACCTCGGGCACGAACTGGCCGCCGAATTCTCCGAAATAGGCTTGCATTTTTTGAGTCCTTCCACTTGGGCTGGGCCATTTGCCAGACGGCAAGGGTCCTAATGGTTCGGCGGCCCCGGAAGGCGCCTTCCCCGCCGTCCCTAGTCCCGGCGCCAGGGCAGGATCTCCCCCAGGGCCATGGCGTCCTTGCTGCCGGGGGAACCCTCGAGGCCGGAATTGAGGTCAAAGCCAACGAGCATGGGGTCCTTGGACGGCCAGGCTGCCCTGGCCCCTGCCGGGTCAAGGCCCCCGGCCAGGAGATATTCCCTGGGGCTCTGGGGAATCTCCGCCCCGATTCCCCGGCCATGGCCGCCGCCGCCGCCGCCGGCGTCGAAAAGGAAGAGCCCGGCGAATTCCTTCCACAGGTCCATGGCCACCAGCAGATCGTCCCGGGACTGCCTCTCCGGCCAAAACACCCTGATGACCCTCGCTGGCCCCAGGGCCAGGGCCAGCTCGGCCGTCTGGTCCCCATGGAGCTGCGCCAGATCCAGTCCGGCCCCGTCCATGATGTCCAGGATCTCCCCCAGGGAGTGGTTGACGAAGACGCCGACCCGCCTGGCCCCCGGCGTGGGCATCAGCCTGGCCTGGTCCGCGGTGACCGCCCTGGGGCTCCCCGGGTGGAAGACGAAGCCGCAGAAATCGGCCCCCAGGCTGGCCGCCAGGGCGGCGTCCTGGGCCCTGGCCAGTCCGCAGATCTTGATTAGCGGTGCCTTTGCCGTTTTCCTCATTGCTCCTCCCTTGGCCAGGCCGGGACCGTGCCCTAGGCCAGTCCGGCCAGAAGGGCGTCCAGGGCCTTGCCCGGGTCGCCTGACCGCATGAGGGCCGTTCCCACCAGGACCGCCCCGAAGCCAGCGTCGGCGGCCCTCTTGAGGTCGTCGGCGACCCTCAGGCCGCTGGCGGCGATATAGGTCTCCCCCGGCTGGGGTGGCTCCTTCCGGGCCATCCCCAGGATGGCCCCGCGATCCACCGCGAGGCTCCCGAGATCCCTTGAGTTGAACTGGATGAGGGAAGCCCCCAGCCTGCGCGCCTTGTCCAGCTCCCCGAGGCCGAAGACCTCCACCACGGCCTCCAGGCCGAGGTCGGCCGCAGCCCGGAAAAGCTCGGCCAGGAGGACGGCATCGGGGGTAAGCCTGACAATCAGCAGGAGGGCCGAGGCCGGCGTCCCGGCCGTCTCCCTGACCTGGAGTGGATCGAATATGAAGTCCTTGCGCAGCTCCGGCTTCCCGGCCGCGGCCATCCTTCCCAGGAAGCCCAGATGGCCCTTGAAGAAACGCTCCTCGGTCAGGACCGAGAGGCAGTCGGCCCCGGAGTAGGCCAGGGCGGCCTCCTCCGGGGACAGGGCCAGGTTTATGTCGCCAAGGCTGGGCGAGGCCCGCTTGTACTCGGCGATGAGGCCAAGCCCCCTTTTGCGGCGTCCCTCGGAGAGGGCCTCGCCGAAGCCGGGCCTGGGCCCCCCGAATGTACCCCAGTCGGTCCTTTTCCTGAGGCCGGCAAGGGATTCCTCCTTTGCCTCCATGAAGGCCCCAAGATCTCCCGCCCCGCCCGGGGGCGGCTTGGCCTGCGCGCCCATCTTGCCTCCCGTCTCGCCCCGGTGGCCGCCGCCGGCCACCGGCTAGGCCGCCCGGGGAAGAATCCTTCCCCCGACGCCCGACTCGACCGCCTCCCTGGCCTCCCTGACCCTCTCGGCCATGCTTCCGCCCTTGAGGAGCCTGAGGGCCAGACCCACGTTGAAGACCAGCATGTCCCTCATCGCCTTGGGGCCGCGGCCGGCCAGGAGTTCCCTGAGAATGGCCGCCCCCTCTATGGGGTCGGCGATTGCCAGGTCTTCCGGGGAGCAGGCATCCAGGCCGAATTCCCCAGGGTCGAGCGTCAGGGCCGTTATCCTCTGGCCCTCGACCAGCCTCACCTGGGCCGGGCCCATGGGGGTCAGCTCGTCGTAGCCGCCGGCCCCGTGGACCACGGCCGCCGTGACCGAGCCCAGCCGGGCCAGGGCCCCGGCCATCAGGTCCAGGAGCTCGGGCTGGTAGACGCCGATCAGGCGGTGGCTGGGCCTGGCCGGGTTGACCAGCGGCCCCAGGATGTTGAAGAGGGTCCTCACCCCCAGCTCGCGCCTGACGGGCATGATGTGCCTGAAGGCCGGATGGAACTGGGGGGCGTAGAGGAACACGAACTTCTCCTTGCCGAGCCGCCGGCCAAGCTCCTCGGGCGATAGCTCGATGTCGAAGCCCAGGTTCTCCAGGACGTCGGCGCTTCCTGAGCGGGAGGAGACGGAACGGTTGCCGTGCTTGAGGACCATGTGCCCCAGGGCGGCGCAGGTGAGGGCCGTCCCGGTGGAGCAGTTGAAGGAGAAGCGGTTGTCGCCGCCAGTCCCGACCACGTCCAGGACCGCGCCCGGCACCGGGGCCACGGGGGTGGCCCGGTTCAGGACGGCCTGGGCCGCGGCGGCGACCTCGATTGCCGTCTCCCCCTTGGTCCTCAGGGACATGAGGAGGGCCCCGGCCTGGGCCTGGCTCAGCTCGCCGTCCATGAGCCGCTCGAAGATCTGGGTGGCCATGTCCTCGTCCAGGTCCAGTCCCTGGCCCAGGGCCTCGAAGATGCGCGAGAGCGGCCTGGGGGTCTCGGCCGGCGGCAGGGCCGCGGCCTTTTCCCTGGCCAGGCCCAGGAAGTTGGCCAGCAGTTCCCGTCCGTCGGGCGTAAGGACCGACTCGGGGTGGAACTGGACCCCGTGCCAGTTCCTGTCCAGGAACCTCAGGGCCATAATCTCGCCCTCGGGGGTCCGGGCCGCCACCTCCGCCAGGGCGGCCGGGCCGGGCTCGGTGGACAAAAGCGAGTGGTACCTCCCGGCCTTGAGGGGGCTGGGGAGGCCGGCGAAGACGCCCCGCCCGTCATGCAGGACCGGCGAGGTCCGTCCGTGCATGACCCGCCCGGCCTGGACCACGGGCATCCCGGCCATCTCGGACAGGACCTGGTGCCCCAGGCACACGCCCAGGACCGGCAGCCGGCGGCCCTTGTCCCAGAGGGCCCGCAGGAAGGCCTGGCACAGGCCGGCCGCCCTGGGATGGCCCGGGCCTGGGGAAAGGCAGACCAGCCCCAGATCGTCCCGGCCTGCCAGATCGAGTAGGCCGGGGGCGTCGTTCCTCACCACCAGGGGCTCCTCCCCCAGGGTCTGGAAAGCCTGTGAAAGGTTATACGTAAACGAGTCGTAGTTGTCAATCAGCAACAGCATTTTCCGCCTCCCTCGAAGCTCCCCTAAGGGCGGCCAGCATGGCCGCCGCCTTGTCCTGGCACTCCTGCCATTCCCTTTGCGGCTCGGAGTCGTAGACCACGCCGGCCCCGGCCCTGAAGAAGGCCCGCCCGCCGCGGGTCCACAGGCCGCGGATGGTGATGCCCAGATCCAGGTTGACCGAGTCCTTGTCCAGTCCCAGCCAGCCAATGGCCCCGCCGTAGGGCCCGCGATCCAGGCCCTCCATCTCGGCGATGAGCTCCATGGCCCTGATCTTCGGGGCCCCGGAAAGCGTCCCGGCCGGGAAGGCCGCCGAGACCACGTCCACGGCCGAGAGGCCTGGGGCGAGGTCGGCCCCCAGGTGGGAGGTCAGGTGCATGACGTGGGAAAAGCGCTCGACCTCCATGAAGCGCTCGACCTCCACCGAGCCGGGGGCGGCCACCCGGCCCAGGTCGTTGCGGCCCAGGTCGACCAGCATCACGTGCTCGGACTGCTCCTTGGGGTCGTCGATCAGCTCGGACTCGAACAGATCGTCCTCCACGTCGTCCTGGCCCCGGCGCCTGGTCCCGGCGATGGGGCAGAGCCTCAGGCGATTCCCTGAGCAGCTGACCATCACCTCGGGGGAGGAGACCACCAGGGCTATCTCCGGCTCCTGGAGGTAGAACATGTATGGGGAGGGGTTCAGGCGCCTCAGCCGGCGGTAGACGTCGAAGGGGTCGCCGTCGAAGGGACTCTCGAAGCCGACCGAGAGGACCAGCTGGATGAGCTCGCCCTGGGCGATGAGGTCCCGGCCCCTGGCCACCATGGCCATGAAGTCCTCCCTTCCGGGGCTCGCGGCAACCTCCAGGGGGCGGCCGCCCTGCCCGGGCAAGGGCACGGCCAGGTCAAGGGGCCGACCGCCCAGGTCCAGCTCGACCAGGACGTTGTAGGCGTGGTCGAAAAGGAGGACCTTTGCCGGCAGCACCAGGGATGCCTCGGCCGCCCTGGGGTCGATCGCCCCGGCCAGGCTGGGCTCCGTCAGGGAGGACAGGCCGTAGCCCAGATACCCGTACAGGGCCCTGGTGATGGGGGGAAGGTCACCGGAGGCCGGGTCGGGCACGATGGACAGCTCGGCCATGACCCCCCTGAGGCCATCCAGGAAGGGCAGCCCCGCGAACCTGGCCAGGTCCCCGAGGCGGGGGTCCCGCGACTCAAGCCGCAGGAGGCCCTCCCGGCAGCCCAGGCGCATGAGGGCCCCGACGCAGACCAGACTGTAGCGGCCCCACCGGCCGCCGACCTCGGCGCTTTCCAGGAGAAGGCCGACGCCGTCCTGGCCGACCTCGCCCAGAAAGGCGCCTATGGGGGTGACCACGTCGCTCTCCAGGAAAACGGCCTTTTGGCTTAGCTCAATCATGAGGACTCCTTTGGCCCGGCCCGGGCAAAAAAAAAGCCACGATCAGGTCGATCGTGGCTGAAAAATGATAGCTGGGGCTAAAACTGGCTTAGGCCGTATCACCTGGCAACCACGCGGCGACGGTCCACCACCAGCCCCAGCCGGAGGGCAAGGAGCGGGTCGAAGTATGGACGGTGGCCTTGGGCGTGGTCAAGGTGGAAACCCCTTTCAGGAAAATCAGTCTAGGGCGAATCATCCATCACGAGCAGTACGAGGAAGCACGATACGCCACGGGAACATGGATGTCAAGATCTTTTTTCGCGCCCATGGCCCGGGGCCGCCCCCGGCGGCAGCCGCCAGGCTTCCCAGGACCATTTTGGGAAACAGGCAGGCCTTTCAGCCGCAGCAGCCCGAAGGGGCCTGGTTTGGCTCGCCTGGAACGGCCACCACCTCGGTCACGCCGGGAACGGCGGCCATGATGGCCCTCTCGACGCCGGCCTTCAAGGTCATCTGGGACATGGGGCAGCCATGGCAGGCCCCCAGCAGCCTCACGGCCACCTTGCCGTCCTTGACATCCACCAGTTCAATGTCGCCGCCGTCGGCCACGAGGCTGGGACGGACCTTGTTCAGGACCTCTTCGACCTGTGCTCTCATCTTCGGATCTCCTTAACTGGATTTGGGCCTAAGGCCACAACCATACGATTATCCGCCCCAAAGCGAGCGTCCTTATAAATCTGGAAGGCCAATCCCTCCAGCTCCATCAAGCTTCTTCGGCCATGCCGCTAAACGGAAAGCCCAAACGTCCCCTGCCGCCTGGCTGCCGCCGACAGGGGCGGGATGCCGGCCGGCCCCGGCACCCTAAAACCAGCCCAGGGGGAAAAGTCCCCGCCTGGCCACGTGCCCCACCGGCAAAATCCAGGTGGCAATTAGAGCACATTCCAGGCCAATGCACAAGAAAAAATCGAAGCCCCGTGGCCGCTCTGCCAGCCCGCCGGCCAAGGCAGGACGCGGCCACGGCGGGGCGGCCTCCCCTGGCCGGATGATCCGCCGGCGGGGCCGGGACAGCCACCTTCGCGACCTGGTGGATGGCCGCCTCTACCTGGGAGCCGCGACCAGTCCCCAGGGAGACACGATTCCGGTCCTTGGGCCGCAGCCCAGGGCCAGGCGCTCACCCAGCCGCTATTTTGGGCCACAGGAGGCCGGAATCCCGGCCGGGGGGCGGACAGTCCGGCGGTCGCCGCCCGAATCGGCCCAGGCCCTGGCCTTTTGGCCGTCCCATGAAAATTGGCCCGATTGTTGCTTAGGCACAGGGTAAGGGACCGGCCATTGCCCCAGGGGCCAGGGCCGGTCCCCCGATACCAACCCCAGCCCCGGAGCACAGCCATGAGAAGCCATAACCCCGAGCCAGCCGGAGACAAGTCCACCAGCCCCCTGGGCCTGACCCTGCTCCCACTACTCGCCGCCGCCATCCTGGCCAGCCTCCTCCAGGCCGCAACGGCCAGGGGCTCCGAGCCCCTGGATCTGGCCGAGCTGGGCCGCCGGGGCCTGGGCGAGAGGAGCCGCGAGATAATCGTGGCCCAGGCCTTGTCGCACAGGGCCCGGCCTCCCCTGGAGATAGGCTTCGTCCTGGAGATGGCCTCCTACGGCGGGGACGATCTGGCCCAGGCCTACCTGGAGATGGACGCCGCTACCTCCCAGGAGGCCGCCTCCCCCCTGCCCCCTGAATCGATGAGGAACCTCATGGCCGCCGGCCTGGCCCCGGCCGATCTCAGAAGCTTCGCCGACTCGTCCAACCCTGCCCTGAACGGGCAGGATGAGGAGCAGGCCCCCGCTCCGGCCGTCCCTGTGGTCACCTCGCTCCGGGAGGGCCCCAACGCCGAGAGGCCCCTGGAACGCCCGTCCGCCCCTGAGGCCCCCGGTTCCGTGGCCCCCAGGGCCGCCGACCGTCCGACCGTCGTGGCCGCTGCGAGGCCCCTCGACCTGAGGAGCGTACCCCAGACCCTGGCCCCCGGCCAAAAGGCCGATCCGGCCAGGCCCCTGCCCGAGGCCCCCGGCCCCTTCTGGACCAGGGCCCCAAGGGGCGATGGGCAGGCCTTCATGGGCGTGACCGAGCAGGTCAAGGCCGACGGCCACCGCTTCGAGGTCAACACCAACGCCAGGGGCGGCCGGCTGGGGCAGGAAGTCCTGGGACGGCCCTCCGGCCACAAGGTCAACCGCAGCTACAGCGTCCGACCAGAGCCTGCCGGGGAGGCCACCGCCAACGACTTTGGCCTGACGGGCCAGGATTCCGGCCAGGACCAGGATGGGGGCACTTACCCAGTAGAAGAGCCCTACGGCTACTATTCCGGGTATTGACGATCGCCCGCCAGGCCGCAAAGACGCACGTTGTTCTGGATCTGGCTACCGGCGGCAGGACAAGAAGGCGGACCCTGGCCTCGCCTTTCGTCAGCCGATGGGGCCCTGGACCGGAAGCCCTGGGCGGGCCCTAGCCTGGGGCCGGTGCCCCTTGGCCAGTCCCGCCGGCCCCAGGCCCCGCCGGCAATGACGCCCCCTGGTCCGGAGGAATCCCAGGCGCAGCCGCCCTGGCTGAGGGTCTCAGGCCTGGGGGGGACGCCTCCAGGGCCCGGTCAGGACAGGGTCCCAGACCAGCGGGCCGGCGTCCCCCGTGACAAAGGGGCTGAGGAATCTCGCCAGGAATGTGCCGAGCGCCGAAAAATCTGGCCTGCCCTCGACGCGCCTGAGCTTGCCGTAGGCGAACCTAATGTCCGGCAGCCTGGCCGTGAATATCGCAATACTCCATAGCCCAATCCTTTGCCTTCATGAACTGGCCCATGTCCCCAGGCTTTATCACCAGACCGTCAAAACTTTCCCCATGACCGAAATAATATCCGGCCAGCCCCTCAACCAGGGCCTGCTCGACGGCATTGTCGAAGTCCTCCAGCACGTCGTTGAAGGCCTGACTCGTGGAAGCGCAGCGAACGCCGTCCTCCTGGATATAATCGATGTTCTCAAATGAATCGATGACCCGGTAGTTGGAGTTCTCGTTGTCCCCCTGGCGTTTGGAGTAAACGTCAACCTCCGTTTCATGCACATAGCCCCCATAAAGAGCTGCATGGCCTGCCAACCGCCCTCATCAAGACCAGGGCCACGGCACATCTGATATATGGTTGGCCGCAAAGCCCAAATTTAGGCGGGAATGGCCACGGGCTTGATCTGTGGCCCATGGCTTGCCGGACAAAACAACGTTACCCTGGCTGGCGTAAAAATTCAAAACATCATAGATTGCAATTTTCACCAGACTGGCACCCACACGCCATCGCCGGCAAGCCAAACGGGCCTGCCGGCCAGCGAAAGGCTCGTGGGCGCCCTGGGGCCAGAACCGCCTGGCGCCGCCGGAAGATCTTGACCTTGGCCAGGCGATGGCTTAAGGTAAGGCATCATGACATGCCGCCCATGGTCGCCCCCCTGGCGAGGCCGCCACGGCGGCGCCATCTCTTTCGCCCGACAACGAGACATTGCCCTGGAGACGACCGATTATGTCCCTGCGCCCCACCTCCGAGGAGCCCGGCCTTCGCCGCGCCCTGCCCCTGATACTCATCTGCCTCGCTTCCTGGCTGAGCCTGGCCGCCCCGCCCCTGGCCGCCCAGGACGGCGATCCCGTTGCCAAGCCAATGCCGCCGGTGCCCGTCCCGCCCCTGACGCCCCCCCAGGCCTATGAGGTCGAGAGCGTCGAGCTCTCGGTGGACATAGCCGACCAGAGGGCCAGGGTCCTCCTGCGCCAGACCGTCCGCAATACCGGGAAAGGCCTCATGGAGCTGGACTTCCTGGTGCCGCTGCCCCTGAACGGCTCGGTCAGCGGCCTGGTCCTGGTGGCGGACGGCAAGGAGCTGGCCGGCCAGATTTATCCAAGGGAGGAGGCCCTCGGGATCTACCAGGAAATAGTCTCCCGGCTCAAGGATCCGGCCCTCCTGGAGTTCGCCGGCCACGGCCTCTTCCGGGCCAGGGCCTTCCCGGTGGCCAAGGGGGCCAGGGCCACCCTGGACCTGTCCATGGACTATCTCCTGCCCAAGGACGGCGGCCGGGTGGATCTTGACTTTCCCCTGGCCAACTCCCTGACCCAGGGCCGGACCATCGGGCGGCAGGAAATCACGGTCAGGGTCAGGGGCGAGTCCGTGGGCGGCCTCTTCTCGCCCCAGGACGGGGTAAGCGTCGAGAGGGGACGGGATCTGGCCACGGCCGGGCTCCGGCTGGACAAGGTGCCCCCCCTGCCGTCGTTCCAGCTCCACTACCAGGAGGACCCAGGGCCCATGGGCGGCCTGGTCCTGAGCCACAAGCCGGAGAAGGACGAGGACGGCTTCTTCCTGTTCCTGGCCGAGCCCAGGAGCCTCGGCCAGGACGAGGCCCCAGTGCCCAAGACCGTCATCTTCGTCCTTGACCGCTCCGGATCCATGTCCGGGACCAAGTTCAGGCAGGCCCAGGCCGCCCTGTCCTTCGTCCTGGAGCGCCTTGGCCCCGATGACGGCTTCGACCTCATCGACTTCTCCTCCGATGTCTCCCTGTGGCGGAAGGAGACAGAGGCCATGACCCCCGAAAACCGCTCCGAGGCCCTGGAATACGTGAGATCCCTGAGGAGCGGGGGCGGCACCAACATCGAGGGTGCCCTGGAGGCGGCCCTGGGCCTGGCGCTTGGCGACCGGCCGGCCTATCTGATTTTCCTGACCGACGGGGTGCCCACCTACGGGGAAACGGACGAGTTCCGGCTGGCCGAGAACGCCGGGAAGGGCGACCTGGGCCGGGGGGTAAGGATATTCTCGTTCGGCGTGGGCAACGACGTGAACGCCCGCCTCCTGGAGCGGCTCTCCCGCCAGTCCAACGGCCAGGCCTCCTTCGTGGCCCCAGAGGAGGACATCGAGGACAAGGTCGGCTCCTTTTTCGCCAAGCTCACCAACCCGGCCCTGGTCAAGCCGAGCCTCGCGTCCAGCCTTCGGTCCAACCGGCTCATCCCCGAGAGGCTCCCGGATCTCTTCGAGGGCTCCCAGCTGACCGTGGTCGGCCGCTACCCAGAGGGCGGCCAGGCCACGCTGACCCTCTCCGGCCAGAAGGGCCAGGAGCGGCAGGTATTCTCCTACCAGGCCAACCTGGCCCAGGGCCCGACCCAGAACGGCCAGCAGATAGCCCAGCTGTGGGCCCAGAGGCGCATCGGCCAGATTATAGAGGAGATAGATCTCGCGGCCCAGGCCGTGCCCAACCAGGAGCTGGTCGACGAGCTGGTGGGGCTCTCCAAGGCGTACGGCATCATGACCCCGTACACCAGCTTCCTGGCCGTCGAGGACCAGCCCCTGGCCGACGCGGCTGAGCTGGGCAGGATTGCCCAGCGGAACCTCGGCGAGCTGGAGCAGCTGACCGGCGAGGACGCCAACTGGCAGAGGGCCACGAAATCGGAACTCGCGGCCGCCGCCACACCAGCCCAGGCCCCGATGGCGATGGAGGCCAAGATCTCCGGCCTGAGGGCCATGGGCAGGCTGGAGAAGAACCTGGGCGACTCCGCCCTGATCCCGCCGACCATAATCGACGGACGGGCCTTTTTCATGAAGGGGGGCCGCCTGATCGAGGGAAGCCTCACCGAGGAAGATCTCAGGAAGCTCAAGGCCGTCAAGAGGTTCAGCCCCGAGTACTTCGAGCTGGCCCGACAGCTGGAGCCAGGGCAGATGGGCTTCCTTACCCAGGCCAGTCCCCTGGCCTTCAGCCTTAAGGGCCAGGGCTTCCTGATCGAGGCCGAGTAGCCGTCGGAAGCCGAAAGGAGCTGGCCGGGAATTGTTTCTCGTCTTCTGCCTCTGGGCCATGGCGGCCCTCCAGTCCCCGGCCGGCCAATATGCCCGGCCCGGCCCGGCCATTACCTGGCAGGGCCGGGCTCTTCTGGCCGCCAGGCCCAATCCCCAGAACAGGGGCAACTGTTTCCAGTGGAAGCGGTGCCGGGGGGAGACCATCGGCAACATGTGGATCGGGGACCCCGGTTTCTGCGGCCCCCTGGGCGGCAAGAGCTGGAAGGCCCCCGATGGCCGCTGCCTGGATCTTCTGGAGGCCCCCTGGTCAGTCGACCCCGGGACCCTGCCCCCGCCACCAGGGCCCCTGGGGGCCTGGCCGGCTCCAGGGGCCGTCTTTCCCGTCTCCCTCTCTCCTGGTCTTCCCCCGGACCTGGTTCCCGCCCCAAGCCATCCAGCAAACCCATGCGCTCAAGAACTTTTTTTCATAAAATAACTCCAATTATTGTCCTATTAATATAATATCACCAAAACACTGGCCTAAAACAGGGCAAAAATTATTTTCCATGGCTATGGACTTTTCGCGCCACATGTTATAGTATCTTTAAAATCTTACCGCCACAAGATCTTGATCGTTAATTTTATAAAGGTCCCTCAGGTGCCAGTACCCAACCAAATCGCCGAATCCAGCCCGACAGTCCCCCAGGCCTTCCTGCCCGCGCGGCCACCCGAGGAAGGAGAACTCAAGCCCATCACCCTCAGCCCCCAGGCCTTCCTGATCTTTCCCGGCCATCAGGGCGACTGGCGGGAAAGGCTCTTCGAGCTTTCGGCCGTCCGCGAGCAGGTCATCGAGCCCAGCCACCGCTTCTGGCGGACCCTGGCCGACGAGCTTCTTTCCAACATCTGCCGCCTCCCGGAGGGGGCCAGCCTGCAGACGTCGCTCGTCCCGCCACCTCCGGACAGGCTCGCCGCCCTGGTGGACGGGGCGCCGCCCATGCCGGGGGCCGAGTACCTGTCCTCCTTCTCCCTGGTGGTCATCTGGGGCCACCTGGCCCAGTGGCTGGCCGGGGCGTCAAGGCCCTCGCTGGCCGAGTTTATGGCCAAGAGGGCCCCAAAGTGGCGGCGGGTGGGCCGGGTGACCTTCCATCTGGCCGAGAACAAGCTCGACCCGCTGAGGCCCTTCGCCTTCATGGCCACCTTCGTCAACTCCCTGACAAGCGAGGGCCGCGACCGGCACCAGGCCCTGGGCCAGGCCCTGAAGGAGTACGCCGGGGAGGGGAACCATCCGGGCCTGCTGAACCTCCTGCTTCCCGTCAAGAACGCCTCCGAGAGGCTCCCCTGGGTGGCCGCCCTGGCCGACAGCAAGGAAATCTACAGGCCCCTGGCATGGACCATCGACATGGCCCACCAGTTCCTCAAGGACATCCCGGTCCTGGAGGACAGCGGGCTGACGGTGAGGATTCCAGACTGGTGGCGCAAGCGGCCCCAGGCCAGGCTCAATGTCCAGATCGGCACCGACGAGACGAAGTTTGACCGGACCAGCCTGATGGACTGGGACGTGTCAATGGCCGTGGGCGACCATATCCTCACACCGGAAGAGATTGAGGAGCTGCTGGCCACGAACGAGAGTCTGGTGTTCTTCAAGGGCCAGTGGCTCGAGGTCGACTCCGCCCGGCTCAAGGAAGCCCTGGACCACTGGAACACGGCCAAGGCCCAAAGCGGGGGCGAGGGCCTGCCCTTCATCCAGGCCATGCGCCTTCTGGCCGGCCTCCCGGCCAGCGACAACGCCAAGGACGACCTGCCGGATCCCAGCCCCTGGGTAGTCACGACGCCAGGCCCGGCCCTGGAGCGCCTGCTGGGCAGCCTCAGGAATCCCATGGAGTCCGAGCCCCCCGAGACGCTCAACGCCGTCCTGCGGCCCTACCAGAAGGAGGGCCTTGCCTGGCTGTCCCTCCTCTCCGGCCTGGGCCTGGGGGCCTGCCTGGCCGACGACATGGGCCTAGGCAAGACCATCCAGGTCCTGGCCCTCCTTCTGCTCATAAAGAAAAAGGACCCCTGGGTCGCCCCGTCCCTGCTGGTGGTCCCGGCCAGCCTCATGGCCAACTGGCGGTCAGAGGCGGCCAGGTTCGCGCCCTCGCTCCGTCTGGCCACCTGGCACCCCTCTGAGTCCTCCAAGGCCACGCTGCTCAAGTGGGAGGCCGACCCAGAGGCCGTGGCCAAGAAGTTCGATCTGGTCATCACCAGCTACGCCCTGGTCGGCCGGAACGTGGAGGCCTTCCTCAAGTTTGGCTGGAACATGGTCATCGTGGACGAGGCCCAGGCCATAAAGAACCCCAGCACCGCCCAGAGCCGGGCCGTCAAGCGGCTCCACAGCCAGGTCCGTCTGGCCCTGACCGGGACCCCAATAGAGAACCGCCTGGTCGATCTCTGGTCCCTCTTCGACTTCCTTAACCCGGGCCTGATGGGCTCACTTACCAGCTTCCAGCGGGTCGTCTCCAGGCTGGAGTCCAGCGAGGACCAGTACGCTCCCATCAGGCGCCTGGTCGCCCCGTATCTCCTGAGGCGCCTGAAGAGCGACAGCAAAATCATCAACGATCTCCCTGACAAGGTGGAGACGACCCTCCACTGCTTTTTGACGCCCGGCCAGGCCAAGCTCTACGGCTCGCTGGTCAAGAACCTGGAAAATGGCTTCAGCGAGCTGAAGAACGAAGGCTCAGCCGACAGCGCCAGCATCATGCGCAACGGCCTGGTCCTCAAGTGCCTGACACAGCTCAAGCAGCTCATAAACCACCCGGCCCAGCTTTTGGGCGACAACGACTGGGACCCCAAGCGCAGCGGCAAGTTCATGAGGCTTTCCGAGATCTGCAGGGAAATGGCCGAACGCCAGGAGAGGGTCCTGGTCTTTACCCAGTACAAGGAGATCATCCCGGCCCTCGCCGATCACCTGGCCACCATCTTCGAGGCCCCGGGCCTGATCCTCCACGGCTCGACCAAGGTCTCAGAGCGCGAGAGGCTGGTGGCCCAGTTCCAGGCCGACGACGGCCCCCCCTTCTTCGTCCTCTCCCTGAGGGCCGCCGGCGTGGGCCTGAACCTCACCGCCGCCGGGCAGGTCATCCACTTCGACCGCTGGTGGAACCCGGCGGTCGAGGACCAGGCCACCGACCGGGCCTACCGCATCGGCCAAAAAAAGAACGTGATGGTCCACAAATGCGTGACCAGGGGGACCCTTGAGGAACGGATAGACAATCTTTTGAAGGACAAAAGGGAGCTGGCCGCCGACATCCTCTCGACCAACCAGGAATTCAGCCTGGTCAAGATGGACAACCAGGCCATCCTGAAGCTTATCAGCCTTGACATCGAAAAGGCCGTCCTATAGGAGCTCACATGTCATGGGGTAGAAGACGCAGAGGCAGCTATGGCGGATACTTCCAACGCCGGCCCAAGGTTGACCTGGCTAGAATCAAAAAGGAAAACCCAAACATAAAGCCCATCGTCATCGAGGGCCGGACCATCAGCCGGACCTTCTGGGGCAAGGGCTGGTGCGATCACTTCGAGGGCATGGCCGATTTCGACAACCGCCTGCCCCGCGGCCGGACCTACGCCCGCAACGGCTCGGTCTTCCACCTGGAAATCGGCCCTGGCAGCATAGTCGCCAACGTGGCCGGCTCAGACGTCTACACGGTGAAGATGGAGGTGGACCCACTGCCCCTGGAGAGCTGGGGGGCCATAATCCAGAAGTGCCACGGCCGCATCTCGACCATCATCGACCTCCTCAAGGGCCAGTTCTCGCCCGAGGTCATGGAGGTCGTCTGCGACCCCAAAAACGGCCTCTTCCCCACCGCGAAGGAGATACGCTACAACTGCTCCTGCCCCGACTGGGCCCACCTGTGCAAGCACATCGCCGCCATCTTCTACGGCATCGGCAACCGCCTGGACACCGAGCCAGAGCTCCTGTTCCTCCTAAGACGAGTCAACCCCAACGAGCTGCTGGCCAGCGGCGCTGAAAGCCTCCTTGACGGCTCCGCCCCCGACAACGGGAACGTCCTCAACGGCGACCTGGGGGCCATCTTCGGCATCGAGCTGACCACCCCCCAGCCAGTGGCCACCTCACCGATGAATTCCGCCAAGGAGCCGGCCAAGAGGGCCGAAGAGACCAAGCCCCCCAGGACCAAGCGTCTGTCCGACCCGCTTTTGACGGAGGCCATAGCCCAGATAGGCCAGTCGAGGAGAGCCCTGGAGGAAAGATCCTCCGCGGAGCCACCCACGAGGGGCCGGATGACCAAGGGCGAAATCACGAGGCCCTCAGCCGCTATCCAGGCCGCCGCCGAAAAGGCCGCCATGGACAAGGCCGCCGCCGAAAAGGCCGCCATGGACAAGGCCGCCGCCGAAAAGGCCGCCATGGACAAGGCCGCCATGGACAAGGACGCCGCCAAAAAGGCCGCCCTGGAGACCAAGCGGAACAAGGCCACCGAGACGCCACCAACGAGAAGAGGCCGGAAGCCCAAGGTCGAGGCCCCAGGGCTATCCGCAGCCATCCTGGCCGCCACCGAAAAAGTCGTGGCCGAAAACGCCGTCCAAAAAAGAGCCACCATGGTGGGCAGACGTGACGAGGCCGCCGGGCCCCAGCCAAAAAAGAGAGGCCGGCCGCCCAAGGCCATGGCCGCACCCACTTCCGTCCCGGCCGGAAAGGCCCCCAGGACCAAGGACCAAGAAAGCCCTGGCGCAAAAGGAAGGGAGCCAGGCAAGGCCCTGACCGGCCATGAGTATACCCAGGCACTGGATGAGGTAAGGGACTGGCTTAGGGCCATGTATAAGCCCCAAGTCACCGGCAAGACAGATGGAAAGATTACAGTCCCTGGTTCATCGGCCAAAGCCGCCGTCGGCCCTGCGGCCGCCAAATCCCTGGCTGCCAAAGATGGCGCGGCAAAGACCCCGAACCCAATAAAAAAGGCGGGAAACGGCCGGAGGATGGGCGACCAAGGGCCGGCCAAGCCAACGGTGGCCAAAAGGCCTGGCCTGGTCATAACCCTGAAGAACAGAAATTGACCCTACATGCCGGCCGCCAATGCCAGGCATTCAACAAAAACTCGAGCGAGAAGGCTGCTGGATTGGGCTTGGGACAATTGGCGGCTCCCAAACAATATAGACTATTCTATAAGTAAACCAGGATTAATTCCTACAATTAATTGATTCTTTTACACCTACTAATTGTCGATAATTTCATAACGAGACAGTTTCAATAGTCATTTTAACCACAAAGACACAAGACAACAGCCCTAAATCGAGGCGGGAGTAATTCAACCGGATTATAGAGTCTGTTCCCAGCAAGTCCACTGCGCCGGCACTCATCCTGCGCGAATGCAAACTGGACAACGGCAAAGCGGTCAAACGGGCATTGGCCAAACTGCCCGGCCTGCCCCGAAAGGCCGTCGAAGACCTCAAACTGGCCCTTAAGGGCGGCAACCCCATAGACGGCATGTATTTGGGCGATAACGTCGAGTGTGAGGCGTCCATTCCATTTGGGCACGTCAAGGCGACACTTGCCGCCATGGAGGGCTTGAATATCCCCTATTTTCTGGAGACCAGTCACCAAGCACTGAAAGAAGCGTGGCCTTGGCTATCATAGCGTAGTGAATCCCAAGGACACACTGAGGCGACCCTTCTCCGGCCACCTTGCCCTCCGGAGGCTGAATTGAAGACAGGGAACATCGATGGGGATGCCATCTACCCCGCGGTGGAGTGTCTTTTCGAAAGACGGTAGGAATATCAAGAATCGACTGGCCAAACACCATACGCGCGAAAGAGACTGCATTTGCTTAAATGTTTTATCAGACCATCATGGGATAGATGGGGCACCCTTCGCAACGGCTAGGCAGCCGACAAGGTACAGGCGGCCAATTATCCGCCGGGCGTATCCCCCTGACCTGACACGGGCGACCCGAGGCCATTGCTGCCGGCCTTAGACAACGCCTGGAGGCAATTTGGCCTGTCCAGGCTGGTCACACGGTTGGCCCAAAAGGCATCGCCGTCCCCAGGTAAACCCCAGGCGTTGACTGCATTCCAGCAATACACAATTCCTCGCTCAGGTCATTGGCACCTGGCCAGGATTGCCGAGGGACAGTCTTGACAGGATCAAGGAAAAGGCACGTGAGGGAGGCCTTTTGGCGGGAATTGACGTTGCACTACGGGGATCCCGAGTCGAGGCAAAACAGCACCCAGGCCTGGAGATCGGACTGAGCCGACCGAAAGTCTTCCGGAAAAGAATGGCCTATGGCCACAAGGCGCATAGTTTCGGGACGTCGCTGGACGATCTCGCGATGGCCGAAAACCCAGTCACGCCTTCAAATGTCCAAAGACCCAAAGGATGACGATATTTGAAGCCAAACCAGTCTACTGGCCCCAGTATCAATCGTTCCAACTACCGGATAAATACCGGCTCACCGATAAGAACAATCACTTCTCTCGCTAACCAACCTAATTTCCCGACATATTTATGCCTGTTTGCTGTGAACGGCAGCTTGGAGGCACAGGTCCCAAATTTCCCTCCTGGCCCATAGAAACGGAATATGGCAGGACATGATGCGCCAGGCCCGGTTTGCCGGAACTGGAGGGGGCGACGACTTGTGTCGGTTGAGACAAGGAAGGCCCATGCCAGACACTTGTGGGCTGGAAGGCTCCCTGAATGGGCTTGCGACCGTCAGGGTCGGGGAAAAAGCCATCACCGCTGATTTGGCCCGTAAGCGGCCGGCCAGGACTTGGCCAGAACCAGGCCTGTAAAGTGCTTCCCTTCCAGGGGACTGGGACCATGACGCCGCTCCACGGGACGTGGGACGTTTTACTTTCCCGTTGACCACAATCGTTCGCGGCGTCCCGCCCAAATAAGAATTCCCTGCCCGCGCGTGTGCCCTCAGGGGCGACCAGGAAGGCCTCGATGGGTATTTCCCGGCCGATTTTCCCTGGCGGCCTACCCGTCAAGACGTCGGAAAAGCGTCTTGAGGCCGATCCTGTTTTTCAGGGCCAGCAGATACCACATCAGGTTGGCCGAGGCCTTGTAGAAAAACCTGGGCACGGACGGCTGTGAAAAACGATCCGGCCCGGAGGCCGACTTCATCATGGCCACCGACAAGAGCTCAAGCTCCTGCAAAAAGACCTTGAAGGGGAAGCGGCCGATGCCGGAGAGATGGGGGATCAGCCCCCCTCCGCCCCAGGCCAGCCCCTGGCCCCACCTGAGGCCCTTTTGGCGACAAAAATGCCTAAGTATATCCAGGGCCAAGGCATTGTGCCTGGCCTCCCAAAAGCCGTTGTTCAGGACGGCGTAGACGGTCAGGCCACAGAGGCCGGCCGCGGGCAGCCCTTCCAGGAGATCGACCAGGTGGGAAGGCAGCCCATCGACATACAGTGGGAAGACCAGGGCCAGGGCCCCCGCCCCCTCAAGGCTTTCGGCCAGCCGCGCCGCACCAAGGCCAGGCGAGCCCAGCGTGATCGTCGGCCCGTCGGAGAGACGCCCGACGGTCCGGGCCAGGGCCCTGGAGATCCTCTGGCTGGCCCCATCGCCGTCCTTGGGGCTCCCGTTCAAAATCACGACCTTCATGCCAGTGCCTCGCCAAGCCGGTCCAAGGAGTCAAAAAAACGGACCGAGGCGTTCGGGGCCATGAAGTTCCTCTGGTTGTGCCTGGCCAGTTCCCTGGCCGTCACCATCTGGGCCTCGTCGAGATCCTGGCCGTAATAGAGATAGGCTAGGTCCGGGCTCCGGGGGTAGCGCCGCCGGTGCCGCATCTCACCTCCCCTGTCCTCGAAAAACGGGAGTATGAAGCCGATGGAGCGGTCCAACACGGCCTTGACCGGGGCGGACAGGCCGCCGAAGACCAGGCGGCTGACAATGGACAGCCTGTCGTGCGCTGGCATCAGGGAAGAGAACGCCGAGGCCCGATCGCCCAGGACGCAGCGCCCGGGCGTCCTGACCCAGCAGCCGAAGCAGCCCAGGCAGTGGCGGACCATGGGCAGGGCCGGGAACAGGGTGACCATTTCGGAGGGGGCCGGAAGATGCTTTTGGGCCTGGCCTGGCTCCAGGTCGTGGAGGATCAGCACCCGGCCGATCTCTCTGTCCTTCCCTGTCATGGCCCCCCCTGGCGGCTTGGCTTTTTTGTTCCGACGGCGCAGGCCCGTCGAGAACGGGCACCGGCCCGGCGACATTCCCCGGTCGTCAGCCATTCTAGCATATCGGGCCAGGGCCGAGGGCATTTTCGCCCCGGCCACCTTCCCTATCGGGCCTGGCCCAGGTCAAGGGTCTCGGCCCCCTTTTTCCCTAGGACCCGGATGACTGCCAGGTCCCCTGTCCAGTCCACCTCCAGTGTCCCTGTGGTCCCATGGTCCATGCAAAGGCCCCTGGCCTGGAAGCCAGCGGCCGTCCGGCTGGACCAGATTTCTATGGCCGACAGCTCCCGGCAGCCCTCGGGCTCCAAAAGCCCCAGAAAATGCTTGACCAGCCTGGACTCGCGGCCGCGGTAGTCGATGGTCTTTTCGGCCTGCCTCATCCTCTCGAGATCCTTTCTCAGCCCCAGCATGTCCACCAGGAGCTGCCCGTCGGCATAGGCTACGTCGCCGCCGGCGGGCCAGTGCTCGGGGACTGGCGGCTCCGGGACCTCCGACAGACTGAAGCCCAGTCCCATGGCCGCCAGAGCCGCGGCCAATAGCACCGCCACCGCCAGGACGATGGCCCTGGGGCACTTGCGCCTGGCCCCCACAGTCCGGGGCAGTCCTTCCAGGCCGGAGCCCCAGGGCCGTTCGCTGGCCTGCGACGGGCCAAGGCCAAGACTGCTTACCACCTGGCGGATCAGCCGACCCGACGGACCCACGGCGGGACCAGGTCGGCTGGCCGAGGGCAGGGGGCTGGACTGGGGCCTGAACCGCTCAAGGCAGTTCGGGCACCTGAACCAGACGGCCCCATGGACGTGGCGGCCTGGGGGGTTGAAGCTCAACCTGGCCAGGCATCTGGGACAGACTACTTTCATTGGCTACCCTGCCTACCCCTGGCCATTCGGGCTAAGGGCAAATTGCCTCATAAATCAAGATTTTTATTTCACAAATATTAACTAATTAAAATTCTAAAATATTCACAATATCTGCTATTATATAATTTATATATAAAAAAGTAAACTTGACCTTAGATCTAATAACATTTAAAATATTAATCCTAATACAAATAATAATAAACTAATAATATACTAATACATACTATAGTAGTTTATTAAAAATATTTTAAACAAACTCAGAACCATCTGGGCGGTCATGGTAGGAGACGGCGAGAATATGGATCGGCGGAGACCCTACTCGCCTTCGCTGGGAAGTTCCTTCCGGCACCACATCATCCACAGGGAACGACCTTGGACGAAAAGCCGAGGCCCAGCCAGCACCCCCCCTTACTCAAATTGCCAGTGGCCCCCTGGATCGCCGTAGTCGCCGAGGAAAAGGACCGAACTGGGCAGTATTCAGCATCGGCTGGTTCGCCGAGCCTCGACAGTCCCGATACTGGCCTGGGCTGGAGACAACCTGGAGGCGATACCCTGGCTGTGAAGCCGGGATCCAGGATGGCAAAGGCAATCATTTTTCGATCTCGTCATGAATACATCTGGTCCAATCGGTAAAAGAGACGAGGGGGAGAGTTTGACGGCACTCCGTTGACGGCCACGAAACCTGGCACGATTCCCAAAGTTGGCGCCATGCCTGTCCGTTGAACACGTATGTGCCAGCTCTGTTGTGTTGAAAATGGCACACGGTGCTCCCTCGAGTATTTAGATTTTACCGCTCCCTTTGGCATTTGCGGACAGAATCTTGTGTCTCAAGCCCATATCGTCGATGGAACGGCATCTCGTTGAAACGGCTGGGATACCGCGTCACACTTGAACTTGTCTGGTGGAAAAACTCACAGGCATTGTCACATGATGTGGTCCTGCCTGTCATCAGTCGATACGACACGGCGATGACCGTGTCAAATTTCGATTACATGGGATAGGACGATTCCGTTATCTCACAGGATCTTCCTCGTTTTCCAGGCATTGGGTATCCTCGACTTTTTGGGGGCATCACTGAGGTACTGCTACGCTATCCTGATATTGCATCTTTGCTGGCTTCCAAGACGGTGCCTTCCAACTCGTGGAAGGCGACGGAAAAACTCGACTTCTCCAAATCAGTTAAACCGTGGATCGCTGCGACTTCTCCCTAGCCGTTCTCGTTCTTGATTTTGACACTGTATTCATTTGTTTTTTTCTGCCATTGAAATACTTATTTTGCTATGGTCCATTCCGCTGTTTGGTCCGTTTGGGTGTTTGGCGTTAACAACAGCATCGACCTGGTTTATATTTATAGAATTATCCTTGTTATTTTCAGGGTAATGTGATAATTATAAACCAAAGGCGGCGAGGACATGAAACACTACGCACAACTTTTGAAAATGGGCTGCTTTACCTGGAATGAGCTGAGCGCGGTAATAGGCAACCCGAAAACTGCTGACTCGCTGGCTCGCAGTTACATGAAAAAAGGATATATCCAAAGTGTCAAACGCGGCTTATATACGGCGGTTGATTTGGCGACGGGTGAATCATCAGTGAGCAAATTCCGCATTGCCGGGAAAATCACTCCGTCGTCCTATGTGTCCCATCATGCCGCTTTTGAGTATTTCGGCTGCGCCAATCAAGTATCATACAAAGTTGAAGTTTCTTCCGAAACTGCGTTCGCTTCTTTTGGGTATGCGGGCATCACTTACGCCTATCTTTCGTCACGCATAAAAGACGGCGTGATAACGCTGCCAGACGGTGTTCGTGTGACCGATGCGGAGCGTACAGTTCTCGACGGCATAAACGATTTTGACAAGGTAATGGGCTTGGAAGAACTGCTGCGCTGTCTTGCGCTCCTCCCGACGGTCAGGGAAGATACGCTGCTCACATATCTCGCCTCATACGGGAAACAGGTCCTATACCAAAAAACAGGCTATATATCGGAGCATTTCAGATACTCTTGGAACTTGAGCGATAGTTTTTTCACGGCGTGCGAGTCCCGGATCGGCGAGAGCAAACGGTATCTACACAGGCCTCCGATATATGGAGACCAAAAATACAACCGCCGCTGGCGGCTTATGGTTCCGCGTGACCTGGGGAGAATCACGAACAAGGGAGTAAATTTCGATGCCGACATATGATAAGGCCGTATTGCACGAGCAGGCGCAGCGGCTCGGCTTTATATCGGCTCCTTTTGAAAAAATGAACCGGTTGGCGGAGATACTGCGGTTTCTGAACGGTAACGGCGAATTACGGGAAATGCTTGCTCTGAAAGGTGGCACGGCCATAAACATGACCATATTCAATCTTCCTAGGCTGTCCGTTGATATCGACTTGGACTTCAGCATGAATCTCACGAGAGACGAGACACGGACGAAGCGCGACAGAATCAACGAATTGCTTGACCTCTACATGACAGCGGATGGATATGCAAAAAAAGAGAAATCCAAGCGCACGCACATCCTCGATTCCTCTGTGTATTCCTACACGAACGCGGCGAGGAACTCCGACAATGTAAAAGTGGAAATCAATTACTCCATGCGCGCCCATGTGCTTCCTGCCGTTGATATTACCGTGCGTACCTCCGAGGTTTTCGTCCCCTGCCCTGTTCGCATAGTCTCGCCCCAGTTGAGATATTCGCTAGCAAGATAGTTGCCCTTGCCAACAGAGGCGCAGCGCGTGACCTGTACGATCTCAACAATATGATAAGCTTTGGGCTGTTCGACGAACATGACATTACTCTGCTTCGCAAGTGTGCGGTTTTCTATCTGGCGGTCTCCGGTGACATCTCGGAGCATGGTTTCAATTTTGGGCGGGCAACGGAAATTACGCCGCATAAAATAAAGACTGAACTGTATCCGATGATCCGCAGCATGGAACACTTCGATTTGCAGGCGGCACGTGACAGAGTTTTCTCTTTCCTCACTGAACGAATGGCACTGAACGGCAAGGAAGCCGTATTCCTAGAACGGTTCGCATCCGGCAAATACGAGCCTGAATTGTTGTTTGATGATGACGAAATACCAAAGCGCATAGAGAATCACCCGATGGCACTGTGGCGAATAGGGCTCATCCGGCAGAAGCGGGACGAACGACAGTAATCTCACCTCTTCCAGCGGGGTATCGCAACGGTTTGCTGGTTATATAGCCAATGACACGCAAAGGCATTTATGACGAATGGCCATCTTTTTGCGACACGATTCAGGGCGCATCGAACGACATACCAATCGTCTTGCTTGGGCGACGCTAGAGGCAACCATGCCTACTGACAAAATGATTTGCCACATTTGCCAGCGATAGGTCAGAGAAATGCCAGCAGATATGGCAAATATTTGATGTATTGTGTATAATTAGGATACGGAAAGACAACGCTTTGAAGCGTTTGGCCACGAAACCGCCCTTCACAATTTCTGTATTCGCGATGGCCGTGAGCGCATGCCGGAAGCCCCGGCTACCTTGAGGAAAATACCGCGGCGGCGTAGCGACGATGAAGCTGCATTGAGCACACCATCTGGAGAATAGAGCCTGGTGAACAGATCTCAATAATCAATAACTTAAAAATATTGCCATACTTAAAATAATATATCAATTACTTTATTTTTTTGTTACTTACATAATTATAATCATTAAATATAGCCAATACACACAAGCAATAAATATCACTTCTAAATATATTTTAAAAACAAAAATAGACCGAAATTCCTGGTGAGCGAGGCATGTGTCCAACCAGTTAAAACGCCAGGCGTTATTCCCGATCCCTTTTGGATGAGAGGATCAAGGCCGGGCCATGTTGGCCTTCTCTCAGACATTATTGGCTTTCCTTCGGGTTGCCCTTGGCTGGTCCTTCATCTCCCCGGCCCTCTGGTCCTCCGGTACCCTGGCGTCCTCGTCGTAGACCTCCAGGGCCTCCCGGCCCATGCGGTTGGGCCTCCGCCAGAGCTGCCAGGCCAGAATGAGTACCAGGATGGCCATCAAGGGGATGAGGGTGCCCTCCAGGGGACCCCAGCCGAGCATCCGCCTCTTGATCCTAAGGTAGCGGACGACTGGCCAGGCCGAGAGGCCGATTAGGAGCATCAGGGAAATACTTGAGGAAACCATGAATATGAGGCCACCGTAGCCAGTGGGCACCTGGGCCAGGTTCTCCGTCTCGAAGCGTGGAAAGCGGGCCCCCAGGCCTACCCCAAGGGAACAGAGGCCAGGGGTAAGCAGGAGCGTGAGGACGAAGGCCGTGGCCGACATGACCGGGTCTGCGTCCAAAAAACGGTTGGTCAGCCAGGTAAGGACCAGGGCCACGCCCAGGATCGGCGCCAGCCAGAACCTGAGCTTGTAGTTTACGAATTCCCCCGTCGACATGGGCGAGGACCTTATGAGCCAGTAGGAAAAGCCCTCGGCCGAGATGGAGGGAAAGGCGAAACGCAGGGAAAGGGTGGCCGAGACCAGGCCCACCAAGCCCACGTTCAGAAAGGCGATGGTATTTTCCAGGAAAAAAGCCTGGAGCGGGTAGCGCTTCAGGTTCAGGACCGAAAAATTGTAGAGATAGATTATCATCAGGGCACCCAGGAGGAACAGCTGCGACCACTGGGTATGGTCCCTGAAGAAAATCTTGAAGTCCTTTATGGCCAAGGCCCGCTGCTCGGGCCTCCTCAGGAGCCTGAGGCCCCAGGCCACCATGTTCAGTAGGCCGCCGACCCTCTGCCGGCCGGCGCCCTCCTGGCTCTTGTTGTAGCCGACCCAGTAAAGGAAGTGGGCGGCGTAGGAGGCCAAAAGGCCGGAGGCTATGGCCATGGCCCACAGGAGGGCCAGGTATATGGTCCTGAAGTCACCCTCGCGGCCGCCCAAAAGGGGCCAGAGAAGGTCGGTGGCCCAGGTCGTAGGCAGCATGGGCGAGGTCGGGGTCTGCAGGGAGGCCAGATACCCGGCCACGTTTTGGAAGCTGTCGGGGTTGACCAGCTGTTCGGGCCGAAGAAGCCTGAAGACCATGTAGAGGGCCACGAAGGCCAGGATGCCCAGAAGGCTCATTATGTCCCTGGTGCGCCTGGCAGGGAGGACGTTGACCAGGAGGATTACCACCGTCTGGCTGGCAAAGCCGGCCGTGAGGACCACGGGCGCAGCCGCCGGGACCAGCAGGAGGAAATAGACCGGGGACGCCCCGAAGGTGTAGCCATAGGCGAAGAAGACTGGCAAAAGGAAGGCCACCGGCATCCAGGCACTTGACATGAGGCTCTGGAGCGAGCGGGCCCAAAATATGCTCTCGCGGTCGACCGGGGCGGCCATGAGAAGGGACAAATCCCTGGCCAGGTAAAAACTGGACAGGGCGGTGATGATGGCCGAGAAGATCAGCAGGGCCACCCCCGAGAGCCACAGGAGGTTAAAGGTCTTGTGGGCCAGGATGTCCCCAAAACCCTCGACAGAGTAGAAGGAGCGGATCATCTTGATCGACAGGAAAAAGAGGGCCGCCCACATGGCCAGGGTAAAGATGGTCAGGGAAACCAGCTTCACGCGCCCGCCCGGGCCAGGGTCTCTCAGGTAGTTCCGCAGGCCGAAGATGGAGGGCTTGAGGAGAGCCAGGAACTCAGACATCGCCCGTCCCGCCTTTCCCGCCCTCCGGTGACTCGATGCCGGTGGTCAATTCCAGGAACAGATCCTCGAGATCGCTGGCCCCGCGCCCGACTGCCCTGCGAAGCTCCTCCTCGGTGCCCTCGGAGATGAGCCGACCGTGCTGGATGATGCCGATACGGTCGCACAGTCTGGAGGCCAGGCTCATGGTGTGGGTGGAGATGAAGACAGCCACCCTGTCCTCGAGGGCCAGGGAACGGAAGATGCCCATGACCAGCTTAGCACCCCTGGGGTCCAGGCCGACCATGGGCTCATCGACCACCAGTATCTTGGGCCGCGGCAGAAGCGCCCCGCTCATGATCAGGCGCTGCTTCATGCCATGGGAGTAGTTCTCGATCAGCTCCTCCCTCCAGTCCCAGAGCTCGAAGAGCTCCAGGAGTTCCTGGGATCTGGCCTCGGCCTCGGCCCTACGCATGCGGTAGAGGTCGGCAGTGAAGGACAAAAACTCGTGTCCGGAGAGCTTCTCATAGAGAAAGGGCCTGTCCGGGATATAGCCCAGGATGGACTTGGCCTGCCTCGGCTGGGTAGCAAGATCGAATCCTCCCAGGTGGATGGCGCCGGAACTGGGTGCCAGGGCCCCTGCCAGCATGCGGATAGTCGTGGTCTTGCCGGCACCGTTGGGCCCCAGGAAGCCATAAATCTCCCCAGGTGGCACGGCAAGGCTCAGGTCAATCACGGCCTTGTGTTTGCGATAGTTCTTGTTTACACGTTCCACTTTGATCATATGTGGCTCTAGTGAACCTGCGCCCTGGGAGGGGCTTGGGCGTGATTACGGAGATGGTGCGTTCTTGGGTCCCCGCCCAGGCTCGGATCCGGGTCCGGGCCTATGGGCCAGATCCAGATCCGGAACTAGGCTGTGGACGACCAGGAGGCCAAGGAACCGGGGAAATGAAGTAATGCCAGATACGTGGCGAAGGCAATTTTAACGCAAAAAAAGACAACAAAATAGCTTGGCGAGAACGACAGACGCACGCCCGTTAGCCCAGGTCCGAGAGACAAAGAAGCGGTAAACGGCCATTGGACAAGCGCACGATCCCCCTGACGAGGGGCAAAACTTGTCCCGGCCGCAGCTCTAGTAGCTCGTATTTTCAAAAATGACTGACAACCACGACTCCATCTCCTGGGCAAACGACGGCATAATCATGTTAGTCTTGGGCATCTTAGCCAGTCCAATGAAGAAAAACAAGGTACTAGGGCCGTTGCCCTTCCTCGTGGAGCTGGCCAGGCAGCGGCTGGCCTGAGGGCGGAACGTTAGTGACGGCCGGGACCTGGTTATGGGCCTCACCGGCCTCGTCGCCCCCCTGTGGCCTTGGTGGCCCCCAGGGGCTTGGCTGGCCGTCCCTGGTGACGGCCTTGCCCAGGATGTCCAGTCCGCCATTTGCCAGAAAAGAGGAGACCAATTCGGCCAAGGGGCCCTGGGTAAGGGCCTCGGTCCCGACACCGCTCCCGGCAAGCTCTCCCCTTATCAGATCATATTGGTCAGGCCTGGCCTGGACGAGACCAACTTCCATAACAGGGTTGTACTGTCTCCGAAGGCCGCCCTGTGCATCGATCCACTCTGAACTCTCGGTCCCCATGAACCTTAGGGTCAGCTTGTATATCTGGAGCTCGTCTGAGATGGTGGTGGCATCCTCTATGACGAGTTCGGCCGGCATGAAGGTCAGGGAGACCAGGTCAAGCAGGCTCAGGCCCAGTGGCCGGCCAAGCGGCAGGTTGCGCTGGTGTGACAGCCAGGGGACAAGGCCCGAGACCAGGACCGGCCCCGATGGCGGCAGGGGCACCTCGGCCTGGCGGATCTGGCCCATGAGCCTAAGCTCGCACCTTAGGGTCTGGCCATCGACCGTGGCCGAGGCCTGGCCGTTCACGGCCCCCATTGGAAGGCTGAAGACGGCGGATACGAGGCGTCCAGCGGAATCGAAGACCGAGTCGGAGTTGGTCCTGATCTGGAGGTCCTGGCCCGAGAAGCTGAGGTTGATGACCGACTCCTCGGAAATGGAGACCCTGCCGGCCTTGGGATCGGTCCTTATCTCCCTCCTAGCCCAGCCCATGCGCGTTGCGCCCAAGTCAAGGCCGTAGAAGGACTCCTGGTCAAAGAGGGTAAACAATGAGCCTGGACTGTAGGCGAAATTGCCGGACCAGCCCCACCAGAAGAGGAAGGCCAAAATAGGGACCAGGACGGCCAGCTTGAAGGCATGGCGCCTCATCTGTCGGCGGCCTTGAGGGCCAACCCCTGGGCAAAGGCCGTGGCCTGGGCAATCAGAGCGACGTATTCCTCGGCCGAGAGCCCGGCCCCCAGGCCGACGGTCCTCTGGAAGTCGGCAGTCATGAGGTCCTCGGGGGCATGGGCATCGGAATTGATCAAAAGCTGGGCCCCGTTGGCGCGGGCCAGTCTTGCCACCAGGCCGTTGGCGAAGCCATGGCCGCCCCTGGCGGAAAGCTCCAGGAAGACGCCCTTTTCGGCGGCAAGGTTCGCCTCCCTGGGGGTAAGGAGGCCAGGATGGGCCAGGATGTCGGCCCCGGCCTCTATGGCGGCCATGTTGGTCCCTGGCGCCACCGGCTCGACCGGGCTCTCACCATGGACGACCACGAAGACGGCCCCCAAAGACCGGGCCCTTTTGACCATATCGGAGATCTGCCCGGGGGGGACGTGGGTAAGCTCGACCCCTGCCAGGAGCGTCAGGCCGATGGCCCCGGACAGTTCCCTGGCCGCGGCCAGGGCCGCCCCCAGACACTGGCCCAGGTTCGACTGGTCAACGTGGTCGGAGAGGCCCAGGTAGCGGCAACCCTTCACGAAGGCCCTTCTGGCCAGCTCGGCCGGGGCCAGCTGGCCGTCCGAATGGATGGAGTGGGTGTGTAGGTCAACGACCAGGTCGGGCCAGGGGGAGCATTCCCCGGACATGGGTCACCGATTCCCAGACGGCCCGACGTGCATGACCAGGGTCTTGAGAGACTCCTCGAACTGGACCTCGATCTTGTTGGGCAGCATCACCCTGGTGACGAAGCCCAGGCCGAACTTGGCGTGGTTCAGGGCCTGGTCCTGCCCGAAATCGCCGTTCAGAGAATATTCCACCGCCACGGCGTGGCTGAAACGGCTCTTGAACTCGTTCCACTTTTCCCTGTTCTGCTCGCGCTCGTCAACGGCCGCCTTCTTGGCATCCCTGGCCTCACGGGCCTCCTTGGTTTCCTTGGGCTCTTTCGCCGGCCTGGGTTCCTTGGGCTTGGCCGCAGTAGTAGCCTTGGCCTTGGAGGCGGCAGCCTTCTTCACAGCCGCCGGGGCCCGGAAGTTGTGCTGGCAGCTGCAGGTGAGGCACAGAACATGCTTGATGGCGTCGTCCTGCATGGAAACAATCCTGTGGTTGGTCACCCGGCGGCATTTCGTGCACTGGGCGTCGATTTCCCCACCGACTCGCACTTCTTCAAGTGGCTTGGCGAAAGTCATTTAGCGCCTCGCAATTTATTGGCCTCGGCCCTTTTTGGGGGTCGGAAAGAGGTTTGGCATCAAGTCAAAGTCACATGGACAAAGGCAAAGCGGCAACAGGGACCACACGACATGGCTGGAGGATGGGAAAAAGCCAATTATGGGCATTTTCACGCATATTCGGGATCCATTGGAAAACAGGGGGCCATAAGGAGGTCAATTCCTAAGGCTATGGATGGGGGCCGGGATTCGGCCGCCAAGACTCACGAAGGCCTCGGCCTCGGGGTAGTCCCTGACCTCCATGATGGAGGCCGAGCCCAAAAGCCCCCCGTAATGGACCTTGTCGCCGGCCTTTTTGCCGGGGACTGGAATCAGGCGGGCGGCCGTGGTCTTATGGTTAATGACCCCGATTGCCATCTCGTCGGCAATCAGGGCGGCCAGAGTGGCCGCCGAGGTATCGCCGGGCAGTGACACCATGTCCAGGCCCACCGAGCATACGGAGGTCAAGGCCTCGAGTTTTTCCAGCCCAAGATAGCCGGCCTCGGCGGCGGCACCGATCCCCAGGTCCTCGGAAACGGGGATGAAGGCTCCCGAAAGACCGCCCACGTGGCTGGAGGCGAAGGCCCCGCCTTTTTTGACCGCATCGTTAAGGAGGGCCAGCAAAGCCGTCGAGCCGGGGGCACCGATGGCCCTGAGGCCAAATGACTCGAAGATCTCCCCCACCGAGTCGCCGACCTGGGGGGCCGGGGCCAGAGAGAGATCGACCACGCCGAAAGGCAGATCCAGGGCCGCGGCCACTTCCCGGCCAAGGATCTCGCCGACCCTTGTGACCTTGAAAGCGGTCCGCTTGATGACCTCGCTCAATTGCCCGAAGCTAGGCCGCGGCGTCTGCCCCATGGCCCTGTCGATGGCCTTCTTGACCACCCCCGGCCCCGAGACGCCGACGTTAATGACCGCATCCGGCTCGCCCAATCCCTGGTAGGCACCGGCCATGAAGGGCATGTCAGGTGGGATGTTGGCGAAGACGACAAGCTTGGCGCAGGCCAGACCGTCGCTGTCCCTGGAAAGGAGGGCGGTTTCCTTGATGGTCCGGCCCATCAAGGCCACGGCGTCCATGTTGATGCCGTCGCGGCTGGAGGCCACATTGACCGACGAGCAGACCCTGGCCGTCTCGGAGAGGGCAGCTGGGATTGAGTCGATCAGGGCAGCGTCGCCCTTGGAGAAGCCTTTCTCGACCAAGGCACCGAACCCTCCAACGAAATCGACCCCGGCTTCCTGGCCGGCCTTGTCCAGGACCTTGGCCACCTTGACCAACTGGCCGGGATTGAATGGCCCGGCCAGGGCACTTACGGGGGAGACGGCGATCCTCTTGTTGACTATGGGGATGCCATACTTCTCGCCCACCTGGTCGCAAACCCGGACCAGGTTCTCGGCGTGGCGGCTTATCTTGTCAAGAATCTTTGCCGAGAGCCGGCCAAGGTCGTCGGAGAGGCAGTCGAGGAGCGAAAGTCCGAGGGTGATGGCCCTGACATCGAGGTGCTCGTTCTTGAGCATCTCGATGGTGGCCGTGACTTCTCTGTCGGTCAGCATTCTATGGGGACCAGCCTTGGCACCCGGCGAGAGCCCCCTAAGACAAAAAGGGAAAGGGGGCGCTTGAACCGCCAAGGGCACGACACTTGAGGGTATTTTTCAAATTGACGGGCCCACATGGATGGGGGGATTGAAGAAGCGGGCCGCCTTGACCAAAAAATTAAATGAAGACAAAATAGAGACTGGCAATTTTCCCCCAAAAAAAAAGCCACCGATTATTATAAACAAAACGTCAAGACTAAGTCAAGATTAAAAAATAATTTAGGCGACCATAAAACTTCAGCCAAATGATAAATTTACAATAATTTAATAGAATAAATTTAACTATACAATATAAAAATTTGTTATAACTACAATAACTAGATTATTTCAAATTTTTAGTTAGCAAAATAATTACAAACTATTTAAAATGCAGCAAAAAATATAAATAGAAAATTAAAATAAATTTAATATATTAAATTTTATAAATAATATATATATTTTGAATCATAAAATATTTTACTTTATAAAATACTATATCTTACTTGCAGAGAAAATTACTATTAATGCATTAATATATATAAAATAATTTGATATATTTTGTCATGCTTAATATATTAGAGTTTGTATTATATATTTAAATATGATTAACATGTAAATATATCAATTATTATTAAAATACTATAATTATGTTTAAAAATATAAATTTATTGTTTTATAGTAAAAATAATTTATAATATATTTCAATTTTTATAATATTTAATTAATATAAAATTATTTTATAAATATTATTATAAATTCAAATAGCCAATAGATTACAAAAATCAGGACTTGATTCTCGGGCCATGCAAGACCATATTAACATTGCCTGTGAAGGGAACCGGTCTTAGGATAGGCTGATTTCACAATTCTCTAAAGATAACAAGTCAGATTCGATGTTTTACTCGTAAGCCAACCTTTTGGAACGCATGTGCACGCAATAGTGTCAAGTTGGCTAGTTGGTTGTTATTCCATGATTTATCCACCCTCTTTTTGGCGAGTTCAATTTCGGCACATATTTGAAAACCCTGGGGAGATTTCCTCACAGGCTCTCGACACTGGCAACCAGTCCTTGGCCATTTGCTGGCACCTCGGTGATCAAGATGGGCCTTGGGCCTACTGAACCTGGCCCGAGCCGCAATTATTGCCATAACTCCGGTTTGAGCATATAGTCAAGGGAAAACGGACAGCGAATCATCGGGCCCGGACCGGGCTAGGATTGGCCTGGCCTTGCGAAGACCGCCCTCTTTCCCGGCCAACTGTGAACTCCCCTGTGATGTCGGCAATGGGAGGGCCAGCCGTACCTGGGCCCCAGGGAGACCCGATGAGAGGCTTGGCGGGCAGTAGGGTGGTCTGCGCCACTGGCCGGAGCCGGTCATGGTGGATGCCCAACAACGCTATACAGTGATTTTGTATTAATAAAATTTTATTTGACAACACTATATAGTTTTGCTACTGTAAAAAAATAACCACAGGGCCCTGCCCCACCGAGCCAGTCTTCCGTGGCCATGGCCCAACACTTCTGTTAGGAGCTGTGCTATGATAATAATAGGCGAAAAAATCAACGGCACCCGCAGAAAGGTGGCCGAGGCCATTGCCAGCCGCAACGAGGACTTCATCAAGGAGCTGGCCCTGAGCCAATTCAAGGCCGGGGCTTTCTACCTTGATGTCAACGCTGGCACCCTGCCTGCCCGCGAGCCGGAGGATCTGGCCTGGCTGATTGATCTCGTGCACCGGGCCGCCCCGGAGGCCATCATCTGCCTAGACAGCGCTAACCCGGAGGCCCTGTCGGCCGGGCTGGAGAAGGTCAGCGGCTACAATCCATCAAAGATGATGGTCAACAGCCTCTCGGGGGAGCAAAAGCGGGTCGAGGGTGTCCTTCCGTTGGCCGCCAAATACAAGTCCGAGCTCATCGTCCTGGCCCTAGACGACAAGGGCATACCGGCCACGGTCGAGGGGCGGCTCGAGATCATACGGCACCTAGTGGGACTGTGCCGGGAGCAAGGTCTGCCAGACTCCAGCCTGTTCATCGATCCCTTGGTCATGACCGTCTCGACCAACGGCCAGGCCGGCCTGATTACCCTGGAGACCATCAAGGCGGTCAAGGCCGAGTTCCCTGAGGCCCACCTTACCTGCGGACACTCCAACATCAGTTTCGGCATGCCTCTCCGTAGCGTGGTCAACCAGAGCTTCATGGCCCTAACTATCTACGCCGGACTGGATTCGGCCATAACCGATCCCGAGAACCGCGACCTCAGGGCGGCCACGCTGGCCACCGAAGCCCTTCTGGGCCTGGACCGGCACTGCCTCAGGTTCAATAGGGCCTTCAGGGCCAAGGCCATCGGCCCTATCGCCTAACCCAGGGGACCGGCTCCCATGGCTTTGGTCCTTTCTCCCTCGTGTGCCAAACACGGCCTCAGTGCCCTTTTGTGATTATCCAGGGGCAGGCAAGGTCGTTCCAGTGGCATAAAAACCATTTTCTGGCAATTAGACAGATGTTATCAGAAAAAATATTTTAATATCTTAAATAAAAGCTATATATGATCACATTAACACCATTTATTTACATATAAAAATTACTAATATATCGAACATAGTCATTTTAAATTTTAAAGGTGTTTTAACTGGGCATAATCTTTCCCCGATACCTTTTTCGGACCTCGGAATAATACGCCCTTCCAGGCCCCAGACCGCACCCGGCTTAAAGTCGGCCAATTTCGTCGGTTCCTCATGTGCCTGGAGGTGAACCGGGCCAGGGACCCAAAGGGCCTTAGCCGACTTGAGGATCGGCCTGGCCCCAGGGACGCCTTCCTCCTTTCCCGGGCGCCCCCCGGAGGACGCCAGACGAGGTCCGCCGTTGTCTTGGGAGACCCGCCGAAAAGCGCGCCTGGAAAGGTGGCTCAATCCTCCCGGCCTCACGTTCGAAAGCCAGGAAGCCAAGAACGACTATCAGGCCAGGATTACCAGGATGGCCAAGGCCATGACCCTGTCCGGGATCCCTGACAGGGTGCCCCTGCTCCCAAACTACACCTTCATGCCAGCCTATGTCCTGGGCTCAAACGCCATGGCGGCCATGAGCGACCAGGACCTGGGCTTTGCCCTGTGGCAAAGGTTTTCCAGGGAATTCCTTCTCGACTCCTACAACTTCTACGCCCTGACCTGTCCCATCCCCCTTATGGAGAAGATCCAATACCTGCTGTACCAGTGGCCTGGCCACAAGGGCCTCTCGGAAGACCAGACCTACCGCTACGTCCCCCGCGACTGGCTGACGTCGCCCAAGAAATACGCCGACATCGCCCTTGACCCTTCTGCCTTTTGGCTGAAGGAGTTCGTGCCCCTGGTCTGCGGGGCCTTACAGGGCATGTCGCGGATGGAACTGTTCACCGGACTGTCCTGGACCGAGCCGGCGCGGCTGTGCCTGGCCCTGGCCTCCTACGGCAGGGAGGACGTCCAGGAGGCCATCCGCAACCTGATGGAGGCCGGCAGCCTGGCCCTGGCCTGGGAGAGGAAGGCCGAGGCCTTCGTCGCGCTGCTGGCCGGCCAGGGCTATCCCTCGTTCGCCGGCGGATTCAGCAAGGCCCCGTTCGATCTGCTGACCGACCAGCTGCGCTCCAGGAGGAACGCACTTCTTGACATTGCCCGCGAGCCGGAGTCGCTTCTTGAGGCAATTGAGGTCCTTACACCCATGGTGGCCGAGCAGGCCATCAGGGCCATAGACAGGACCGGGAACCCCATCGTCTTCATGCCCCTGCACACCGGAGATGACGTCCTTATGAGCCCCGGCCAGTTCGAGAGGTTCTACTGGGCCCCCCTCAAGAGGGTCTTCGAGCTCATAATCGAGGCCGGGGGCCTCCCCCTGGCCTTCGCTGAGGGCAGCTATAAGAGCCGCTGCGACTATTTCCTGGACCTGCCGAGGGGAGGCGTGACCTGGATCATCGACCGCACGGACATGGCCTTCCTCAAGCGCCGGGTCGGCCACCACTGCTGCCTGGCCGGGAACGTCCCCGGCTATATGTTCCTTATGGACGATCCCAAAAAGCTGGGGCTGTATTGCAGGAAGCTCATAGAGGAAGTTGCCCCCGGCGGCGGCTTCATGATGTCTTCGGGCACGGCCCTGGACAAGGCCAACCGGCCCATGGTCCGGGCCATGATCGAGACCACCCTGGAACACGGCTTCTATTGATGAGGCCGGATATCCGGGATTGTCGGGCTTGGCAGTGAAATTTCGGAGTTTTTGACTATTTTTTGGATGAAATTTGCCATATAAACTTATATATCTAATTATATAAATAATTTTTATATAATTATATTTAATAATAGTTATATTATTCTTATAAATATATAATTATAAGCAAAATAAATATTATTTAATACCCAGATACCCAGCCTCAGAGCTTGAAAAAATAGAGCCTGGGTCCGAAAAAAGTCTTGACTGAAAAAACACTATATAGTATTATGCAATCATCGGCTAAAAAGACGAGCAAACATTCAAAGTGCTTAAGGGCAAACCGGCCCTTAACGGGACCAGCCTAGCTAGAGCGTTGTCTCCCTGGCCTGGCCACCAGTCCCCTGGAAGGCCGCCAAACCGGCCCAGTTCCACCCCTTCCCCGGCAACCAGCCATGTTTGGCCGCAAGGCCAGGTTGCCCAAACGAGGTGAGCATGTCTGACGCCCAACACTCGCCCTATCGTTTCGTCATCGTCGTGGTGGTGGCCCTGGCCTCCTTTCTGGGCAACTTCACAATCTTCCAGATGGCCGGCCTGGCCCCCAAGATTATTGGGCTTGCCTCCCTGACTGGGAGCCAATTCGGCCTGGTCGTTGGCATCTCAATCCTAACGGCGGCCGTCTTGGGCCTCCCCCTGGGGGCATTGGGCGACCGAGTCGGCGTCAAGCCGGTGGTGACGGCGGCCATGGCCGTGACCATCGCCGGCTGCGTCGGCCGCTACCTGGCCACCCCGTCCTTCGGAGCCTACCTCTTCTGGATGTTTTTGGTAGGGGCGACCAACGCCGCCCTGAACGCCAACTTCATCAAGGTACTTGGTGTCTGGCTGCCCCCGAGCGGCATCGGGGTTGGAGTGGGCTGTTACCTGACCGGCATTGGCCTGGGACAGGCGACGTCCATCGGCATGGGGCCAAGCTTCGAGCTGATCGGCCCAGCCTTCATGGTCTCCATCGTCCTGGCCGTGGTCGTGGCCGTGGTCTGGCTGGCCCTGATCAGAAACCCGCCCAGCCTTAACAGGGCCCAAGTCCAGCCTATGATCGCCAGCCTCTCCTACGTGGCCAAAAGGAAGAACGTTTGGATCGGCGGCCTGGGCATCCTTTTCATGCTGGGGACATACGTGTGCCTGACATCCTTCGCGGCGAATTTCCTTGGCGCAGAAAAAGGTGCCGCCCCAAAGTCGGCCTCGGCCTGCGCCTCGGCCGTGGCCGCCTTCATGCTCGTGGGCGCCCTCATCGCCGACCGTCTGGCCAGGCTCATGCGCAGCTCGAGGATGTTCCTCTTGGCCTGCGGCCTCATTTCCGGCATGGGGGTCTTTCTGGCGGCCAAGGTCTCCTTCGGCGCGCTGACGCTCGTCCTCCTCTCCCTGTCCGGCCTGGCCTCGGGGGCCTTCTGCTCCTTCATCCTGTCCCTGCCCATGCTCCTCAGGGACATCGGGCCGAACTACGCCGGAAGCGCAGGGGGGCTCATCAGCACCCTCCAGTCGTTCGGCGGCTTCCTTTTGCCGACCCTTATCCCCTGGCTGGCCGGTAACTCCCTGCCGACAGTGATGCTCCTTACGGCCGGCGGCTTCGTCCTGATGGGCCTGGTCACCCTGCCCCTGCCCGAGCTGGTGAGGAAAAGGGGCTAGCCGAGATGAGCCCTCCCCTGCGTAGGGCCATCGCACAGACCTTTCCCAAGAATACCTATTTTCGGCCGCAAGTCCCTTGAGGGCCGGGCGTGAAGGCCAGCGGCGGTGCCTGGCCGGCGCCCTGGCCTGGCAAGAGAGGAGGACTACATGGTTGACAATAAGGCGCTCTTCGCTGAGCGCCAAAAGAGATACTATGACACCATAGCCCTAAGGAAGACCGACCGGGTGCCCATCGTGCCCATGGTCGACACCTTCCCCATCCGCTACTACGGGGCCAAGATGGAGAAGGCCATAAACGATCACGGGATACTCGACGATCTGTGGCTGCGGTTCCACGAGGAGTTCCAGCCGGACATCGGCGACACCCCCTACTTCATCAACGGCTTTTTCGGCATCTCCAGCATCCTCGACTTCAGGCTGCTCAAATGGGCCGGGCACGGCCTGGACGACGACGCCTCCTACCAGTTCGTGGAAGACGAGATGATGCTGCCAGAGCAGTATGACTGGTTCCTGTCAGATCCCTCCGACTTCATGTTCAGGCACATGTTCCCCAAGGTCTACGGCCGCCTGGCTCCCCTGGCCAAGCTCCCACCTATAACTGGCAGCTACTATTTCTTCACCCCGTACATCTGGGCCGCCTTGGCCGACCCGGACATCCAGGACGCCGGCAGGGCCCTGGCCGAGGCCGCCCAGGAGTCCATGAGCACCCTGGGAAAGATGGCCCACTACCACCAGGCCCTTGCCGAAGCCGGCTGGCCCCTGCCCCAGGGAGCCATGACCCAGGCCCCCCTGGACATCGTCGGCGACTACCTGCGCGGCATCAAGGGCATGCTCGTGGACCTGCGCCGGAGACCCGAGAAGCTCTTGGCCGCCTGCGACAAGCTTCTCCCCCACATGCTGGATCTGGCCATAGGCAACGTGAGGATCTCCGGAATCCCTATATGCTTCATCCCGCTCCACAAATGCATGGACAACTTCATGAGCCAGGCCCAGTTCGAGAAGTTCTACTGGCCCACGCTCCTTGAGCTCATGAGGGCCCTCGTGGCGGAGAAGATCTCGCCCTACCTTCTGATCGAGGGCGTCTGCGACACCAGGCTGCCCATAATGATCCGCGACGCCCCCCCTGGCATGTGCGTCTACCATATCGAGAACAGCGACATCTTCGAGGCCAAGAAGCTGGCCCGCGACAAGGTCTGTCTGCGGGGGAACGTCCCGGCCTCCATTCTCTCGACCGGCACCCCAGACGACGTGCGGGGCTACTGCAAGAGACTCATCGACGAGGTGGCCGTCGGCGGCGGCTTCATAATGGACACGGCCGTCAACCTGACGGAAGCTAGACCGGAAAACGTCAAGGCCATGTTCGACTACACCAAGGAACATGGCGCATACTGAAGGCCATGGGGCCTGGCCCCCAAGGCATTTCCAGGGGCCAAGGCCCCTTTAGAAGAGGTAGAAGATGGAAAAGATCACCACGGCCATGGCCGACATGCTTGAAGACGAGCTCATGGCCCTGACCGACAAATACCTGGCCGAGGGGAAGGATCCCAAGGCCATTCTGGATGCCTACCAGGCCGGCATGACCGAGGTTGGCAAGCGCTACGAGGCCGGCGAGTACTTCGTCTCCGAGCTCATCCTGGCCGGCGAGATGATGACCGCCGGGAGCGACAAGATCAAGCCATTCCTGAAGGGTGCCTCGGAAGCCGGGCCGACGAAGGGTCGGGTCCTCATAGCCACCGTCGAGGGCGACATCCACGACATCGGCAAGAACATCGCCGGGACCATCATGGAGCTGGCCGGCTACGAGGTCAGGAACCTGGGCGAGGACGTCAAGACCACAAAAATAGTAGAGGAGGTCAAGAACTACAAGCCCAAGCTCGTGGGACTTTCGGGCCTTCTGACCCTCGCCTACGACCCCATGAAGGCCGTGGTCGACCAACTCAGGGAGGCCGGCCTCAGGGATCAGGTGAAGGTACTTCTGGGCGGCTCCCAGATTGACGATCACATTCTGAAGTACGTCGGGGCCGATGTCTTCGCCAACGACGCCATGACCAACGTCAATTACCTCAATTCCCTGGCCTGAGGCCAAAGGAGGCTCCCATGTCCACTTGGCAGGAAAAGCGACAGGCCCGCTTCGAGAAGTGGCTTGAGCCCGGGGTGCCCTTTGCCAGCCCCGAGACCAAGGCCGCCTACCAGGGCAGGGTCCAGAGAATCATAGACGCCATAGAGCTGAGGAAGGCCCCTGACCGGGTCCCCGTCTACCCCAACTACACCTATTTTCCGGCCTACGCCTACGGGTCCCTACCCAGGGAGGTCATGAGCGACGTCAGGAAGGCGGTCGAGATCTGGGAAAGGTTCGTCAAGGAGTACGGCTTCGACGCCTTCGGAATCATCGGCATCATCGCCCCCATCCCGGTCATGGAGGCCCTGGACTACAAGCTCTACCAGTGGCCAGGGCACGGCGGGGTGCCCGAGGACAGCATCTACCGCTACTTCGAGCACGACTGGCTGGTCGAGGCCAGGGAGTACGACGACCTGGCCCTCGACCCCACCGACTGGTGGATGAGGCAGTACATCCCCCGCTTCTGCGGGGCCCTCTCGGGCTTCACCAAGCTCCCCAACTTCACCGAGTTCATGGAGCTGCCGAACCTGGCCGGCTTCCTGGCCCCCTTCGGCCTGCCGGAGGTCCAGGAGAGCCTCAGGAAGCTCATGGAGGTCGGCTCCATGACCCTCGAGTGGATGGGTGCCGTGGGCGGCCTCATCGGCAAGCTCATCTGCGACGGCTTCCCGACATCGGCCGGCGGCTTCGCCAAGGCCCCCTTCGACACCCTCTCCGACACCTTCAGGAGCTTCAAGTCGGCCATGCTGGATCTGAGGCGCAACGGTGATCGCATGATCGCGGCCATGGAGACCCTGGCCCCCCTGGCCATCAAGATGGCCGTCCAGGCCATCGACGGCAGCGGCAACCCCCTGGTCTTCATGCCCCTCCACAAGGGGGCCGACGGCTTCATGAGCCAGGCCCAATTCGAGAAGTTCTACTGGCCCACGCTCAGGCAGGTCTTCGACGGCATCATCGAGGCCGGCGGGGTCCCGGTGCCCTTCGCCGAAGGCGGCTACAACCAGCGCATGGACTACATGGCCGAGCTGCCCAAGGGGGCCGTGGCCTGGATGATCGACCGCTCCGACATGAAGGAGCTCAAAAGGAAGGTCGGCGGCAACTGCTGCCTCATAGGGAACGTGCCCTCCTCCATACTCCACGCCGGCACGCCGGCCGATGTCGACAAGTGCGTGAAGGAGCTTATCGACGACATCGCCCCTGGCGGCGGATTCATGCTGGCCACCGGCACCGTGACCGACGAGGGCCGGCCTGAAATGATCAGGGCCATGGTCGAAGCCGGACTCAAGTACGGCAAATACTGAGACCATTCCTCCCGAGGAACCTTGGCCCATCTTCGCGGCCCTTCCTCTCCCCCAGGCCAGGGGCGCAATCTCCCTCTGGCCTGGGGGGTTCCTTTTGCGGACGTACTCACCCCGATAATAGTATCTTCCCTCATCGACCGCATCAGCCAAAAAATGCCGAAACCATCAGCCAAAGCCAATTATAGCAATAAATTATATAATATTTATTTTGAATTATATTTTTAGTGTAATAATATATACTAAATTAATATAAAGACAATAAAATATAGTTATTTTTACAATTTTAAAAAATAATAGATAAGGCAATCGAGATTTGTCAAAATTATATAGACAGCTTAAATCCAAAACATATCATTGAAATACTAGACATTATAGCAGGTAGTGGGCAATTCTAGTTGGCAAAATCATTTCTCAGGGTTAGAATGCGAAAATAGACATTGGGGAGGTTGCCTATGACTGCGAGCGAACGAGTATCTTGTCCAAACGAGGGTTACGTGGATTACAGGAAAACTGGTGGAAATAGCATCACCATTCGTGGCAGTAAGGAGTGTCTATTGCAGTCAAAATCGATGTTTCACCGTATCACAGTTCAAGTTCATTTTCTTTAGTAGTCGCTTCATTTTGAAAAAAAAACCACAGCTCATCAAGCTCAACTTAAGTCAATTGGAGCGATGGCATCAAACCACAGAAGATCTCCTGGCGGTGTTCACCTGCTTCGACGATCACCTGGTTTACCGCCGCTTTAACGTCGCTCTGACACTTACGCCTTCAGCAGCGTGATGGATAACCTGATATACTTGGTCAGCCGCCAGGCGCTCCCAAAACAGAGGAGTGTTGGGTTGAGTCAAAGCGTTTTCCTCAAGTCCGGCAATAAAGAAGAACCTTATCATGGTTCTTTCAATACTTGGTCGTGGTCTAGATCCATTAACAGACCCTAGCCGTCAACAGCTCGGTGACGCTCCAAATGTGGTCAGTAACCTTGGCGCACATGGCTGGGTGATTTTTTCAATAGTACTCAATAAACTATATAGCCTAATTAGATTACAAAATAATCTATTAATATTAATTTAAAATTAAAAATATTTTGAAAAAGCCACATTTGTTCTTCTTAAATTAGTCTCATTTAAGCATCAAGTGCTATTTAAACGCTCTATATAAGTAATATTAGTTTCTTTAATTAAATAATAATCAAAACAAAGGTAAAAAATTTCTTGTTTTCAAATATAATATTTTTATTGTTATAATAATACATATTTTCATGAATATTGTTATTATTAAATAATTTATATTAATTCTTATCTGAATTATAAGTTTATAAGGTCTACTTATTAGCTAAGTTCATGGAACAGGGACTTCACGGCAGTATAAATAAACAAGTATGCTTGTATAATGATCAAGATCATAAAACTTAAATAAATTTGTATATGTTTTAATATTACTTAACCCAGTAAATATCATATATGCGGCTAACAGTTCATGTCATCCGATATGCGTATTTAACATCATTATGGTTCGAACATCTATGGCAGTTCAGATCCATTTTTCACATATGCCTGCTTCAATTTCCAGAGCATTGGCGGCTTTTTTCTTTCTTACATAAGTCTAAAGCTCGTCAAGTTGTAACTCGGTAGGCGTAAGATCATTTTCTGTATAGCCAGTAAGGCTTCCGCCCGATTAGTGGCCTTTTTATATATCTATTTATAGTAGTTTTATAGAAATTAGTTGCCCTATAGAAGTATTTAATCCGAATAAATCAACTGATATCAAAATATTAATTATATTTGTTTATGTTATGAAATATACAAGTAATTAATAAATTTTATTACAATATAGACAGTACAGAATAATATTATCATGCTTTTTAATATATAGCATTAATAGTTATGTTACCATATCTTATTACAAAGTTATTTAAGTTTATATCAGCTATAATATATTATATAGACATAAAATTATATTATTATATCTATAAAAGTCTCAGACGTCAAATTTTATCAATCAAGCTAGGCTACGAACGTCACTAGTGATCCTAGTAAGTATGCCAATTTGATTATCAAAGAATTATAATTTAATTTTTTATGAGTATTAAATATATTATAATATATAATTTAATCATAAAAATGTTTATCAAGTAAATTCACTAGTTGTACACTATAAATACTAATTAAAACACTTATATAAGAAATTAATCATCATATATCTAGTCGTATACGCTCATTTTATTCTTAAATTAGGTAGAAAGGCGAATTTCACATCTCGACGCCGGCTAGGCTTGCCTAGGCCCAGACGGCGTCGCCAGGAGTCCCTAAAAAGCCCATGCCCTCGTTCCGATACCCACGGAGGACCCAGTGACCTCGTTTCTGCCTGGACAGGCACCCCGCCGCCTGTCGCCCTTCATTTTGGGCCTGGTCCTTTTGGCCGCCCTTTTCCTGGTGGCCCTCGTCTCGCTGTCCAGCGGCTATATGCCCTACACGGCCGGAGAGATAAAGGACGTCCTCCTATCCCTGATTTCGGACCACGACTCCGGCCTCGCGGAGAACAGGACCATGGTCCTGGTGCAGGTACGGCTTCCCCGGCTCGTGACCGCCATGGTCTCCGGGGCCGCCCTTGGCCTCTCGGGGGCCGTCTTCCAGGGTCTGCTCCTCAACCCCCTGGCCGACCCCTACACCCTGGGCGTCTCCTCAGGGGCCGCCTTCGGGGCCTCGGTGGTCATCATGGCCTCGATGGCCATCGGCGGTGCCTCCTTCCTGGCCAGTCCACTGGCCGCGACAATGGGGGCCTTCGCCTCCTCGGCCCTGACCCTGGTCCTGGTCATCTCCCTGGCCTCGGACGGCGACCGAAGGCTGTCCCCGACCAGCCTGGTCCTTTCGGGGGTCATCCTCTCGGCCATCCTATCGGCCGGCATCTCGTTCATAAAGTATCTGGCCGGCGACCAGGTCGCGTCCATCATCTTCTGGCTTCTGGGAAGCTTTCAGGCCATGACCTGGACCGAGGCCACCCTGGTGATGGGCTTCTTCGTCCCGGCCTTCGCCGTCTGCATGGCCTCGGCCACCGATCTCAATGTCATGACCCTGGGCTTCAGATCGGCCGAGACCCTGGGCGTGGACACCCGCCGGGTCCGGCTGCGCCTCCTGGCCGCCGCCTCGCTGGCCGCCTCGGCCTCGGTGGCCGTCTCCGGCATCATCGGCTTCGTCGGCCTGATCGTGCCCCACCTGGCAAGGCTCCTGGCCGGCCCTGACCACCGTTCCCTTCTACCGCTGTCGACCCTGGCAGGAGCGGTCCTCCTCCTGGCCGCCGACACCGCCGTGCGGGCCTTTCTACCAGGGGAGATCCCTGTCGGGGTCCTGACTGCCCTCCTGGCCGGGCCGGCCTTTCTGGTCATCTTCAGGCGGAAGATGAGGACCCTGGCCGATGCCTAGTACCGACAAGACGCCCTGGCTCCAGGCTGACGGCCTCTGCTTCAGCCATGGGCCCAGGAGGGTCGTGGACGATCTGTCCCTGGCCCTGTTCCCTGGCCGGCACTACGTCCTTGCCGGCCCCAACGGGGCCGGCAAGAGCACGGTCCTGGACCTGCTGTCGGGCCTGAGGAAGCCGGAACGGGGCATCGTCAGTCTCATGGGCCGGGTTCTGGATTCCTACGGGGCCGGCAAGCAGGCCAAGCTGGTGGCCCTGGCCCCCCAGAACCAAGCCTTTGGCTTCGCCTTCACGGTCAGGGAGGCTGTGCGCCTGGGCCGCAGGCCACACCTGGGCCGCTGGGGCCGCCTGGGCCCGGATGACCACCGGGCCGTCGGAGAAGCCATCGAAAGGATGCACCTGGAACCCCTGGCCGACAAGCCAGTCACCACCCTATCGGGCGGGGAAGCCCAGAGGGTCGTCCTAGCCAGGACCATGGCCCAGGCCACGCCAATCCTCCTCCTGGACGAGCCCTCCAGCAACCTGGACGTGGCCCAGGCCCTGGATCTGATGGCCACCCTGGGCGAGTTGGCCCAAAACGGGTCCCTGGTGGTGACTGTCAGCCACGATCTTGGACTCGCCGCGACCTTCGCCCAGGAAATGGCCCTCATGCGGGACGGCCGGCTGGTGGCCGCCGGACCCAAGGAGGAAATCCTCACGCCGGCCCTCCTGGAAAAGGTCTTCGCCGCCGAGGCGGCCGTGAGGCCGGACGACTTCACTGGGGGCCTGGCGCTGTCTTTCAGGAGGCCCAGGGCGGGCGGACGCGCCGTTTTTACTGATCCGTCTGCGGGCAAAGCCGCGGGCCGGTCCGATTAGGCCACGGTCTGGCCGGGCGGGATGGAGCCACGCTGGCCGTCGCTTCCGAAAACACTGGGTACCGGGCGGAATGGTTGGCCCGAAACCCTCCCAGGAAAGGGGCAGGTCGCGGACATTTCCGATGCGCTCGGCAAGTCTAGCCAGTGACGCCTGCCCCATGAATCCACTGACTATCGGCAAGCCACAGGCAAACTTGTATAGTCTCAATGCCAGCTAAGGTCCATGCATGAGCCTCTCGCCGAACGGGATGATGCACGTCTTATAGGCCACGGTGGCGTCGGCCGACACCGGATCCTGGCCTCTCATGCTATCGAGGGCAACCGCCAGCTGCTCCCTGAAAAAGCCCTCGAACTCATCCCTGCTAAAGCCGCAGATGCCGGCATACTTTGGGGTCAATGAAATGTCGTTGAAATGGTTGAGGCCGGCCGAGAGGCCCATGAAGGATAGCTGGTCACCCCGGCCACGAAAACGAAACGCAGGAACTCATCTATATCCTTGAAGCCAGAGTAAAAATACTTCAGCAATTCGCTGTTTTTCTTGTTGTTTATGGTCCATCAAAGACTCCGATAAAGCCAAACCTGTTTTATCTGACACTACTTTCCACCGTCACTCCAAGAAATCGAAGTGACAAACAAGCCGCCATCATTATATAATTGCGTAAAGTATCGGAAAATGCCGGGGCCAGTTTATCAAGAGCCAGTGACCCACTTCACCAGTCACGCCAAGAAAAACAAGGCCCCAGCATCCTGTCAGACCCTGTGGATGGCCTCAAAGATGTTCCTGTGCTGGAGGCTTATCTCGACGCCCATCTCCTCGGCAGTCAAGGACAGGGCCTGCCTGAAGGCACCCTTTTGGACGTTTGCGGGGACAGATATCTCGAGGACCAGGGCCAGTGGCTGGCCATCAGCGGAGGCCCATCCGGCTGAGTCTATGGTCACGGCCCTCAGGTTCTCTATGTTGGCCTCGAAGCTGGCCACGGTCTTGGTGACCTCGGGGATCACCTGGGGCCCGTCCGGCCCAAGAATCGTGAGGACATAGGGTTCGGAGGCCACAGGGTGGCTTTCGCCGCCTACGGGCGGTGGGGCTATCCAGTAGGAGAGCCGGTTCCCCTCCAGACTCTCTGACAAGGCTCCGGACAATTCGTCCAGCGAGACCGTCCCGGGAACCCAGGTCGCGAAAAGGCCGGCGAACTGACCCAGGAGCGTGGTTTGGCTGACCGAGAGGAGGCGGCAGCCTTTCTGGGCCAGGACATGGCTCACCTGGTGGACGATTCCGGGGCGATCCTGGCCGACGATGGCCACTAGAGCCTGGTTCATTGGACTTCTCCGATTCATGGGGGAATTTTTGTGGCCATCATGGGCCTTTCCACAGGTCGGGCCCGCCAAGCTTGACTTAACGAGAAAACGGAAACAACGCTGTCAGTATTTTTCAGCCTGGGCCTCAGCGGCGGCCCGTTCCAGGGCCTCGCGGACCTTATCGGGCTGGCCCTCGTTTTGGGCGATGATCTCAGCCACGCGGTCATAGCCCAGCCTGGGGACGAAGGACGTGGCGAAGGCCAGGGAGTCCTCCAGGATCCGGGCGCAGCGCCCCGGATCGGGCTCCAGGGCATCGAGGCATTGACCCCGGAAGATCATGACGGCCCGCTCGAGGATGCCCAGGCTTTCCAGGAGAGACTCGGCTATGAGCGGGGAAAAGGCGTTGAGCTCGAACTCGCCGTGGGCTGCGGCCATGGTCACGGCCTGGTCGTTGGCCATGACCCTGATGGCCACCTCTATGACCATCTCGGGAATGACCGGGTTGACCTTCCCGGGCATGATGGTGCTGCCCATCTGCCTCGGGGGCAGCCTTATCTCGCCCAGGCCGCCCCTGGGCCCAGAGTTCATGAGCCGAAGATCTGAGGCTATCTTCATGAGGTTTACGGCCAGGGCCTTGAGAAGGCCCGAGACCTCGACGAAGACGTCGTTGTTCTGGGTAATGTCCATGGGATACTCGGCCGCAGCCAGGCCCAGGCCAGTGATCTCCCTAAGGTTTTCCAGTATCCTGAAACGGTAGCGTCTCTCGGCGTTGTCGGAAAGACCCACGGCCGTGCCGCCGATATTGATCTGCCTAAGCCTTTCCTCAATCTTGTAAAGACGCCAGCGGTCCCTGGCGATGGCCTGGGCATAGGCCCCAAACTCGTCGCCAAGGGTGATGGGGACGGCGTCCATGAGCTCGGTCCGGCCAAGCTTCCTGATCCCGGCGTACTCGTTCTCCTTTCCCTGCAAGGTTTCCTGGAGGCCAGCGCAGGCCTGGCTCAGGAGCCTCAGGAGTTCTATGGCCGCTATCCTGAGGGCCGTGGGGTAGACGTCGTTGGTGGACTGGCCGCGATTGACGTCATCGAGGGGGTGGACCAGGCCGTAGCTTCCCAGCGGCTGGCCCATTATCCTCAGGGCCAGGTTGGCCAGGACCTCGTTGACGTTCATGTTGGTGGAGGTTCCGGCCCCGCCCTGGATGGCGCCGACTATGAACATGTCCTGGAACATCTCCCGGCCATGCGGGGACAGGATCTCGTCGCAGGCCCGATCAATGGCCTCGAAGACCGGAGCCCTTGGGGGGTCAAGCTTCCGATAGGCCATGGCCGCAGCCTTCTTGACCTTGACGATGGCCGCGATCAAGCTCCAGTTGGAGGGCGGGAGGCCCAGGTCAAAATTGTCCCTGGCCCGGAGGCTTTGGAGACCGTAGAGGGCCCCATCGGGCAGGGCCAGCTCGCCCATCCTGTCCCGCTCGACCCTCATAGGTCAAGCTCCCCCAGCTCGGCCAGGACGTGCGGGAAGACGGAGAGGCTCCTTTTGAGGATGCCCTGCATGTGGGCGATGGCCGTGCCGAAATTGGTCATCGGGATCCCCTGGTCCTGTGATGTCTTGAGCCGGTACCTGACCTCCCTCTCGTTTAGCATGCACCCCCCGCAGTGGACCACCAGGGCCAGTCCGGACAGATCCTCGGGGAAGTCGCCCCCGGACGTGTGCCGGAATTCCAGCTCGGCCCCGGAGTAGCCCCTAATCCAGCGGGGCAGCTTGACAGTGCCGATGTCGTCGCACTGGCGGTGGTGGGTGCAGCCCTCGGCTATGAGGATCCTGTCGCCGTCCCGCAGGGAGTCCAGGGCCATTGCCCCCAAGGCCACCCCCTCCAGGATGCCCTTGTAGCGGGCGAAAAGGATGGAGAACGAGGTCAGGGGGATGTCCGGCGGGGTGTCGGCGGAAACCTTGGCGAAGACCTGGCTGTCGGTTATGACCAGAGCTGGCCGGCGGCCCAGGCTCCCAAGGACGTCCCTGAGCTCGAACTCCTTGACCACCACGGCCGCGGCGTCGGCCTCAAGAATGTCCCTGATGGTCTGCTGCTGGGGGAGGATCAGCCGTCCCTTGGGGGCGGCCTTGTCGATGGGGACCACCAGGACGACTAGGTCCGATGGCCGCACCAGATCGCCGACGATCCTGAGCTTGCCCTCCTCCGTCCTGGCCAGGCCGGCGATGGTCTCCTTCAGGCGTCCCATGTTGTGGCCGGTCGCCGCGCTCACGTAAATCTCGCCCGGCCCGGGCTCCGGGATCCCTGGAAGGAGGTCGCTCTTGTTCATGGCCGTCACGTGGGGGATGGCCTTGTCCACGAAGAGGCCCAGTAGCTCCCGGTCGGCACCGGACAGGCCCGAGGCCGAGTCGACCACAAGGACGGCGACGTCGGTCTTGTTCAGCACCTGCCTGGCCTTCCGGACCCGCTTTTCCCCCAGGCTGCCGACGTCGTCAAGACCAGGGGTGTCTACGATCATCACCGGGCCCAGGGGCAGAAGCTCCATGGACTTGTAGACCGGGTCGGTGGTCGTGCCCATGACCTCCGAGACGACGGCCAGATCCTGGCCGGTCACGGCGTTGACCAGGCTGGACTTGCCGGCGTTGCGGCGGCCAAAGAAGCCTATGTGCACCCTGTTGGCCGAGGGAGTGTCGTTCAAACCCATGCGCGTGCCCCCCACCATATCCGTCCGGCACCGAGAGGGGCCATGGGCCCATCTCGATTCCTTGTTGTATTCGTTATGGTCAACGAACTCATTTCACGGTCAACACTACAGTTATTGTAGTTGTAACTATTAAATCTAAAACAACTGCCAAATTAACAAACTGTTTACCTTTATTATTCATAAAAAAATTTTATCATCATTTATCATAGTTGTAAAGTTTATTTCAGTGCAGCCCATAGCTTCCCCCGCAAGTAGGAGCCCAGTACCGTGCCGGCACTATGCTCTATTCATTCTTTCGCATCAACGTCGGCACGTTCCTCTTCGCCTCAACAACCCTTGATGGACATGTAAAAAAACTTGGGTTTTCGCAGTCGCATCAAATATATTTGCTTAAAAAAATGGCAACAGCCTGCCAGGACAATAATATGCTGGCTAGGCCGATGAAGCAAATGGTTGAAGATTGCTTGAATAAAGATGATAATATATATCTATCTCATGTCTGCATCATGGCCACATAAGCATTCGCTTAGGCATGTCTTCACCATCGCGAAAAACCATCAACTATTTCGACCGATCCGAGTACACGAAGCGGCCTGGTCGAGGACCTGCCAATCCATCTATACGACCTGGGCGCAGGCCACCAGGTCAAGATCCTCGCCGAGGTGCTCATCCCCAGGACCATGGAGTTCGAATTCGCCAGCCTGGGCCTCGTGCCCCTCTCGTTCTACAAGAACCGCGGCTACGCCTGCTTCTTGTCCGCTATCTGCCGAAACAATCAGGCAAGCAGGTGGTTGGGGAGCTGGAATAGCTGGCGCAGCTATAGGCACTCAAGTTGTTTAGTGGCGCAGTGGCCACTGCGGGAACCCTAGCTGCTCCATTTTTAGGGACAGGGATCGGCGCAATTGTTGGCGGCATAAGCGGCTGTTTTGCTGGCTATTACGGAGCGGATTTGGTAGATGACCATATTGATGAGGATTGATATGAATTTTCCAATAAAAATAAAAAGACGTAAACCTCTCGAATATTTGCTCAAAAATGGAAAAAATCATCCTCCTCGTCCTTGGGAAGTTGCCGATGGGCTACATCCATATATATTTACCTGCAACCAAGGCGCAGAAGAATTTTGGCTCTATAATTTATGGATACCGTTTTGGTGTAGGTTGTCGGCAGAGCAAAGGGACGAAATTAAAAATGAGGCCCCTGACGAAATGTGGATAGAGTGGCTTGATTTAAGCACAAACTCATGTGAAATTTTTCTCCAAGACGAAGAGCTAAAAAAAGACACTGCGCAAGATTCAGCCGAATTAGATCATTACACTTTGATACCTAAATATGATTCGATAGGACTATTGGGAGTTCCATTAATTGTGGCTTTGGCGACATTTATATCGTTTTTCCAGCAAGTCTTTTTGTTTTAAAGTCATTACCTGCTCTATTTATCAGCACCTTTTGTCTGCAAGCCATTTTTGTTGCAACCTGCGCCAAATACACTATAAAAGTTTTTAAAATGCGTTCCACTGAAATGGCCTATCGCCTGGCGGTGATTGGCTGTGGATTGGGTTATTTCTCTTCCTTACTTTTGTTCTCTTTTTCCAATTCTGGTCAGGGGCCTATTGAACTCATTACAAAAGAACTGTATAGTTTTTCTTCGCAATGTAGGTTTGGTCCAGAGTCTCATGGCCGCAATTGGATGTCTGGTGTGGCTTGGCATGTTCATGTGCATCGTCGCTTTCGGTGTAATGCTTCAGGTTTGAAAGCCATATTCAGAAGCCAGCGACAACTGGTGCCGGAGGTTGAAGCTTCCACGCCAGCGTTTGGCTGTCAACGACAATGGACTAACGCCGTACCAGGAAAAAGATGTCCCATATGACCAAAGCGAATATGAATTGATTGATGGAATTCTTTTACCGAAAAAAGATGACCCAGTAGGACTTTTACATTTTCTTTATACACCATGTTTAAGCATAATTATTTATTTTGATGAATCAAAAGGATATAATTATATAAATATAATATTAAAAAAAGGCCTTGGGACTGGAAATATCGGGATTCCATTAAAAATAATCGATCAAGATACAACAAAAAAAATTATAAACAGGTTTTCAAAAAAAAGCTCAAATCAGCATTGAATGTTAATTACTTCACGCAACGGTAAAATAACCTCGCCGCCCGACTCACAGCCGCGTCAACGCCAGGCTGCCCTATATCTTCCTTCCCTCTCTTGGCCCATTACCTCAAGATCTTCAAGCGGGAGAACATCGGCGCCGCCAAAGACCGCCGCCTGCTGGAGCTGGACGACTTGAGCAAGGACCAGGTCACCGAGATGAAGGGGGATGAAGGACCACAGAGAACGAGTTCCAGTCCTCCCACCCCCTGAGGGAGGCCAGGGTGACGGTGGAGGATATCGGGGACAACCCCGATTTCTTCAGGGTCAGGCTGTTCATCGTGCCCCATTTCCAGATCGAGGCGATGGACTTCAACCTGTCCCTGGTCTCCCAGCTGCCCAGGACCAAGCCCTGAACCAAGGGGACCTGGTGGCGCCGATGTCCCCCGCCATGAGGCTGGCCGATGCCGCCACCCATTGTCCAGCAGTCATTCCACCTGCGCCTGCCCGGGGACGCCTGGCGGTCATTCTCGGTCCATGGAGACCGACCTTGATTTCCTAGGCGCCTGATGGAGGAGGAAGGTATCTGGTTCCGTTTCGCGCAGGACGGGAAGGATGTGGTGTTATTCGGCGACGACCTTGAGAACTGCGTCCGCGGCCTGCCGCTGGTGCCGTTCCGTCCAGATTACGGCCAGGAAAGCGTGGGCTCGGAATGACAAAAGCCAGGGTATCCATGGGCTGCCTCAGCCAGGGCCGTGCCTTTCCAGGCACTCGACTCGCAAGACCTTGTTGGCATCGTCCACGAAGACGACGAGGGGCCGGTGGCTCCTGGCCTCGTCGGGGCCCAGGAGGCCAAAGGCCATGACGATTAGCCGGTCGCCCCTGGCGACCAGCCTGGCCGCCGCCCCGTTGACGCAGACGGTCCCGCTGCCCTCGGGGCCGCCGATGCAGTAGGTCTCGAAGCGGCCGCCGTTGTCGACGTCGACCACCAAGACCTTCTCGTACTCGCGAAGGCCAGCGGCCCTGAGGAGTAGCGCGTCGAGGGTGATGCTGCCTACGTAGCCCAGCTCGGTCTGGGTGACGGTCGCTCGGTGGATCTTGGACTTGAGGAGGGAGATCTCCATCACCTGGCCCCAGGGTCGAAGATGAGATTGTCGATGAGCCGGGTCCGGCCCAGCCACATGGCGGCGGCCACCAGCACCTCGGACTCTATCTGGTCGGCCTCGGAGAGGGTCTCCGTGTCGACCACCTGGGCGTAGTCCAGCCTGGCCAGTGGCTCGCCGGCCACGGTCCCCTCTATGGCCCCGATAAGCTCCCGGGCCCTTCTCTCGCCATTGGCGGCCAGTTCCCCGGCCAGGCGCAGGGCCCGGGAGAGGACGGGGGCGGCCCGGCGCTCGGCCGGGTCCAGGTAGGAGTTCCTCGAGCTCAGGGCCAGGCCGTCGGGTTCCCTCACGATGGGGCAGGGCACGAGCTCCAGGTCCAGGTCCAGGTCCCGGACCATGCGCCGGAGGATGAAATACTGCTGGGCGTCCTTGAGCCCGAAGTAGGCCCGGTCGGGCTCGGTGATGGCGAAGAGCTTGGCGCAGACCGTGCAGACGCCCTGGAAGTGGTGGGGGCGGGATCGGCCGCACAGGACCTGGGACATGGAGGGGAGGCTGACCTGGGTGGCGAAGCCGGGCGGGTACATCTCGCCGGGCTCAGGGCAGAAGACGGCCCCGACCCCGAGGGACTCGCAGATCGCCAGATCCCGCCCAAGGTCCCTCGGGTAGGCGGCCAGATCCTCGTTGGGCGAGAACTGGGTCGGATTGACGAAGACGGTCACCAGCACCTGGCCATTTTCGGCCCTGGCCCTCCTGATGAGGCTCTCATGGCCGGCGTGGAGGAAGCCCATGGTCGGGACCACCCCCACCGACTGGCCCCTGGCCTTCCAGGTCCTGGCCATTTGCCTGGCAGGGTTTATCGTCCTGAATATTTCCATTATGCCTCTGGGAAGCTCCGGGCCGTTCGCGCCTGGCCCGCATGGGGGACAGACTCCGCCCGCGGCGGTGCCCTGGCCGTGACGTGACGTGAATCGTCAGCACAAGGTATTATGAATTTAATTATAGTTTAAAGCAGCTATTTTATATTGCCAAAAAATTACTTTGACATACACTATATATAGGGACGTTTTTTCCGGCCCTATTTTAGCCAAAGCGCAAGGGAACCGCAAGCCGAAAACTGGCCCTGGGTATTTTCCCCCGGACCACGGCGAGGGCAGGCGGCCCCAAGGCAAGGCTGGTGGGCCCGGAATCAGGGGCAAATTAGGGGCGGCCGGCAATTAATTGACATCCGGCCAGCTTGTCTTTATACTTCCTGGTGGCAAGATGCGAAATCGAGAATCCTGAAACCTCCGGCAAGCGACAGGTGGCCGGGGGCCTTTCGGGGAAGATGTTCCCCCTGGGGAAGGATCGAAACCGCCCAAGGGGCGGCTTGCCTTTTTTCAGACGGCCCTGGCCTCCCCCTGGCGAAAGCCCTGGGCGAGGGGCCAGGCCGCCAGGCTTTCGGGTGCCCAAGGGGCCCAACAGGGAAGACAGTCAAAATCTGTCGCGGTGCCGCCGCTGTGGGCGGGAAGCAGACTCCAGGGGGCCTGGCCCCAGCCACTGCCGTTTAGGGTGGTCACGTGACCGCCGGTGGGAAGGCGGAGTCCCTGCGTTGACCCGCAAGCCAGAAGACCTGCCCGGAAAGCCAAGGCCCAGGATCCGTCATGACCGGGAGGCAATGCCCCTGGGACGGCCGGGGCCGGGACATGGGCGGACCGGGACGGTCGAGGCTTGCCTCTTTCCCGGATTCGCCGGCCACGGTAGAAAACGTTGTCGCGGCCCCCCATCCCAATGGGGGGCCGCATTTTTTTCACCTGCCCCCCATTGGGATGGGGGGCATCAGGAAGGAGAAAAAAGACCGATGCTGAAGAAAGTCTGCCTCAACCTGGCGTTCCTGGCCCTTATGGTCATGGTCGCCCAACTGGCCCTGTCCCTGGCGGCCCAAAAGGCCCAGGCCTTCGAAAGGACCCCCCAGAAGCCGGCCATCGTCCTGGCCGCCTTCGGCACCACTGAGGTCGGGGCCGTCGGCTCCATCCTCAACATCAGGGACAAGGTCGCGGCCGCCTTCCCGGACCATGACGTCCACCTGGCCTTCACCTCCAACATCATCCGCTCCATCTGGCACGAGAGGGACTCCGACCGGGCCTTCAAGAAGGAAAACCCAGGCATTCCCAAGGAGATCTACGGGATCGGCAACGCCCTCACGGTCCTGGCCGGCATCCAGGAGGAAGGGGCCAGGCTGGTGCTGGTCCAGTCGCTCCACGTCACCGACGGCGAGGAGTACCAGGATCTGGCCAGGCTGGTCTCGGCCCTCTCCGGATACGAGACAGTCAAGCCGGTCCTTAAGCCCTTCCCCTGGATCGGCATCGGCAAGCCGGCCCTAGGTCTCAAGGATGGCGAGAAGGGAAACATCGACCGGGCCGTCCAGGCCCTGGCCCCCCTGGCCGAGCGGGCCAAAAACTCCTCAGCGGCGCTGGTCCTGATGGGCCACGGCAACGAGCACATGACCCAGAAGGTCTTCGGAAGACTTGAGAAGGCCCTCCGCGAGGCCTACGGTCCCCAGGTCTACGTCGGCACGGTCGAGGCCGTCCCCGGGCCAGAGGAAGTCGCCGCGGCCATCAAGGCCTCCAATGACGCCCCCTCCAAGGTCCTCCTGGCCCCACTGATGATCGTGGCCGGCGACCATGCGAGGAACGACATGGCCGGCGACGAGCCGGACAGCTGGGTCAGCATAATGAAAGCCGCCGGCCTCGAGTCGGAGTGCTTCCTCGAGGGCCTGGGCTCCAACGACTCCTGGGCCTCCATCTACGTCGAGCACCTTCAGGCCCTGGCACCCACTGTCCAGGCCAAGTAAGGACCAGGACGATCAGAAGACCTGGCCTCCCCTGCTCCCGGCCGCCTGTCCAGGCGGCCGGGAAGCCGTGGCCCCGGCCACGGGAAATGGCCCCGACGATGAATGCTCGCGCGACTCGGAGGCCTGGCCAAAAAGCCTGGCTGCTCCTTTTCTCGGCACTGGCCCTGGCGATGGCCGCCTGCCCCACTGGCCTATGGGCGGGGGAAGGGACGTCCGCCCCAAGGATCATCAGCCTGTACGCGGCCGACACCGAGATCCTGCTCAGGCTGGGGGCCAGGGACGCCCTGGTTGGCATCTCCCGCCAGGAGACCTACCAGGGTCCTGAGACCCAGGGCTGGGAGAGGCCACCCGAGTTCTCCATCCACGACGACGTGGAGAAGTTCCTGGCCGCCGCCCCAGACTACATCCTCCTTAGGCCCATGCATCTCTCGGCCAGCCCGGCCCTCTTCGAGACGCTGGCCAACTCGGGCATAAGGCTCTGGAGCAGGCAATGCTCCCGGGCCGAGGATCTCTACGGCTTCTGGCTGGAACTTGGCCGGATCGCCGGCCGCGAGGAGGAGGCCAGGGCCATGGCCGAGGACTTCAGGGCCCGGGTGGCGGAACTTTCGGCCCACCCTGGGGGACGCCGCCCAGGGGTCTTCCTGGAGTCCATGCACAGGGAGGTCAAGACCTTCACCCAGGACTCCATCCCCATCTGGCTGCTGACCCTGGCCGGCGGCCGGAACGTGGCCGCCGACGCCGAGCCGACTGGGCCAGGGCAGATCGTGGCCAATTACGGTCCCGAGAGGCTTCTGGAAAAGGCCCCGGAGGTGGAGATCCTCAT
>JAISEK010000134.1 GCA_031264145.1 Deltaproteobacteria bacterium
GCCGACGAGATCCTGGGCCAGCAGAAGATAGTGATCAAGGAGTTCGAGCTGGAGACCTTCCGGCGCCTCCCGTACTTCAACGGCCTGACCCTCCTGGGCGACGGGCGGGTTGTCCTTATCCTGGATTCCGAGAAGCTCCTGGAGTCCTAGCCCGCCCCACCCCTCCGGAGGCGTCCCCACTTCTGGCGGCCCCCGGCCGCCGCATTCCTCTTTTTTCCCCATAAGAATATCCCCCGTGACGTGCCGCGTCGGCGCCCTGGGCCGGCCCCGCCGGGGTATCGGATTTGGCCTGGGTTCGGCCAACGATCAATAGTTATACGTTTATTTGCAGTTATAATGGCGAAAAGACAAGGTATCCTTTAAATTCGCATGTTATTTGGCCCAATGGAGACGACTCATCCAAAAAAATTGGCGGCTTGCCCGGAAAAGAGGTTGGCTGTTTTAGTCAAGTTACGATTTTAGCGTAGAGTCTTAACCCGTATTTGAGGCGTCTTTAGGTTTTCTAGAGCGAAATTTGACAACTTGGTAGATTTGATATAAAATACCCCAATGGTAGGAATTTCCTTCCCCTGGGCGGACGGCAGGGCCCTTGGAAAACGGGCCGTTTTCCTCCGTGGCCGGCCGGCCCGAGGGCCAAATTTCCTTGGACGGGGGTTTAGCGTGCTGGGAACTAGACAATTGACGCTGGCCATGGCCCTGGCGGCCGTCCTGGCCATCTGGTCCGCGCCGGCGGCGGCCGAGACGGCCGACGGCTTTCAGTTCAACGAGCTCGACTTCGACCGCCAGGGGACCGGGCAGGGGCCGGCCCCGGCCAGGGTCCCGGCTGGCGATCCGCTGGGCCTGCCGGGCGACGCCCGGGATCCCGACGCCGGTCTGGCCGACCTCTTCTCCGGCGACCCGGCCCCCGAGACCGGGGGGGCGAAGATACTGAACCTCCCCGACGAGCCCAGCCCGGTCTCCGTGCCGGCGGCCCAGGGCGAGGCCAAGATAGAGCTGGCCGGCCAGGCCCCGAAGGCGGCGGCCCCTAGGAGGACGGCCCGGGCCTCCAGCAGGGCCCAGGAGCCCAGCTTCAGGAACATGCAGGAGAGGCGCTTCTACTACGCCATGCAGGCCTGGCGCAACCATCCCGAGGTCAACCCGGTCAACTGCCAGTCCTATCTGTCCGAGAGGCCCCTCTACCACGTCCGCTGCCTGGGGGCCCTGGCCAGGCGCTGAGCCCTCGCGCTGCCTGAAACCCCGCCTAGGGGCATGGACGCCAGATCTGTCCCCAAGACCGGCCAAGCCCCCTTGGCCGGTCTTTCCGTGTGGCCAGCCGGTCAGGCCGACTGGGCGGAATCTTTGCCCCCTGGGGCACCGGCCGGCCAGCGGGACCATTGCCTCCGGGGATAGGGGCCGGCGGCGGAACTGGGTCGGCGTGCCCTGGAAACGCCGGGCAAAACATGTCTTTCTGATTCCCATGATCCATGGATCTAACGGGGATAGGATTGCTTTATGGCGGAAGAACGCTACGATCCTGACGTGGTGATCGAGATTCTCAAAGAGTTCGTGGACGAGGTCAGAGAATTCCTGCCCGTGGTGAAAGCCGTTTTGCACGACACTGACATTTCGGGGGGGCTCGGTGTGTACGATGAGGTCAAGCTGGCTATCTTCGTCCGGGATTACGGCCATATGGGTGCGATTAAGGCCGAAGGGGAGCTCCTCTTCAGGACCGAGGGCTACGACTTGAGCATCGCCCCCTCCCTGTATCCGGCCTCGGCCCTTTCCCGCAACAGCCACGTGAGGGAGCATATCCTGACTACAGGCATGGAAATCTGAGGGCGGCCTGGCCTTTCCCTGGCCCCCCTCCAGTTCGCTGGCGTTGGTTTTCTTACCGGCCTGGCAGGCTGGCCGTCGGGAGCCAGGAGGTGGCCGCCTGGCGACCTGGATTCGCCCAGTAGCCCGGCCGGACCAGGGCTAGTCCTCCCGCACTTGCCCAGGAGATGCGGAAGGGTTGGCCTCTCCGAGTCCAGGCCGCAAAGCGGAATCCCTGCTTTGTATAAAAAATATATGATTTAATTATGGTAAATGAGTAACAATATGGATTCAATATTTGATATTTCTGTTAATATTATTAATGGTTATAAATTCGAGATTTTAATGGGTAATTTTCTCGATGAATTTTACTCGGCAAATGATGATAATAGAATTAAAATGATATCTAAAGCTCCATTAGCTTTAGAACAGCCAGAATATGTTCCGTTTTTAGCTGCTACTGCCCATAAATTAGCCAATGATTATAGCTTAAAAATACCTAATTGGGTATTTAGTAAATATTGTTATATGCCTGAAGATAAACCATATTTTCCTGCGAATCTTAAAGGAAATATAAGACTTTTTTATATGTATACTTCTCCTGCTGAATTTAAGCATAGAAATTTGTTTATCGATGAAAATGCATTAATGAGAGTTTAATAATGCCTCAATTGAATAATAAATTGATGTTAGATTTATTAGCTGAAATTGGCCAAAATTTATCCGACCTGGGCCTGACCGGTGAAATTCTGTTGACCGGCGGAGCATCGATGTGCCTTGTCCATAGTGCCAGGGATTTTACGAAAGATATTGATGCCCTATATGAACCTAAGAAAATCATCAATCAAATTGTATCTAAAATAGCTATACGTGAAAATTTACCAGTAAATTGGTTAAACGATGGTGTGAAGGGATTTATTAGTCCTAATGCTTCTATTGAACCATTTTTAACTTTACCAGGACTAAAAATTTCTACTGTATCACCACATTATTTGCTATCTATGAAATTAATGGCATCACGTTATGGTAATAGTGATTATGAAGATATTAAATTTTTAATGAAAAAGTTACAAATATATTCATCAAGTTCAGCTATTTCAATATTATCATCTTTTTTTCCAGATAAATTAGTCATGCCTAGAACTCAATATGTAATAGAAGATCTTATATGTAGTATTTTAGAAGAAAAATCAAATAATATTTTTAAAAAAATAGATTAGTATTTATAAAATATAATATTTTCATAGTTAAATTTATATTATTAATTTTTATATATAATTTATTTTTAATATTAACTCCCGTAATGCTGATCTCATAAACATTATCATCGCTCCATCGCCGCAGAGTGAAAAGATAATTATTTAATGATGTATGATATTTTACAATCTTTATTTTATAAATTTTCTGTCATTTTTGACTAAAGGATAAAAAACATGGCCTTGAAGGCTGATGTCCCCCACTGGGACCTGGATCAGTATTATCTTCCCGACTCGGGAAAACTGGAGACCGACCTGGCCCTCATGCGGACAAAATGCGAGGGCTTCGCCGAGAGGCGCGGGCTTCTGGTCCCGGGCCGGGCCTTGGGGCCGGCCGAGTTCCTGGACTGCCTGCGGGAGCTTGAGGACATCACCCGCCTGGCCCATTTCCTGGAAGGCTATGCGGCCCTGGCCTTCGCCCAGGACACCTCCGACCAGAGGGCCCAAAGCCAGCTGGCCAGGGTCGAGGAGGCCCTGACCCACGTGGAGAACGACGTCATGTTCTTCACCCTGTGGTGGAAGGAGCTGCCAGACGGCGAGGCCGGGCCCCTGCTGGAGGCCGCCCCTGGCTACCGTTACATGCTGTCCCGTTCCAGGGCCTTCAGGATCCACACCCTGGGCGAGGCCGAGGAAAAGATCTGCAACATCAAGGACCTCAACGGCCGGCAGGCCCTCCAGAGGCTCTACGACACCATCACCAACGGCTATCGCTTCGAAGGCTCCTTCCTCCCAGGGGGAGGGGCCGGGACCATGGGCCGCGAGGAGCTGATGGTCCATGCCCGCAGCCACCTGCCCGAGGTCCGGGAGGGGGCCTACCGGGAGCTGTACCGGGTCTACGGCCAGGCCGGCCCCCATCTGGGGCAGATTTTCCTGGCCCTGGCCGGCGACTGGCACCTGGAGCAGGTGTCCCTGCGTCGCCACCCCTCGCCCCAGGCGGCCAGGAACAAGATAAACGACCTTGGTGCCGAGACGGTCGAGAGCCTCCTCCGAGTCTGCCGCCGGAGGGTCCCGGAGGTCTTCGGGCCCTACTTCAGGCTCAAGGCCAAACGGCTGGGCCTCGGGACCCTCCGGCGCTACGACGTATACGCCCCCCTGGTCCCGGCCGAGGGGACTTATTCCTTTCCCGAGGCCATGGCCGAGGTGGAGGGGGCCTTCAGGTCCTTCGACGGCCAGTTCGCCGACCTGGCCCTCAAGGTGGCCGCCGACCGGCGCCTGGACGCCGGCCTTAGGCCCGGCAAGCAGGGCGGGGCCTTCTGCGCCTCCAGCGTCCCCGGCCAGACGCCCTGGGTACTGGCGAACTTCACCGGCCAGCGCCACGACCTCTTCACCCTGGCCCACGAGCTGGGCCATGCGGTCCACAGCCAGCTGGCGGCCTGCCTCAACGTCTTCGAGTTCCACAGTGCCCTACCCCTGGCCGAGACCGCCTCGACCTTCGGCGAGATGCTCCTGACCAGGCGGCTCATGGGCAAGGCCGGCGAAAGGGAGCGAGAGGACCTGGGCTTCGCCCTTCTGGACGACGCCTACGCCACCGTCGGGCGGCAGGCCTTCTTTTCCCTCTTCGAGGTACAGGCCCACGAGATGATCTCCAGGGGGGCCACCCCTGACGAGCTGGCCGAGGCCTACCTGGCCAACCTGGCCGAGCAGTTCGCCGGCTCGGTCGAGGTCGGCGACGAGTTCCGCTGGGAATGGGTCAGCATCCCCCACTTCTTCCACGTGCCCTTCTACGTCTACGCCTACAGCTTCGGCCAGCTCCTGGTCTACAGCCTCTGGCGCCTCTACGAGAGCCAGGGCCCGGCCTTCGTCCCCAGGATGAAGGCCATCCTGGCCAAGGGGGGCTCCGCCTCGCCGGAGACGATCCTCTCCCAGGCGGGCCTGGGCCCGCTGGACGACGAATTCTGGCTGGGCGGTTTCGAGGTCATCGAGGGCTTCATTCCCAGGGACCAGCGGGAATGAGTCCCCTGGCCAACGTCAACATCTTTTGGG
>JAISEK010000140.1 GCA_031264145.1 Deltaproteobacteria bacterium
GATAGTGATATAAAAAAACTATGGAAACGATTGACCTGCCCAATGAGGCTAAAATATGCAAGAACCAGAAAGGGATCAAGTATGCGTATTTCGATTATCCGTACTGGGATCAGCAAAAAGGATACGGATGCCACCATCGACTTTATATTGGCCTGATTGAGGCAGATGGTAGTTTTATCCCTAATGTATACTACTTATCCCGCATTTCCCAAGGTCATCCTGAAAAACCACCTTATTACCTGACAAAAAAGGACAGAGATGAATATATACTTAAACTAAAAAATATTGCTGATGAACCTAAATCATCCCAAGATTTATCTAATGAAAAAGATATTGATCTTTATTATGGATCTGTTTATCTATTAGAACAAATTAGTAGCTTACTAGGAATAGAAGATGACCTTGCTGAGTGTTTTCCAGATACTTACAAGCAGATACTATCAATAGTTTATTACTTAGTTTTAGAATCACATTCTCCTCTCTATAGATTTAATAAATGGGCTCGTGATCATGAGCATCCATACGATAGCTTGATGGCTTCTCAAAGAATTAGCGAACTAATAATAGATAATATCACAGAAAGACAGAAGAAAAAATTTTATAAATTACAAATTACTAGAAGAAAAGAAGATGAATACCTTGCTTATGATACAACAAGTATTTCTTCAACTTCTAAACTTATAAAATATGCTAAATATGGACGTAATAAAGATAAAGAAAAGCTACCACAGATTAATTTAGCAATGTTAACAGGTCAACAATCAAGATTACCAGTATATTATAGAGTGTTACCTGGAAATATTTCAGATGTATCAACTGTTAAAAAGTTATTAAAAGATTTGAATATTATAGGTATTGAAAAGGTTAAACTTGTGCTAGATAGAGGTTTTTATAGTGCAGATAATATTAATTTAATGTGTAGAGATGGACACAAATTTATTTTATCAGCTCGTCGAAATATAGCTCTTTTTAAGAATTTACTAAAAGAAGCGAAACAAATACTATCTGACAATAAGCTAAACATAGAATTTTATAATCCCAAGCTAGATATTTATTGTATTGAAAGTAAAATAAAATGGCAATATATTGAAAAAGATGATAATGATCAAATAATATTGCGTAAAACTATTTTTTTAAACGCATATATATGCTATAACAAGACTCGTGGGGAAGAAGAAAGGAAAAAATTTCTTCAGTCTATAGATGAAGTAGATACTTTATGTAAAGAGAATAAAGAATTAGATAGTAAACAAAAATCACTGTATAAAGAATATTTTATCAAACAAAATAAATCTGAAGATACAAATTTCGATATAATAATTGATCGTAATGCTGTTTTGATGAAGAGTTTAGATTATGGATATTTCATTTTAGTATCTAATGATGAATACTCTGCTTATGATGTTATATCTATATATCGAAAAAAAGATATTATTGAAAAGGTTTTTGATAATTTAAAAGACCGTTTAGAGTTTAAAAGGACTGAAGTACACTCTAATCGTTCATTAAATAATAAAATATTTGTTTTATTTATATCTCTTTTATACATTTCATATATAGATAAAAAAATAAAAGAAAATAATACATATAAAAATAAAACTATGGACAGTGTTTTTGATGATTTAGATAATATAAAGAAGTGTTATCATGATATAAATAAATATCATATATCAGAAATAACAGAAAAACAGCGTAAATTATATGAAATATTTTCTGTGACACCACCCGCCTAGTGATATCAGTGTCGGGAGCTTAGGTTAGTTAGCAGGCCATGGACCAATGTCAACAACTTAAGCCAATCTCAGCACCAGGTCTCAGTACCTAGTATAAAAAATCAGTCGTCTTGTTCCTCAGTTAACGGGCCTTTAATGAATATCACTTTCTCATATCTGAGGATGGGACACCTTAAGTTGTTGACCTTGGGTATGGGCATGCGTTTGTTCTTCTCTTCCTGTTTTGTACTCCATGAGGAATCGGCTGTTGACTTACGCGCCCGGCAGGCATATAAAGAAAATATATAATCTCAAGATTCTTTGAGGGGGCAAGCTTATGAATTTGGCGAAAGTGTCAGCAAACGGGCAAGTAACCGTTCCAGTTGAGATCCGCAGGAAGCTGCAACTCAAAGAAGGCGACAAACTACTGTTTATTGAGCGGGATGGCCAGATCGTTATCGACAACGCTTCAGCTACGGCCATTGTCCTGGCGCAGGACGCCTTTGCAGGAGCGGCCAAGGATTTCGGCGTGTCCAGCGATGAAGAGGTCCAGCGCCTGGTGGATGAAGTCCGCTACGGAGTGGGCAAATAAACATGCGAGTGATGGCCGACACGAATATTTTTATCTCAACGCTGCTTTTTCCAAACTCGCTGCCGGCTAAAGTTTTGCGGCACATCGCCAACAATCATGAACTGGTGCTGTGCGATCATATTGTGGTGGAAATCCGCGATGTGGTTTCCCGCAAACGCCCAGACTTGCTGGCCGATGTTGACGTACTTCTTGCCCAGCTCTCCTATGAGCCGGTTATTGCCCCCACGGAACCCAGCAAGCTGATTCCCGACCCCAAGGATCAGCCCATACTGAACGCTGCCATCATGGCCGGAGTCGATGTCATTGTCAGCGGTGACAAACACTTTTTGAAACTTGATCTGGAGCGGCCAAAGGCCATGACCCCCAGCGAGTTTAGGGAGTTTGAGCAAGGCTGACGTCCGCGAATATTTTGGAAGACAAGTATTCACATTAAGCCACAATATCTATAAAACAGAAAGGGCTCATCGGAACAGCATCGGTGAGCCCTTTTTTGTTATTCAGCTATAATAGTGGCTATTGTGCCTCAGCTGTCTTTATGGTGAGATTGAGTCGTGGGTCAGGAATGGCACGGTTCCATTCAGGCCAACTCCGGTTCTGGCTCGGGCAGCCTAGCTGTTTCCAATTGCACAGGTGGAAATTGAGCCGACTTTTCCCGAAAAATCAAGAAAAACTAGGCACTTCCACGCCGCCAGGGTGGCCATGGCTTGCCGGGGGCACGCGAGCTTGTCGGAGATCTCCCCGGCCCTGGCCCCATGCGTCTCCGCAGCCCCAGGCAGCCGCGGACGGTCGCGCCCGAAGCCTTCGGCCAGGGCGTGACAGGAGGCGGTGATCCCGCCGCGGCCCTGGAAGACCCCCCGCACATGGTCTGGCCGGTCCGCCTTGCTACCCGCAGTAGGGCGAAGGCTCTGCCGGGGGAGGCCTTGCCGCGCCAGAACATCATCCTGGCGTGATGTCGCCGGGCGGGGCCGCTAGGGCCAGTTTGGCGGCGATGTTCCGCGAGCCGCCCACGCTGTCGGCGATGCGGGCGCGCCACCACCCTGACCCAGGGGCTTTCTTGGGCCTCTGGGGCGACGGCGGCGCCATGCCTCCGCCTACGCCGCCATCCCCCTTCCGCCCCAGAAGAACCTCGGAATTCCGTCCTCGTCCAGCTCGGTCTCCGGATCGTCCTGGTTTTTTAGATAAGCCAATTTGCTGAACCTCAGGCTCCTCCGTATCCGCTCTTTTTCTTCCGGGGTTATCTCCTCCTTCAGCCTCCGCCAGTCCTCCGGGATCGCCCCGGCGGGTTCCCCGCCCGCGAGACCGCATGGATCACTCCCCCAGATCCCGTTCAGCCAGTCAATTTTAAGTTCGGTTGTCTTTACCCGGTCGAGCAAATTATTTATCCTGCCCATGGTCTTGGCCGCCAGCTTGCCGTGATGGTCGCCGATTATCACGTGGCCCAGGTTGAACGACCTGAGTGGGTTCTGGTCGTTGAGCGTCCTGAGAGCCGAATGGATAGAATTCTGCTCCCCCCTGAGGCCGCAGTCCACGTCCTGGTACAGCGTGAAATACCCAACCAGATCCTTGGGTATCCGTTCCAAGCCCTCGTGCAGTTTCCCGTAGGGGATTCCCAGTCCCGAGATTATGTACTGGCTCAGCTCCTTTATCTGCGCGAAGTCCAGCCCCTGCATGGCTCCTCCTCAAAAGCGGCGACAGTCCCCGCGCCGCCGCGGGACTGCCCGGTATAGGGCCAACCATGGGCATGACTATAGCAGAGGCGTTCTCCGGGGACAAGACAGTATCCGGCCAGTCCCGGGCAACAAGGGCGCGATCCAGGCGGGCCTGCCATGTGGCCGCGCCTCGCCTGTCGCCACGGTCAACGCGCCCATCCCGGGCAGGCGCATATCCATCGCCTCGGCGGCCATGGCCATGGCCCTGCGCCCGGGGCTACTCGTGGCGCATGTCCCCCCATGGGGCGCGGATGGCGATCGCATCCCGCCATGCGGCCGTGGCCATCTTGTGGGGCCTGCACGGGGCGTTCCAGTTTGGGCGGCCAAAGAAGGCGCCCCGCTGTCCATCTGGTGGGATGACGCCACCTGGATGTCAGGGCGCTTCCTGACACGCTGCCCCGTCCAGTCGCCGGGGCCCCGGGAGCCCGGCCAAGAGGCGCCCCGGACGGAAGCCTTCCCCGTGGGGACAGGCCGCCCAGGGCCCGCCCAGCCCAAGGGCGCAGGGGGACGCGACCCGGCCCGCCAGGCAGGTCTTTCCGTCTCCATGAAACAAAAGCTACCTTGCCTGGCCAAAACCAGGTACAATCTATGGAGCATCAAGAATCGGGGCCGACATTTCCTGCCCAGGCCCTGGAAGATGGCTCCTGGGGGCCAGGCCCGGGTCTGGCCCAAAATGGCCCGGAACGGCGCCATCGGGCGAGAGGGCAGGCGCAATCCAACGACCCCCGGCCGGCTCGGCCAAGACGGGGCAGTGGGGGCCAATGTCCTCGGAACTCCTGATAAACTACCGACCCTACGAGACGCGGATCGCCCTGATGGAAAACGGCGTGCTGGTCGAGTTCCAGCTGGAGCGGGGGGCCAAGGGGGCCGGGCTTCTGGGAAACATATACCAGGGCAGGGTCATCAGGGTCCTGCCCGGCCTCCAGGCGGCCTTCATCGACATTGGCCTGGAAAAGGCCGCCTTCCTGTACGTCGATGACGTCTGCGGCGGGGAGCGGGAATTCTCCAGGCTCATGGGCAACCAGTCCGGCGACGGCGACGACGACCTGCCGAAGATGGAGGACGCCCGCCATGCCGGCGGCGGGGAGGACAGGCCCGCCAGCCAGCCCATAGAGTCGCTCCTGAGCGAGGGGCAGGACCTGCTGGTCCAGGTCTCCAAGGAGCCGATAGGGCAAAAGGGGGCCAGGGTCACCACCCACGTCTCCATCCCTGGCCGGCGGCTGGTCCTGATGTCCAAAGTCACCCACCTGGGCATAAGCCGCCGCATCGAGGACGAGGAGGAGAGGAAGCGCCTCAGGGACATCCTGGAGTCCCTCTCCTTCGGCCAGGGCTTCATCGCCCGCACGGCGGCCGATGGGGCCACCGACTATGAGATAAAGGCCGAGGCCAGCTTTCTGGTCCAGCTCTGGCAAAAGATCCTGGCCGAGTCGGCCGAGGCCCGGGCCCCGGCCCTGGTCCACCAGGAGCTGGACGCGACCCTCAAGGCCGTCAGGGATCTTTTCACCGACCAGGTCGACCGGCTGGTCATCGACGACCAGGGCCAGCTGGACAAGATCAGGAGGTTCCTGACCTCCTTCGCGCCCGAGCAGGCCCCGGACGTCTCGCTCTACGAGGGCTCGGTCCCCCTCTTCGACGCCTGCAACGTGGAGACGGATCTCGCCAGGGCGCTGAACAAGAAGGTCTGGCTCAAAAGCGGCGGCTACGTGGTCATCGACTCCACCGAGGCCCTCACGGTGATCGACGTCAACACCGGCCGCTACGTCGGCCACCACAACCTTGAGGAGACCATCCTCAAGACCAACCTGGAGGCGGTCAGGGAAATCGCCTACCAGCTGAAGCTGAGGAACATAGGCGGCCTAATAGTCATCGATTTCATAGACATGGAGAAGGAGTTCAACCGGGAGCGGGTCTCCCAGGCCCTCAAGGAGGTCCTGCGGAACGACAAGGGCAAGACCAAGGTCCTGCCCATGAGCGAGCTGGGGCTCATCGAGATGACCCGCAAGAGGACCAGGGAAAACATCGACCGCTTCATGCGCGAACCCTGCTTCTACTGCCAGGGCCAGGGCTTTCTGCTCTCCCCTGCCTCTGTCTGCCACCAGGCCTTCCGGGAACTGGAGGTGGCCGCCTCGGACTACCCGGGCCAGCCCCTCACCCTCACCGTCCACTCCTCCATCCGGGATCTCATCCTGGACGAGGGCACGGCCCTGGAGGACCTGGAAAGGCGCCTTGGCCGCCCCATCGCGATCAAGAGCGACGAGAGCATGCACGTCGAGGCCTACCGCATCCACCCGGCCGCCCAGGCCGGACCCTGACCGGGCGCCTCTCCCCGCACGCCAAATCCAGGTCAGCCTGGATCAGATTACCCCCCTTCCGACGGCAAGGGGACCCCCTGGGGTGATTCCTATGACCGGGATAAACTACAACATGGTGAGGATAAGGCTGCAGAAGTCTATATTCACGCACAACCCCGACTACCAGCCGCCGCAAGACGAAGAGGTCATCTCACTGGGCCTGAGCCTGCGCAACGTGGGCGAGTTCATCCAAGACAACAACCTGGCCAACTTCCTGCAGTGCTTCAAGACGCAGCCGGGCCCCAACGTCCCTTTTTCGCTGGAGGTGGAGTTCGCGGCCATCTTCACCCTCTCGGCCCCAGTGCCCAAGGAGAACCAGGACATATTCCTGAAAAAGCTCTTCCCCCTGATGCTCTTCCCCAACACCCGCGAGTACGTGGCCGAGACCACCAGGCGCGGCGGCTACCCGCCCCTGCTCCTCAACATGGGGCTCTTCAAGGACGGCCAGGGCATCGACTCCTCGACCACCGTAGAGTCCATCTCGGGCACGAAGTGGACGCACTGAGCCTCTTCCTCTACCGGGCCCTGGGCGCCCTGGCCCTGGCCCCGGCGCTGGCCCTCCCGGTCCTCAGGGGCCGTTTCGGCGCCCGCTGGGGCGATCGCCTTGGCTATACCCTGGCCGGCGGCGGCCGGCCCCTCTGGCTCCACGGCTCCTCCGTGGGCGAGGCCGGAAGCTGCCTCCAGCTTCTCCAGGCCCTGAGGGAACTGGGCCTGGCGGCCCCCGCCGTCGTCTCGGCGGCCACCCCGGCCGGCCTCTCGTTTTTGGAGGCCAGGCTCCAAAACCCCCGGGGAGCCACCGAAAGACCCGCGCCCTCCCTGGCCCGCGGCTCCCCCGGCCCCTACGGCCGGACCCAAATCGCGGCCCCGCCCCTGGATTTCCTGGGCGCCCCGGGCCGCTTCCTCGATCGCCTGGACCCACTGGCCCTCCTGGTCATCGAGACTGAGATCTGGCCCGAGCTTTTCCTGCAATGCCACAGGCGCGGCGTCCCGGTCCTGCTGGTCTCGGCCAGGCTGAGCCGGCGGTCCCACCGGCGGATGTCCTTCTTCAGGGGCTTTCTGGGCGGCGTGCTAAAAGACGTCTCCCTGGTCGCAGCCATCGGCCGGCCAGACCTTGGCCGCCTGGTCGACCTGGGGGTCCGGCCCGAGCTGGCCGCCCTGTCCGGCTCGCCCAAGTTTGACCGCCTGATAGCCCAGGCCCGGGCCACCCTCTCGGCCCCAAGCGGGCCGTCCTCCCGCGGCCCGGCGGCCAGGCCCCTCGTCCTGGCCGGCTCGACCCATCCTGGCGAGGAGGAGCTGATCCTGGACGCCTGCCTGGGCCTCCCGGCCCCGGGCGCCGATCTGGCCATCGCCCCCAGGCACCTCGGCCGGGTCCCGGCCATCCTAGGCCTGGCCCGCTCCCGCGGCCTCGTCGCCAGGACCTTCTCGGAAACCGGCTCCCTCTCGGCCGGCCCGGGCTCGGTGGCCGTCATCGACCAGATGGGCAGGCTCTCCGGCCTCTACCGCGAGTGCGATCTGGCCATAGTGGGCGGGAGCTTTCTGTCTGGCTCGGGCCACAACCCCCTTGAGCCGGCGGCCGCCGGCAAGCCGGTCATTTACGGTCCCCACATGTCGAGCTTCCGGGCCGAGGCCGAGGAGCTGGAGTCCCTGGGGGCGGCCAAGGCCGTCCCGCCGGGGCTCCTCCCGGCGGCCATGGCCGACCTCCTCTCCCGGCCCGACCAGGCCCGCCGGGCCGGCCGGGCCGGCCTGGAACTCCTGGCCGCCAGGCCGCCCGTGGCCCCCAGGCTGGCCCGGGCCATCATGGAGTTCCTGGCCAGCCCCGGCCCCCAGGGCCAACGGCTGGCCATGGGGGTATTGGGCGGCTGCCCTGGCCCGGGAAAGCCCCCGGCCCTTCCTGGCCCCTGAGGGGCCAAGCGGCTTCCCCGCCTTAGCGCAAAGAGCCACAGAACCCCGCTCGCTGGCCCGGGGCTTTATGGCTCTTCGGTTAAGCTATGTCTTGCAAAGAAATGCGATAAGCTATCCAAGACCATCAATTTTAAAGCATGTTGATACACTCATTGACCGAATGCAAATCAAAGCTTTCGCTATCATAATCAGGATCAAAATCAAATATCTTCATATAATAATCATATTTACGACTCGAAGGGTCTTTTAAAGCCTCAAGAAAACCTTCATATCCCCATATGCCACCAATATCCTCTATCGGACAAGCTCTTTTGCCAGCAATACACATAATTTTAGATGGAGTTATACCTAAACGAGCCAACTTTTTGACATCAGGCTGGTAATCAGTATCTTCAACAACAATCTCATGCTCCCAATCATCGCCAAAATCATATATATAACTAAATTTCATCCCCTTATATGGATTAAATTTTTTCAGACTATATTTATGCGCCAGCTCGGCATCATCCAAATCACCATCGGAATATTGCTCACCAAAAATGTCGAAGGCATAAAGATGCGAACTGTCCCAGCCCATCACCATTTGGACGACATCATGGAGCTTGTCAAGCCTTATTGAGGCGGGCACGACGAAACGCCTCCAAATCGGCGGCCTCATCCCCTTCAGGGTGATTTTCAGCTGGATTGATTTTTCGGGCATACTCTCTCCCTTGGTGTCCAGGGTGGAAGGTTGGGGCCGCATGGCCAGCGGGGAGGACGGCTTCCGGCGTGGCCGCATGCGGCCCCTCTGACGGCGAGGGCAATTCATGGACGCATTGATGATGTCACGCCCATAGCTTACGCCAAACCGGCCATGAATTCAACCTGGGCATGGTTCAGGCCTCACCCGGTGGCGGCAAGGCGAGGAGATATGGGCCGGCCTCCCGCCAGCTTCCGGCCCCCGCCAAGAGGCCTCCTGATTTTCCCTCTCGGGGGCTTTTTGGGCCTATCCGCTGGCGGCGCGAGGCTACCGGGGAATCGGCCCAGCTGGCACCGGCCATGCGCCTCGCCCCGGGATTCAGGCGGACGATCATCGCCTGCCTTTCCCATCTGCCTGCCTTTCCCATGGTTGGCGTTGGCCGTGGCGCGGATCGGGCCTATCCTGGCTGGCCCGGGAAGGACCGGGCCCGGTCCCCGGCGCGTATCGCCTTGGGCTTCCGCCGCCGACCGTCCCGCTGGCCCCGCCCCTCTCGACCCACAAGGGCAGGCCACGTCCCTGTCCCCCGCCGCCAGGCCAGCCCACAGGACAGGCCCGGCCCCAAGGGCAGGGCCGGGATAAGTTGGCCGCCCCGTGGGCCAGACAGGGCGGCCTTGATCCCGGGGGTGTTTGCCTGGCCAGGGCTTTTGGGGTAACATCAGCCGAGGCCGCGGGCGCCGCGGCCTCCTTCGCCTGTCCCGGGACCGGCTTCGGCCCGAGGCGGCGGGTGGCAATTGTCTCCCCTTATCTTGACGTACTGGCCACCCCTTGGCCAGCAAACCCTATCAAAGATCGCCGATGGCTCCCCCTGCCCCCAGTCAACCCCCGTGTGGCCCGCCACTGCCCCCTGGCCCGCCCAGGTCCCGGCCTGGACCCGCCATCGCGCTTTTCCTTGTTTTCCTTTTCCAGGCCTGCCCCTCACCGGCCTACATGAGTTCCCAGTTCCTTGGGGGCTGGCCGGGCCTGTGCGAGGACGACCAGTGCTACGACGACGGGACGCCAGCCAGCGATCCCCCGCCGGAGATCCGGCGCCACATCCTCCAGCACCAGCTGACCTCGCCGACCTGTCCCACGGATCTGATCTACGTTTTCCTGGAGTACCCCGGCAACACGGGCAGCGCAGCCCTGGACGCCAGGCTGGCCAAGTCCATGGAGCAGGCCCTCAGGGACTACAAGAGCAAGGCCAACGGCCTCACCTGCAACGACTTCGAGGGCTGCCTTGGGCACTGCCTGCCGGTGGGCTTCGAGATCAAGCAGTACATCCAGCGCCCCGGCCCGGGCTACCTCTCCATCTTCCGGGTCGAGCGCTTCATCGGGAACTTCAGGCAAAACAGGCACATAAGGGGTACCGTTTCCTACAAGTTCGAGAATTACAGCCTCGAGACCGGCGCCCCCCTCAGGCTGGCCGACATCTTCGCCGGCCCGGCCAAGGCCGTGCCCCTCTTCTGGGCCAAGGTCGACGAGCTGGTGTCAAGGGGGGGCGACTGCTCCGTCAAGCACCTGAGGGTCTCCGGGCGCCGCGTCTCCGGCCAGCGCCTTGAGCCAGGCGACCTGATCCTGACGAGAGGCGGGGCCACCGTGGCCCTGTCCGGGCAAGGCTCCGGGCCCTGCCGCTCCCAGGCCGTTGACCTGAGCGTCGAGGACATGCTGTCCGTGGGGGCCTTCCCGGCCCTCTGGGGGAGGTAGGCCATGCCACGGGTAATCGCCGGCCTTTTCAAGGGACTGTCCCTGTCCGTCCCGGACGATCCCCTGACCAGGCCCACCGCCGGGCTGGTCAGGGAGGCGCTGTTCTCCATCCTGGGCCGCCGGACCCAGGGAGCCGCCGTCCTGGATCTCTTCGCCGGCTCCGGGGCCATGGGCCTGGAGGCCCTCTCCCGGGGAGCCGCCAAGGTCCTCCTGTGCGACGAGTCGCCCAAGGTCATCTCGGCCATCTCGGCCAACGTCTCGAAGATACCCCTTGGCCTCAGGCCCCAGGCCCGGATCCTGAGGGCCTCCTTCCCCAGGGAATACGGGGCCCTCGCCGCCCACGGCCCCTTTTCCCTGTTCCTCCTGGACCCGCCCTACCGCGCCCCCCTGGGCGACGTCCTGTCCTTCCTGGCCCTGGCGGCGGGCAACGGCCTGGCCTGCCCCGGGGCCACCCTGGTCTGGGAGCAGGACCCGCGAAGCCTGAAGCTCTGGGACCATGAGGCCCAGGCACCCTGGCGGGTGACCCTTTCCCGGAGCTGGGGCAAACGGGCGGCGGCCATCCTGGAGCTGGGTGGCGAGTAGGCGGGCCCGTCGCCAGGGGAACCGCTGCCCGGCAAGGCCTCTGGCCAAGGTGAAAAGCGCGAAGAGTCATTGAAGCCGCCAAAGCCGATTGGCAGGGCAGGAACAAACTACCTATCAATATTCTTTTTGTGCATATATCAAGCCAATAAAACTAAAATATATTTTTTCATAATTTATTATCAAATATAGAATGAAAGACTTGGACCTTAGCTATTATTTCATAGCTAAGGTCCAAGTCTTTTTTCGAACCACATCTCAAGCCAATGCAACGACTTAAGGCTGTCTCAGCGCCAAGTTCAGAAAATCAAACGTCTTGGTCCACGTGCCCACGGATAACTGGCCATGAACGAATGCCATTGTTATTCATGTCACGGAGCGAGGCACCCTAAGCTGATGGCATTTGGTAAGCAACATCAAAAATGACGGCTCCCGTATTTTCCACCTGTGCAATTGGAAACAAAGCCCTACCAGACCCACATTGCCAGCCAACCTGACCAAAGCCAGTGCCCACAATTGGCGAAGCCAGGAGTCACGTTCATGCCAGGATAGCGACCGAATATATAGCGGAAACAGATCCAGTATCATCACAAAATGTCGTATTTCTGTCTCATGCGAGTAAAACAAAACTGGACAGGTTCAATCAGACCTGCTATTATATGTGAAGACGATCGTCATAGTTGCCCTAAATGTGTACTATATATGCATTAAATCTATCTAATAGCAAGATAAGTGATTTAATGGTAGAAAAAACAATTGAATACACTGTCAAAATCAAGAACGAGGATGGTGAGGAAGAAATCGTCGTCACCAGTTCAAGGGCGCTCCCTGGTTTCCCTGAATTTGAGGAGATGGGTTTTGCCGCCGCATTCCATAAGCTGGAAGGGCCATCCTGGAAGCCAGCAAAGATGTCATCGTCAAGGTGACGGGACAATACCTCAGTGATGGCTCAAAAAAAAAGTCGAGGAAGCCCAATGCCGGGAAAGCGGGGCAAATCTTGAGATAAAGAAATCTCCCTATCCCATGAAATCGAAATTTGGCGAGGTCACCGCCGAGTCGCATCGACTGACTTCAGGCAGGACCACGCCGTACGACACGGGCAGTGAATTTTTCATCAAGACAGGTCCACGCAAGAAATGGCATTCCTGCCGTTTTGACGAGTTGCCGTTATTGCCCTGGGAATGATCTCAGTAACAGGAAAACGGCATGATTGCATGACAAGATCATGGATCAGGACACCGCCATCCCGACCACCGTCCGAAACCACATTGAAAGAAATGGAGCCGCCATGGCGGCGGAAATCAAGGCTAAGGCGGAAAAGGCTCCCTGTGGACGCCAATTTTGTGCCTGGCCAGCCGATTGATCAGGAACGGCAGGCCTTATTTGATGACAAGTCGTTTTTCATGGATCCCATCGTGGTCGCCGAGGCGGCGGAAAACAACGGCATCACTGATTACAATCCGACGGATTACGAGTCACCATCAAAGGCGATTAACATTTCCGCCGATGATATAGGCGTAATATTCCAAAAACTTGCTCGGCAAACGCAAAAAGTAAAAGAAGAGCAAAAGGCAAAAGAAGAGCAAAAAGTAAAGGAACGGGAACATGAACAGGGAAAGAAAAAGAGAAAGAGAAACGTGAAACCCAGATACGTGGAGCACAGCGTGGTCCATTTTCAGAGCAGCGACGGCACGTACGTGTTCAACGGACATGGCATGGCGCATGTTTTGGGACTTGTCCTGGGTTTCATGGCCTTCAACGGCATGCTTTCAAATTCCCCCCTCGTCTTTTTCACCGACGGGGCCAGATGCATACATGACGAGATCGAAAAGATGTTTTCCTTCACCAAGTTCAAGATCGTCTTGAACCGTATCTAATCCACCACCTCCCGACCTACCCCCGCTCCTCCGATAAATAACCACGAACACTACAGAAAGTTGTCCCCCGCAACGAGGCTCGGATTCGCGTCGGCCTCGCGCCGGGGTAACAACCGGGTAACACTGCTCTAACGTGCCCCCATTATAGCATATTCGGAGGAAAAATGCTACCGGTCCCGCTGCGCCCGTACACGCGAGTGGTTGTGCTCGACTTCGAGACCTACTACGACACCGAGTACACGCTGGAAAAACTTAGCCACGCCGACTACGTGGACGACCCCCGCTTCAGGGTCCATGCCCTGGCCTTTCTCGTGGCCGAGCGGGAGGCCGACGGGAACCTGCATGCGCGATATCCGGGGGTCGTGGCCACCGCGAGCGACCTTGACGACAGCGGCCGCCGGATCGGCGACCTGCTGCGCGAGCTGGCCGGGCTCAACGACGACGACACCCTGTTCGTGGCCCACAACATGGCCTTCGACGGGAGCATCCTGTCCCGGCGGCTGGGCATCGTGCCCCGGCGGCCCATATGCACCATGGCCATGGCCCGCTGGCGGGGCGTCTCCCGGGTGGCCGGCGAGAGCCTGGCCTCCCTGGCCAGGCATTACGGGTTCCCGGACAAGGGCTCCTTCCTGGGCGGCATGTGCGGCCGGCACATAGGGCAGCTGCCCAGGTCCGAGGTGGAGGCGTACCGGGACTACTGCTGGAACGACGTCAGGCTGACCTGGCTGCTCTTCGAGGAGCTGGCCAGGGGTACCATGGACGACGTCCTGGCCTTCATCTCCATGTCCATGCTGTTCTATGTCGATCCCGTCCTGGAGCTGGACGTCGCGGCCCTGGAGAATTTCCTGGCCAAGGCCAGGGAGCGGGAGCGGCTGGACGGCCAGGAGCTTTGCCGGACGTTCGGCTTCGTCTCGGACGCCGAGCTGATGGCCCATGTAAAGAGCACGGCCAAGTGCGCCAGGCTCCTGGAGCGGCTGGGCGTCGCGGTCCCGACCAAGATCTCCGCCAAAAAGACCAAGTCCAGGCGCGAGGCCCAGGAGAGCCTGGCGCTGGGACTCAAGCGCGGCGATCTCACCGACCGGACGCGGGCCAAGCTGGAGAAGACGGCGGCCCAGGACACGCGCATCCCGGCCCTGGCCAAGGACGACGACGAGTTCAGGTCCATGTCCGAGGAGGAGGGGCCGGTCGGGCTCCTGTGCCGCTATCGCCTGGCCCACAACTCCAGCCTCAACGTCTCCCGGGCCAACACCCTCCTGGGCATCGCCCGCCGGGGCGTCCCCCTGCCCGTCCCGCTCCAGCCCTTCCGGGCCTTGACCGGCCGCTACACCACGAGATCGGGCGAGGGCAAGAGCGACGCCACCAACCTCCAGAACCTGCCCAAGCGCCACGGCGACACGGGCATCCGGTCCTGCATCAAGGCCCCGCCGGGCCACGTCCTGGTGGCGGCGGACAGCGGCCAGATCGAGTGCCGGGTGCTGGCCTGGGTGGCCGGCCAGATGGACCTCATAGGGATGTTCGCCACGGGCCGGGACCCCTACTCGGAGATGGCCTCGACCATCTCGGGCATCCCGGCGGAGGAGATCCATGACGGCGCCAAGCGCCGCGGCGACCCGGGGATGATCCTCTGGCGGGAGGAGATCGGCAAGAGGCTGATCCTCGGCAGCGGCTACGGCATGGGCGGCCGGACCCTCGCCAGGAGGTTCCTGGCCAACCGGGTCAGGCTGTCGCCGGACAGGGAGACGCACGACGCCCTGGCCACCGAGTACACCAGGGCCTACCGGGCGCGCTTCCCCATGATCCCGGCCTTCTGGCGGACCTGCGGCGACCTCCTGGCCTGGACGCACCTGGAGTCGATGAACCCCTCCCGGTCCACGGCCCGGCGGCATCATCGGCCTCCCTGGCATGACGGGCGGCCACTGGGCGAGGGCCTGGACGGGGTCCTGGACTGGCCGCAGCACAACGTCAACGACGGCCCCGACATCCTGTTCGACCCGGCCTGGCGGGTCAACGACAGCTTTTATCACCAGTCGGAATACGGGTCCCCGACCGTCCCGGCCGTGGTCCTGCCGAACGACTATCCCCTGGTCTACCCCGGCCTGCGCTGGGACGTGGAGACGGAGTGCCTGGTCTACGATGTCTGGAAATACGGCCGGAAATCCAAGGCCAAGATCTACGGGTCGGAGCTGGCCGCCCATATCATCCAGGCCCTGTCCTTCGGGCTCCTGTGGTACCAGGGCGTCAGGATACGCGGGCGCCTGCGGGTCGTGGCCAACACGCACGACTGCTGGATCGCCGTGGTCCTTGAACGCCACGCCGACGAGGCCGCCGAGTACATGCTGGAGTGCATGACCCAGGCCCCGCCCTGGCTGGGGCCCATACCCCTGGCCTGTGAGATCAAGATCGGCCGCGACTACCACGTGGCCTGAGAAGGAGGAACGGACGCATGATGCCGCTACCCGAATCGAGGCAAGACCAGGCGCCGGAAGGATACACCTGCTGGAACAGCGTTGACGATGACGACGCGCTGGGTCCGGCGGACAAGGCGCTCATATTAATCATGAACGCCTTCGCCCTGGCCAGGAACGAGATCGAAAGGTTGGTCGGGCCGGCCGGGGATCCGGCCAGCGACATCCTGACCGGCCTGATCGACAGCTTCCGGGTCAGGCAGGGGCCTGGAGGGCTCATGACGTCCTGGCTGACGCGGGACGGCGCCTTCGCGACGCGCCCCGGTGCCTGGACCTGGGCCGAGCGGGAATTGGAAAACGCGCTGCGCTGGAACGCGGAACATCCCGAACTACGCGCCAAGGGCATCCAGCTGCGCGACGAAGCGCTCGCGCTTATCAGGGAAGAGGAGGCGCGCGACGACGCCGCCTGACAAAAGGAGGAAATGATTATGCATTCTTTATGCGAGATGCCCATGCTGGCGCGTTCCGATGATGGCCAGCTTGGTTGTCTGGATAAGGCCATAAAACTGATTTGTGGCGATGACAAAGACGACACCGGCATGATCTACGACACCGACATCGGCCTTAAGACCATCACATGCTGCTGGCATGGCCGTTACGTGGAGATTAGGGTGTGTGACAACGACACCGCGGGACTGCTCGGTATCCTGATATGCGGCTCGTTGCTCAAAATCCATAAGGCCGGCGGCGTCTGCCTGCTGGTCGGCCCGGACAACGTCGATCGCCTGGGGGAACTACCCCGGCTCAACCCCACCGAGTTTCTGGCCTTCTGTACGCGCCACACGTTGAATGTAAAAGATCGGCTCACGGGCCGTCTGGACGACGACGTCAAGGCGTTCAGGTCGTGGCCCGAGGAGCTGCCCGCTCCCGAGCCCAAGGCCGAGCCCGAGCCCAAGGCCGAGCCCATGCCCGCGCTCATACTTGAGCCCACGTCCGAGCCCGGGGAGGACCCGGACGCCATGGTCCAGGAGGCCGGGCGGATGTACGTGAGGGCGATGCTGGCCAAGGCCGGGAAGGAGGCCAGGACGGGCGAGAGTTTCAGCCCGGAGACCGTGGCGTTCCTGACGGCCGTGCTCTCCCCCTCCAGCGGGGCGACGCCGACCAGGCAAAGGAGTAGCCGATGACGATATCCGACGAGATGGAAGCGTTGCTGCGGCCCATACTGGCTGGATACCTGGAGCCGCAGATAATCCAGGCCAAGGTGGAACTCAGGGACTGCCCCGGCCTTGGCGCGGCGACCAAACGCATCGCAACGTTATCGCTGGATATGTGTCGGCTAGTCGTCAGCACATATGTGAAGGGAGACGAATAATGTTGATGTCCATCCAAATGGAAGCGTTGCTGCGGCCCGCCATGCGTTGGGGCATGAAGACGCTGATAGCCCAGGCCAAGGAGGAACTCAAAGGCGACGTCATGTTAAGCGATGCCGTGGAGACCACCGTGTTGTTCGCGCTGGACATATGCGAGCAAGTCATCAACGAGCGTATGGAGGGAAATGACTGATGCCCTATAAGTCATACAAATATGCCTTCAGCGCCGCCCTGGACACCGGGAGCCTGCCGGCCAGGATGGCGTTGGGCGTGGCCAGCCGTATAATCTCGACAGCGTCGAGCGTCCAGGCGGCGAGAGACATCCTCGACGGGTTGCTTGACAGCCTTGCAAGCGTCAGCCTGCATGGATACCGCGTCCTGGTCTACCCGTCGCCGGACGGCGCATATGACTCCGAGAGCGCGGCCTTCGTCGCCGCGGGGATGGAACTGGAACATGAGCGCGGGATCCTGGCGGGTCAGGACACCGGGGAGGACGACGGATGACGGGAATCATATGCCTCAAGGCGATAATCGCCGCCGCGGCCTGGCTGGCCCAGCGGCTGCACGACGCCGCCGAGTGGCGGAGGGAGACCGAGCTGCGCCGGCGCTGGGAGCGCATCGGCAGGTGGGGGCGGGACCAGTGAAGCCCGAGGCCAAGGTGAAGAAGCGGCTGGCCGAGATCATGGACGCCAGCCCGTTCCACCCCCTGCGCGTCCCGACGGTCATGGGCGCCATGACGCGGGCCGGCACCTCGGACGTGCTGGCCTGCCATCACGGCCGTTTCCTGGCCATCGAGGTCAAGGCCACGGCGCGCGACCATCCGACGCCCAGGCAGATCCGGTTCCTGACGGAGACGCTCGCGGCCGGGGGCCTGCCGATGGTCGTCCACGCCGGGAACGTGGAGCACATGGGGACGCTGTTAGGGTACGGCGACGCCGAGTCGTTCGCCTTCGCCAGCGGTTGGGTCCGGCCCTGGCGCGAGTTCCTCATGTACGCGGCGCTGGGCCGGGACCGGGACATACCAGCCATCGAGGAGCTGCAGGGGACGATCGAGGCCTGGGCCAGGACGAAGACCCTGGCCGACGGCATGGCCCCGGAGGCGATCTGGGCCAGCTGGCCCCTGGTCCTGGTCCTGGGTCTGGACCAGGTCTTGGGCCTGAAGGGGGACTAGGCCATGCGGATCGCCTGCTCGCACGACAAGGGGCTGGTGGCCGTCCGGGCCGACGGCGAGGCCCACGCCGGCCTGCTGGCCCAGTGGGGCCCGAGGGACCGGCGGGGCCTGGACTTCGTCTTCCCGAACGACGAGGGGACGCTCCGCCGGCTGTGGTGGCTGGGGGCCGACGTCACCGCGGCCGCCCCCTTCCGGGCCTGGCGGCCGCCCCTGGTCGAGGGAAGGCACGCGCCGGATCCCCACCAGCTGGAGATGGCCGCCTTCATGACGGTGCACCCCCGCTGCTACAACGGCAGCACCCCGAGGACCGGGAAGACCGGGGCCACCGCCATGGCCCTGGAGTACCTGCGGACGCACGGGATGCCCGGCCGGACGCTGGTCGTCTGCCCGCTGACCATAGTCGAGACCACCTGGGGTAGGACCCTGCGGCCCATGACCGGGGCCGGGGTCGCGATCCTGCGGGGCAGCCGGGAGCGGAGGCTCAAGGCCCTGGGGGACGGGCGGCCCGGCTACCTGGTCATCAACCCCGACGGGCTGAAGATCCTGGAGCCCGAGCTGAAGGCCATGATCGACGCCGGGGAGATCGACAAGGCGGTCATCGACGAGTTGACGGCCTACGGCGACCACGAGAGCGGGCGCTGGCGGGTCCTGAACCGCCTCCTGAACGTCGGCCGGCGGGTGCCGGTGGTCTGGGGCCTGTCGGGCACCCTGACGGCGGGCATGGAGCACGTCTTCGGCATGGCCCGGCTGGTCAACAGGGAGCAGCTGGCCTACCGGTCCCTGACGGCCTGGCGGGGGGCCATCTGGTACTACTGGGGCACGGAGGCCTGGCAGCACCACGAGCGGCCCGAGGCCGAGGACATCGTCTTCCAGACCCTCCAGCCCCAGATCCGCTACGCCAAGGAGGACGTCATCCCCGACATCCCCGGGCTCAGGACGGAGACGGTCATGGTCGGGCTGACGGGGGCCCAGCGGGACGCCATCGGCGAGCTGCGGGACACGGGCCGGGCCTGGCTGGAGGGCGGCCAGGAGATCAGGGGGGACCGCAAGGCCAGCCTGGTCCAGAAGCTCTTCCAGATCTCCCTGGGGCACGTCAAGGCCGCCGACGGGGCCGTGGCCAGGCTGGACGCCGGCCCGCGGCTGGAGGCCATCCGCCGGATCGTGGCCGACGGGCCCGGCAAGACGGTCATCTTCGGGACCTACGTGGGCGTCAACGAGGCCCTGGTCCGGCATCTGCGGGGCCGGGGCCTGACGGTGGAGAGGGTGGACGGCTCGGTCACGGGGCAGAGGCGGGACAGGATCTTCCGGGCCTTCCAGGATGAGGCCGACCCGCGCGCGCTGGTGGTCCACGCCATGACCACGGCCTACGGGACCGAGCTGTCCCGGGCCGACAAGATGATATTCAACGGGCCGATGCTGAGCGGGACGCACGTCTATCTCCAGGCCCTGGAGAGGCTCAGCTCCCGCTGGCAGGCGGCGGCCGAGGTAAGGGCGTTCCACGTCTTCGCGACCGCCGAGGAGCGGCGGTTCCAGGAGGGCCTGGACGGGAGGGCCACCCGGGCGAACTGCATGGCCGACGCCTTCAAGGCGCTCACGGGAGGAAGGGCATGACCATAGAGGCGATGGGGACGGCCGGGGACGGCCTGGCCGAACAGGTCAGGGCGTACGCCGAGGCCAGGGACAGGCGGCTGGCCTGCGAGCGGGCCGCCGACAGGATAAAGGCCGGGCCGGAGAGGGAGGCCAAGGAGGCCATCCTCGCCCTCCTGGCGGCCAGGGGGGCCGAGTCGGTCCGCCTGGAGGGGGGGCTGGGCACGGTCTCCAGGACGTACAGGACGACCGTGACCCTCCAGGACGCCGAGACGGCCTGCCGGGTCATGCTCGGCCGGATGCGCGAGGCGGTGGAGGACGGCCTGCCCCTGGCGGACTGCCTCCTCCTCCAGAGGAGCCCGCTCAGGAAGGAGGCCCTGGCCTGGGCCGCCGACGAGCTGGAGAACGAGGGCCGCCCCCGGGACGACTTCGAGGGGCTGGCCGACAAGCTGCGCCTGCTAGGCATGGGCGTGGTCAAACACGAGGACCTGTCGTACACGGCGGGGAAAGGATCGAGATGACGATGCAACAGCAACAGCAACAGTATGGCCAGGTGGCCGAGCGCCGGGCCGCCGGTCTCCCGGGGCCGCCGCTGCCGGCCCCGAGGCACATGGTCGAGACCATGGGCGCGACGGTCGCCGACCTGGGGGTCAGCCGGGCCTTCATGTCCTTCAACGGCAAGGAGTTCTGGATCAAGTCCGGGGGCAGCAAGGAGCGGCTGACCATGGCCATGAGCGACCAGGCCGGCCGCCAGGTGCTCGTGCCCCGGCGGTACCTGGACGTGGTCCTGGTGGCCCTGGCCCCGGACCGCCACTGCCTCTACTACGACGACGCCTACCGGCCCGGCTCCGACGCGCAGCCGTCCGCGGTCTGGTGGAGGAGGGACGGGGCGCCCGAGTGGGTGCCGACCGCGAAGATCGTGGTCGATGGCCGGGAGAAGTTCCCGTACCAGACCAAGCAGCGCTGCGTGGCGGCCCTCTACGACATCGAGACGGACCAGGTGAGGTTCGACGAGATGTTCGGGATGGACGTCTCGGCGCAGGGCCTCTTCGGCAAGGCCGGCAAGGGACAGGGCCAGGCGGGCGGGGCCCACGCCCTGTCCTTCGTGGGCCTGTCCAACCTGTGCCACCGGGGCGGCTTCCTGCCCTGCCATTTCCCGGTCCGGCTCACGTTCGCCGACGAGAGCGTCCCCGTCCTGCGCTTCACCCCGCTGGTCAGGGACGGGACCAACAACATCCACTTCCTGTCGGCCCGCACGCTGGAGACCATCTACCGGCTCAACGAGACCGACGAGATCCGCTGGTACCTCGACCCGGTGTCCCGCCAGGCGGAGGGCCTCGACGAGGCCGAGGCCGGCTACGACGGGGACGGCTACGACGACTACGACGGGGCCCAGGGGGAGCCCGCCGCCGGGCCTGCCGCCCCGGCCGGGGCCGGCGTCCAGCCCCAGGCCCAGACCCAGACCCAGACCGGCCCGGTCCGGCCGGCCCCGAGACAGGCCCCCAGGCCTGCCGCCCCGGCCCCGGCCGGGCCCGCCCAACCCGCACAACCTGCCCAATCCGTCCAGCCCATACAGCCCGTCCAACCGACGCGACCGGCCGCCCCGGCCGCCCCGGCCGCCCCGGCCGGACCGGCACGACAGCCGGCCAGGCCGGCGGCCACCCAGGCCGTCACGGTCCAGACGTCGGACGGCTATGGGCCCTATGACGAGGGGGCCTACGCGCCGGTCCAGGCCGCCGACGGCTACGACGGGGGGGCCTACGACGAGGGGGCCTACGCGCCGGCCGCCCCGCCCAGGACGGCCGCGGCCGGCCCGCCGGCCGGGGGGACGGCCCCGGCCGGCCCGGCCCCGGGGACCCGCCGGGCCCGCAAGACGGTCCCGGCCAAGCCGCCGGCCCCCGCGGCCGGCCCGCCGGCCGGCGGGGCCCTGGGCGCTGCCCCCCACGCCCGGGCCGGGGCGG